>NZ_JADPJQ010000113.1:39490-235512 GCF_023073515.1 Bradyrhizobium sp. 17 | reverse complement strand
CCCCCCCATCCACGCCTTGGCCGCAGCACGAAGAACGTGGATGCCCGGGACAAGCCCGGGCATGACGAGCTCAACAGCCGTTAGGTTACGATGTCGATGCCACTCCCCCACCTCGCCGACGCGGCAAGCTTTCGCGCCTTTCGCGCCGACCCTCCGCGATGGCTGCCGATCGCACTCGACATCGCCCGCAGCCACGATCTCGATGCCAGCGCGCCGCACGTGTTTGCCACCGGCACCAATCTCGTGGTCGGGCTCGGCGATCGCCTGATCCTGAAAATCTTCCCGCCGCTGCTCCGCGCGCAGTTCGTCTCCGAGCACGGCTCGCTGGCCCAGCTTGCCGGTCGCATTGACTTGCCAATTCCCGAGATCGTCGCGGAAGGCGAGCGCGACGGCTGGCCTTATCTGATCATCACGCGCCTTGCCGGCACGCTCGGCTCGGAGGTCTGGCCGTCGTTGCCGGAAGCGCAGAAGGAGCGCGTGCTGCGACAGATCGGCGAGACCATCGCCGCCGTGCAGCGCGCGCCGCTCGGCTCACTCGCGCAGATCCAGCCGCGCTGGGACGACTTCATGCGGGCCCAGATGCAGGGCTGCAAGGCGCGGCACACGCGTCTCGGCCTGGCGCCGAAATTCCTCGCCGGCCTCGACGATCTCCTGCGTGATGCGGCCGCGCTCATTCCGATGGATGCGTCGCCGGTGATCCTGATCGGCGAATACATTCCGGAGAACTTCCTGCTCGCCCGCCACGACGATCAATGGTCTCTCGCCGGCCTGTTCGACTTCGGCGACGTGCTGGCGGGATGGCGGGACTACGATCTGCTCGGCCCTAGCGCCTTCATGGCAGCGGGCCGGCCGGGCAGGGTGCGCAACCTGCTCGAAGGCTTTGGCTATGCGAAGCTCGACTTCGCGCTCAAGCGACGGCTGATGGCCCTGATGCTGCTGCATCGCGCCAGCGACCTCAACAGCCACATCTGCATCGAGGGCTGGCAGGAGCAGGCGGATGATCTGGTCGAACTTCAGGAACTGATCTGGCCGGGGTGACGGGCCGCGATCGATAGCCGCGCCACCTAGGGGCGAGACGCGCTCACGCAATAGGCTGGTATTCTCGAAGCATATTTTTTAGGCAAATATACCTGTTTGTATGCAATGTCCGACGGCTTGGCTTCTGATCGACGGCCCGGATAGCAGCCTTTTCCTATAAACATTTCATAGGCTTAGCTGGTTTAATCCTTGCTTAAGCCTTGGCACGAACCTTGCGAATCCAGTTCCAACCAGAAAACTTTTGTGTTGGAGCCATTCCATGAAGCGCCGCGATTTCCTCAAGTCCGTTTCCGGATTGGCCGCAGGCGCGGCGCTTCCGGCCATGCCGTCCGTGATCTCGTCGGCCAAGGCCGATGCGCGCTCGGAGACGCTGCTGATCGTCTCGGAAGGCGGCCCCAACAATCTCGATATCCACGGCGTCGGCACCAACGTGCCCGGCTATGAGGTGTCCTGGAATTGCTACGACCGCCTGCTCAGCCACGAGATGAAGACCGGCCCCGGCGGCGTGCCCTATTACGACCGCGACAAGTTCAAGGGCGAACTCGCCGAGGACTTCAAGATCGACGACAGGTCGGTCACCTTCAAGCTGAAGAAGAACGCCAAATTCCACGACGGCGCGCCTGTGACCGCCAAGGACGTGAAGTGGTCGCTCGACCGAGCCGTCAGCGTCGGCGGATTCCCCACCTTCCAGATGAGCGCGGGCTCGCTCACGAAACCCGAGCAGTTCGTCGTGATCGACGACTACACGGTACGTGTCGACTTCCTGAAGAAGGACAAGCTGACGATCCCCGATCTCGCGGTGATCGTGCCCTGCATCATCAATTCCGAGCTGGTGAAGAAGAACGCCAGCGAGAAGGATCCCTGGGGACTCGAATTCACCAAGCAGCAGACCGCGGGCTCCGGCGCCTACAAGGTGACGAAGTGGACCGCCGGCACCGAAGTGGTGATGGAGCGCAACGACGATTGGGTCGGCGGCCCGCTGCCGAAGATCAAGCGCGTGATCTGGCGCATGGTGCCGCAGGCCGGCAATCGCCGCGCGCTGCTGGAGCGCGGCGACGCCGACATCTCCTATGAGCTGCCGTTCAAGGATTTCCAGGAGATGAAGGCGAGCGGCAAGCTCAACGTGGTGTCGCTGCCGTTCTCCAACGGCATCCAGTATATCGGCATGAACGTGACCAAGCCGCCGTTCGACAATCCCAAGGTACGTCAGGCGGTCGCCTGCGCGATTCCCTATCAGAAGATCATGGACGCGGTGATGTTCGGGCTGGCTAACCCGATGTTCGGCGCGCCCAAGGACAAGCCAACCGAAGTCGCCTGGCCGCAGCCGCACAAATACAACACCGACATGGACAAGGCGAAGGCGCTGCTGGCCGAGGCCGGCTACCCGAACGGCTTCGAGACCACGATCTCGTTCGACCTCAACTTCGCCGGCGTCAACGAGCCGCTCTGCGTGCTGGTGCAGGAGAGCCTGGCCCAGATCGGCATCAAGACCACCATCAACAAGGTGCCCGGCGCCAACTGGCGCACCGAATTGAACAAGAAGGAAATGCCGCTCTTCACCAACGTATTCTCGGGCTGGCTCGATTACCCCGAATACTTCTTCTACTGGTGCTATCACGGCAATAATTCCGTCTTCAACACCATGAGCTACAAGTCGGCGGAGATGGACAAGCTGATCGACGGCGCACGCGCGGCCGCCGCGACCGGCGACACCGCGACCTACGACACCGACGTGAAGGGCTTCGTCGAACTCGCCTACAGCGACATCCCGCGCATCCCGCTGTACCAGCCGTTCGTCAACGTCGCGATGCAGAAGAACATCAGCGGCTACCAATACTGGTTCCACCGGAGGCTGGATTATCGCGCGATGGCGAAGGGGTAAGGGGATGGCGGGCGCTGTCCTTCGCAGTGAGGTGAGCACGCTTTTCAGGCTCCCTCCCCCCTTGTGGGGGAGGGGTGGGGAGAGGGGTAGCCACAAACTCCGATCTCTCCCGGAGCCACCCCCCTCCCTAGCCCTCCCCCACAAGGGGGGAGGGAACGCAGCGGAGCGAGTGGCCGCGTGTCGGGTTCATTCAACGCGCAAGAGGAAGTCGCCATGCTGACCATGATCGGCAAGCGCCTGATGTTCGCGATTCCTTCGCTGATCGGGGTCGTCATCGTCACCTTCCTGCTGACCCGCGCATTGCCCGGTGATCCCGCGGCGTATTTCGCCGGCCCCGCCGCAACGAAAGAAGCCGTCGAGCAGATCCGGAAAAAACTCGGCCTCGACAAGCCGCTGATCGAGCAGTTCTTTCGCTACACCAACGATCTCGCCCATGGCGATTTCGGCAACTCGCTCACGACCGGCCAGCCGGTCGCAGCCGAGATCCGCAACCGCCTGCCGGCCTCCGCCGAGCTGACGCTGCTCGGCCTCATCGTCTCGGTCGTGATCGCGATTCCGCTCGGCGTGCTGGCGGCGACGCGGCCGGGCTCATGGGTCGACCATCTCTGCCGTGTGACGACGACGGCCGGCGTCTCGCTGCCGGTGTTCTTCACAGGTCTGGTGCTGGTCTATGTGTTCTATTTCCGGCTCGGCTGGTCGCCCGCGCCGCTCGGCCGGCTCGATGTGTTCTACAGCGCGCCGCCGACAGTGACCGGCTTCTATCTGATCGACACCCTGATCGCGCGCGACTTCGAGGCGTTCCGTTCGGCATGCAGCCAGCTCATCCTGCCGGCGACGACGCTTGCGATCTTCTCGCTGGCGCCGATCGCGCGCATGACGCGCGCCTCGATGCTGGCGGTGCTGTCCTCCGAATTCGTGCGCACCGCGCGTGCCAGCGGCCTGTCGCCGGCGACCGTCATCGTCACCTACGCCTTCCGCAACGCGATGCTCCCCGTCATCACCACGCTGAGCATGGTGTTCTCGTTCCTGCTCGGCGCCAACGTGCTGGTGGAGAAAGTGTTCGCCTGGCCAGGCATCGGCTCTTACGCCGTCGAAGCGCTGATCTCGTCGGACTTCGCGCCGGTGCAGGGGTTCGTGCTGACCATGGCGGTGATGTACGTGCTGCTCAATCTCGTGATCGACATTCTCTATGGCGTGATCGACCCGCGCGTGCGGTTGGAGGGCTAATCATGAGCACCGTTGCGCCTGCTGTTGAACCCGTCGGCCCCGCGCGCACGTCGGGTCTCGTCGCGCTCCTCGACCAGACCCGCTACGTGCTCGGCGAGAACAAGGTCACCGGCTTTGCATTCGCGCTGCTGATCGTGATCCTCCTTGCCGCGATCTTCGGCCCCTATGTGGTGCCGTATGACCCGCTGGCGTCCGACACCGTGGCGTCGCTGAAGCCACCGTCGGCCGCGCACTGGTTCGGCACCGATCAATTGGGCCGTGACATCTTCAGCCGGGTCGTGGTGGCGACGCGGCTCGATACGTTCATCGCGGTCGCCTCCGTCGCCCTGGTGTTCCTGATGGGCGGGCTCGCCGGCATCGCGGCCGGCTATTTCGGCGGCTGGACCGATCGCATCGTCGGCCGCGTCGCCGACACCATCATGGCGTTCCCGCTGTTCGTGCTGGCCATGGGCATCGTCGCCGCGCTGGGGAACACCGTGCAGAACATCATCCTGGCCACCGCCATCGTGAACTTCCCGCTCTACGCCCGCGTTGCGCGCGCCGAAGCCAATGTCCGCCGTAACGCCGGCTTCGTGCAGGCCGCGCGTCTGTCCGGTAACGGCGAATTCCGCATTCTGCTCGTGCATATCCTGCCGAACATCATGCCGATCATGATCGTGCAGATGTCGCTGACCATGGGCTACGCCATCCTCAATGCCGCCGGTCTCTCCTTCATCGGCCTCGGCGTCCGTCCGCCGACGGCCGAATGGGGCATCATGGTCGCCGAAGGCGCCGGCTTCATGGTGTCAGGCGAATGGTGGATCGCGCTATTCCCGGGCCTCGCTTTGATGATCGCCGTGTTCTGCTTCAACCTCCTCGGCGACGGCCTGCGCGACATCGTCGACCCCCAGCGGAGGACGTGATGGCTGGGTTAGGCGTACTTTTTCGCTCGAAATTCCCCAATGAAATCAACCTCATTCTACTGTGCATGGGGTTGTTTTCGCCATTTTTAGTTGGGAGGTGCCCATGACCGCCCCGCCGCTGCTCGACGTCCAGGACCTTACCGTCGAATTCACCACCCGCCGCGGCATCGTCAAGGCGGTGCAGCACGTCAACATTTCCGTCGCCAAGGGCGAGACGCTTGCGATCGTCGGCGAGTCCGGCTCCGGCAAATCGGTGACGTCGTATGCGGTGATGCGCATTCTCGACCGTGCGGGGCGGATCGCCGAAGGCTCGGTGATGTTCTCGGGCATCGACGTCAAGGCCGCGACCGAAGACCAGATGCGCGATCTGCGCGGTCGCGAAGTCTCGATGATCTTCCAGAATCCGCGCGCCGCGCTCAACCCGATCCGGAAGGTCGGCGACCAGATCGAGGACGTGCTGCGCACCCATGTCCAGCAGGCCATGGTTTCGGACCGCGGCGAGAAGGCGATCGAGGCGCTGGAGCAGGTCAAGATCGCCCGCCCGCGCGAGCGCTATCACGCCTATCCGTTCGAATTGTCAGGCGGCATGTGCCAGCGTGTCGTCATCGCGCTCGCGCTCGCCTGCAATCCGCAGCTACTGATCGCGGACGAGCCGACGACCGGATTGGACGTCACCACGCAGAAGGCGGTGATGGATCTGATCGTGGAATTGACCAAGCGCAAGGCAATGTCCACCATCCTGATCACGCACGATCTCGGCCTCGCCGCTGCTTATTGCGACCGCGTCGTCGTGATGGAAAAGGGCAGGGTGGTCGAGACCGCCAAGGCCGCCGACATCTTCGCCAACCCGCAGCACCCCTACACCAAGAAGCTGATGCGCGCGACGCCGCGGCTCGGCGTGAGCCTGCGGGATCTGTTGCCGGAGGAGGAAGGCTCAGCCGTCGTGGCCGGGCCTGACCGGGCCATCCATCAGGCTTCGCAGGACGAGGCCAGGAAGAGCGGGCAGCCCCTTCTCCTCATCGACAAGCTGGTCAAGGAATATCCCCGCCAGGGCGCCACCGCCACGCTCGGCAAATTGTTCGGCCGCAAGCCGCCGGTCGAGCCGGACGTGTTCCGCGCCGTCGACGGCATCAGCTTCTCGATCGGTCACGGCGAGAGCGTCGGCCTGGTCGGCGAGTCCGGCTGCGGCAAATCGACCACGTCGATGATGGTGATGCGGCTGCTGGATCAGACCTCGGGGCTGATCCAGTTCGACGGCGAGGACATCGGCGGCATCGCGCCCGCCGGCTTTGCCCGGCTGCCGCAGCGCAGGCGCATCCAGATGGTGTTCCAGGATCCGACCGACAGCCTCAACCCGCGCTTCACCGCCGTGCGTGCCATCGCCGATCCCATCATGCAGCTCGGCGACGTCAGGGGGCGCGACGCGCTCCGCGCCCGCTGCGAGGAGCTCGCCACCATGGTGGGCCTGCCGCACAATCTGCTGGATCGCTTCCCGCACCAATTGTCGGGCGGCCAGAAAGCCCGCGTCGGCATCGCCCGCGCCATCGCCCTGCACCCGAAACTCGTGATCCTGGACGAGCCGACCGCCGCGCTCGACGTTTCGGTCCAGGCCGTGGTCCTCAATCTGCTCCAGGACCTCAAGGCCCGACTAGGTATGAGTTATCTGTTCGTCTCGCATGATTTGAACGTAGTGCGCTTGTTGTGCGATCGTGTCATTGTCATGCGGTCGGGTCGAATCGTCGAGGAAGGATCTTCCGAGCGGGTCTTGAGCGATCCGCAGGACGACTACACCAAGGAGCTGCTGACGGCGATCCCGCATCCGCCGCTGCAGACAGAGCGCACACTGAGAGCTTGTTTGGGAGCGTGATGGCCGAACCGTTGGACGATTATATCGACGCTGTCACCAAAGCGTTGGCGTTGCCCGTCGAGGAAGCATGGAGGGCGTCCATCCGCGCCAATCTCGAGGTCTCGCTGCGGCTCGGCCGCCTCGTCGACGAATTCGCGCTGCCGGACGAGACCGAGCCGGCGCCCGTGTTCACGGTCTGACGCCGCCATGACGACCAAGCCAGAGATGACGGCCTCCGAGATCGCGAGCGCGGTTGCGGGCCGCAAGATGTCCGCGCTCGATGCGACCGAAGCCGCGCTTGCGCGCATCAAGCAGCACGACACCATCCTCAATGCGTTTACCGACATCACCGCCGATCGCGCCCGCGCCAAAGCGCGCGCAATCGATGCCGATATCGCCGCCGGCAAGTCCGTCGGCCCATTGGCCGGCGTGCCGTTCGCGGTGAAGAACTTGTTCGACGTCGCAGGCCTCGCCACGCGCGCAGGCTCGAAGATCAACCGCGATCGCGCACCCGCCACGCGCGATGCCACGCTGATCGAGCGCATGGAAGCGGCCGGCGCCGTGCTGGTCGGTGCGCTCAACATGGGTGAATACGCCTATGACTTCACCGGCGAGAACGTCCATGACGGTCCCTCGCGCAATCCGCACGATACGACGCGGATGAGCGGCGGCTCCTCCGGCGGCTCGGGCAGCGCCGTTGGTGGCGCGCTGGTGCCGATCGCGCTCGGTTCCGACACCAACGGTTCGATCCGCGTGCCGTCCTCGTTCTGCGGCATCTTCGGCCTGAAGCCGACCTATGGCCGGCTCTCGCGTGCGCGCTCTTTCCCGTTCGTCGCGAGCCTCGATCATCTCGGCCCGTTCGCGCGCTCCGCCACCGATCTCGCGCTGGCCTATGACGCCATGCAGGGACCGGATGCCGACGATGCCGCCTGCACCACCACACGTGGTCTGGAGCCGACGACACCGCTGCTTGCCAATCCGGTGTCCGACCTGCGCATCGCGATCGCCGGCGGGTACTTCCAGACCAATTTGTTTCCGGAAGCTGTCGAAGCCGTCAGCCGCGTCGCCAAGGCGCTGGGCGCAACGCGCGTGGTGGACGTGCCCGAAGCTGCGCGCGCCCGCGCGGCGGCCTATGTCATCACCACCACTGAGGGCGCCTCGCTGCATCTCGATCGGCTGCGCAAGCGGCCGAACGATTTCGATCCCGCCGTGCGCGACCGGCTGATTGCGGGCGCCATGGTGCCGGCGCCGCTGGTCGACCGCGCGCAAAAATTCCGCCGCTGGTATCGCGCGCAACTCGCCGAGATTTTCAAATCCGTCGACGTGCTGATCGCACCGGCGACGCCATGCACCGCGCCGAAGCTCGGCCAGGTCAATTTCAATCTTGGCGGCGTCGAGATGCCGGTGCGCGCCAATATCGGCATCCACACCCAGCCGATCTCGTTCATCGGCCTGCCTGTGGTCGCCGTGCCGGTGCCGCTCGATCCGCTGCCGATCGGCGTGCAGATCATCGCCGCGCCATGGCGCGAGGACATCGCGCTGCGCGTCGCGTTCGCGTTGGAGAAGATGGGTGTTGCCGCCGCGCCCAGCCCAAGAGGATTTTGAGATGGAGATCGATCTCCCCGAGGTGATCGCAGACGTCAAAGCTGCGTTCGAGCGCTATGAGCAGGCCCTGATCACCAACGACGTCGCCGTGCTCGGCGAGCTCTTCCGCAACGATCCCCGCACGCTGCGCTATGGCATCGGCGAGAACCTCTACGGCTATGAAGCAATCTCCGGCTTTCGCGCCGGCCGCTCGGCGGTCGGCCTCAATCGCCGCACCGCGAAAACCGTGATCACCAGCTATGGCCGCGACACCGCGGTTGCCTCCACCCTGTTCTATCGCGACACGATGCCGGGCAAGGTCGGCCGGCAGATGCAGACCTGGGTAAAATTCCCGGAGGGCTGGCGCGTCGTCGCCGCCCATGTCAGCATCATCGACGAGTCGAAAGAGACCTGACCGTATGACGCTTGACGATCTTCCGCCCGGAGCGCTGCCGGCCGAACCGGCGGTGCCGCGTGTCGACCGGGGGGCGCCGTCAGCGCACAAGGTCACGCGCGCCGAGGAGCTGCGCCTGCAGCTCGCCGACGAGATCGTGCGCGGAGCTCTGCCACCCGGTGCGCCGCTTGACGAGACCGACATCGCGCGCCGCTTCAGCGTTTCGCGCACGCCGGTGCGGGAAGCCCTGCGTCAGCTCGTGGCAAGCGGCCTCGTCGAAGCGCGCGCTCATCGCGGCGCGGTGGTGGCGCAGCCCTCGTTCGAACGGCTGACGGGCATGTTCGAGGCCATGGCGGAGCTTGAGGCGCTGTGTGCGGGTCTTGCCGCCGAGCGCATGTCCGCCACTGAGCGTCACGGCCTGGAAGCCATCCACGAAGAACTGCGGGTGTTGAGCTACGCCGGCAATCCCGAGCGCTTCCACGAGGTCAACGAGCGCTTCCACAACGCGATCTATGCGGGATCGCAGAACGGCTACATCGCCGAGATCACGCTGGCGACGCGCGTGCGCGTACAGCCGTTTCGCCGCGCCCAGTTCCGCAATCTCGGCCGTCTCGCCAAGTCGCAAGCCGAGCACGACCGCGTTGTCGTCGCCATCATGCGCGGCGACAAGCAGGGCGCCGCCGCCGCGATGCGCGCGCATATCGAGCTGGTGCGCGGGGAGTACGAGATCTACGCGGTGTCGGTTTAGGGGCGCGCGCACGGTTGCGTAGGGTGGGCAAAGGCGCAAAGCGCCGTGCCCACCATCTCCCCAAGCTGACGGTGATGGTGGGCACGTTTCGCTTTGCCCACCTACGAGACCTACGCTGTCGTAGCTTCCGCCATATACTTCCGCCAGCCGCCATACGCGGTGATGTCGCGAGCCTCGCCCAGCACCTCGGGCTCGACGAGAAATCCCTTCACGCTGCGGCCATCGGCCAGCCGCACCGTGCCGATCGCCATCGGCGCGGGAATCGCGTTGACGAACTTGCCGAAGGCGGACGACGACAGCGACCAGATTTCCAGCTCGATCGACGCGCCCTTGCCGGCCTCGACGCGCAGCATGCCCGGCTTTGGCGGCGTGGTCTTCAATGCGTAGAGCTTGTAGTCCGCCGCGGTCCTGGTTGCCTCGATCAGCTGGCCGTTCAGCGCTTTCAGTTCGCCGTTCAGCGCCATGCCGGACAGATGCGCGCCGACCACGGCGATGGGAATCTCGTCGACGCCGCTTGCGGCAAGCGGCGCCAGCGCGGCTTGCACGACGCCCTTTGCGCCAAGCGTCAGTTTGGTATCGGCATGGAACACGCGGCCGATGCTGGCGAGCAGCGCATCGTGCCCGGTGGGTGCAAGAATTGTGATGCCGAACGGGATGCCGTCGGCGCGCATCGCCGCCGGCAGCGCGAGACCACAGAGATCGAGCAGATTGACAAAATTGGTATAGGTGCCGAGCCGGCTGTT
Organism: Bradyrhizobium sp. 17; assembly: GCF_023073515.1. Classification (NCBI taxonomy): domain Bacteria; kingdom Pseudomonadati; phylum Pseudomonadota; class Alphaproteobacteria; order Hyphomicrobiales; family Nitrobacteraceae; genus Bradyrhizobium; species Bradyrhizobium sp. 17. The sequence goes on along the minus strand of NZ_JADPJQ010000113.1, from coordinate 225,148 downwards.
GAGCTCGACCGGATTGGCCCGCACCTGCGCGGTCGTATAGGCCGTCGGCGCCGTCGGCAGCACCAGCGCGTCGATATTGGTGAAGGTGCGTTCGGCGATCTTGCGCAGGCCCTGCAGACGATAGAGCGCGGAGAAGGTGTCCGTCGCCGTCAACCGCGCACCGGCCGCGGTGATCTCGCGCGTCACGGGATGGATCGCCTCCGGTGCCGAGGCGAGCAGGTCGCGGATCACGAGATAGCGCTCGGCCACCCACGGTCCCTCGTAGAGCAGTCGGGCCGTCTCATAGAACGGCTCGAGGTCGAATTCGACGAGCGTTGCCCCAAGCGCGGTCCAGCGCTTCAGCGCCTCGGCGTAAGCCGCTTCCGCCTTCTTGTCGCCGAAGAAGATCAGCTGTCCGCTGCGCGGCACGCCCAGGCGCAGGTTTGCCGGGAGCGGGGTGATCGCGCCAAGCGGCCGGTCGCGCGAGAACGGATCTGCCTGATCGGGACCTGCCATCACGGAGAGCGCCAGCGCGGCGTCGTCGACCGTCAAAGCGAATACCGAGATGCAGTCGAGCGTCCGGCAGGCCGGCACCAGGCCAGCGGTCGAAATCATGCCGAGGCTCGGCTTGAGACCGACGATGTTGTTGAGCATCGCCGGCACGCGGCCTGAGCCGGCGGTGTCGGTGCCGAGCGACAGTGGCACCAGCCCGGCGCCGACGGCGGTGGCCGATCCCGAGCTCGAGCCGCCGGGAATGAGGTCCTCGCGGATCGCGTTTCTGGGGATGCCGTGGGGCGAGCGCACGCCGACAAGGCCGGTCGCGAACTGGTCGAGATTGGTCTTGCCGATGATGATCGCGCCGGCGGCGCGCAGCCGCTGCACCGCGGTCGAATCATGTGTCGGGGTATACGAGAAGGCCGGGCACGCCGCGGTGGTCGGAAATCCCAGCGCGTCGATATTGTCCTTCACCACGACCGGCACGCCATAGAGCGGCAGGCTGGCGGCGTCCTTGGTGGCGAGCTTCTCGGCCTCCGTGATCGCGTCCTTTTCGTCGCGCAGGCTGATGAAGACGGCGGGGTCGTTGTGGTCGCGGATGCGCTGATAGGTGCGCGCGACCGTCTGCGCCGGTGTGAGCGTGCCCGCGCGATGCGCGGCCACGATCGCGGCGACCGTTTCAGGCTGCTCAGCCCCCATTTCAGCCTTCATGGCGACAAATCTCCGGCTACGTCTCTTCACCCCGATCGAAGCAAGCGATGTGCCATTGTGTACAGAATCCGGGCAGGACAAGTGCTGCGGATATTACCGAGAGATCAGTGGCTTGTGGGATATTTCGAGCTCCGGCGGACCTTCGTGTCAGCGCCCTGTTACGAGCATTTGCGCAAATAATAGGCAGCTAGATCAGGTGCAGCCAGCAATCCATGCCGCGGATGCGCGGCGACCAGCCCTTTGAACGGCGGCGGGCCGTCCCACCTGGCCCCAGCTTGCGCCCCAACAATTGTCGTGGCCAACATGCTGGCCAACGCGGTCCGCGACGAGGCTGCGACCGGTCCCGGCTTCCGGGCGAGGAGGAAACCATGACAGCCGCCCCACGCGGTGATGCTTCGAGCCTGTTTGCGACACCCAGAACCGTTGCCGAGCATCGCGCCGACGGCAGCATCGTGCTGCGCTCGCCCGAGCCTCTGCGCGATGGCGCGCGCTGCGTCGGCGACTGGCTGGAGCAATGGGCGCGGCAGAGGCCCGACGCGATTTTCCTCGCCGAGCGCAGCAGTGCCGAAGCGCCATGGAGCACCGTTACCTATGCGCAGGCGCTGCGCCAGGTGCGCGCGGCGGCGTCCTGGATTCTGGCGCACGGTCTCGGCGCGGAGCGCCCGCTCGCGATCCTCTCCGACAACAGCATCGATCATGCGCTGCTGGCACTGGCGGCGCAGCATGTCGGCGTGCCCTCGGCGGCGATCTCGCCGGCCTATTCCCTGATGTCAAAGGACTTCGACAAGCTCAAGAGCATGATCGCGTTGCTTGAGCCCGCCGCGATCTATGTCTCCGCGACGAGGCCGTTTGCGGCGGCGCTGGCCGCGATCAAGCCGCTGCATAGCGCGCAGATTATCAGCGGCAATGCCGACGATGCCGATGCGCTGGCCTTTCGCACTATCGCGGCAACGCCCGAGAGCCCCGACGTCGCAAAGGCCTTCGCCGCGGTGACGCCCGATACGATCGCAAAACTCCTGTTCACTTCGGGCTCGACCGGCACGCCGAAAGCCGTGATCAACACCCAGCGCATGCTGACGTCCAGCCAGCAGGCCAAGGCGCAGACCTGGACTTTTCTCGAACGGGCGCGCGACGATCTGGTCATTCTCGACTGGCTGCCCTGGAGCCACACGTTTGGCGCGAACCACAATTTCAATCTCGTGCTGCGCAATGGCGGCTCGCTCTATATCGACGGCGGCAAGCCGGCGCCCGGTCTGTTTGCGATGTCGCTCGCCAACCTCAGAAGCGTGATGCCGACGGTCTATTTCAACGTGCCGCGCGGCTTCGACATGTTGATCGCGGCGCTGCGCGGCGACGAGGAGCTGTGTCGCCGCTTCTTCAGCGAGGTGAAATTCGCGTTCTACGCCGGTGCGGCGCTGCCGCAGAATCTCTGGGATGCGCTGGAAGAACTCTCCGTCAAGACTGTTGGCCGCGCGATGCCGATGGTCTCGGCCTGGGGCTCGACCGAGACGTCGCCGCTGGCCACCGACTGCCATTTCCTCGCGGAGCGCTCGGGCAATATCGGCGTGCCCATTCCCGGCACCGAACTGAAGCTCGTTACCTCCGGCGACAAGCTGGAGGTGCGCGTGCGCGGCCCCAACGTCACGCCGGGCTATTGGAAGGCGCCGGAGCTGACCAGGCAGGCTTTTGACGACGAGGGCTTTTATCTCATCGGTGATGCCGTGAAGTTCGCCGACGCGAACCGGCCCGAACGCGGCCTATTCTTTGACGGCCGCGTCGCGGAGGATTTCAAGCTCAATTCCGGCACCTGGGTCAGTGTCGGCACACTGCGCCTCGCCGGCATCGCCGCGCTGGCGCCGCTCGCGCAGGACATCGTCGTCACCGGCCATGGCGGCGACGAGGTGCGCTTCCTGGTGTTTCCGAACATCGCTGCGTGCCGCGCGCATGCCGGCCTGCCCGAGACCGCAGGCGTGAACGACGTGCTCGCGCATGAGAAGATCAGAGCCGCGATCGCGCGGGGGCTGGCGAAACTGAAGCAACACGGCGCCAACTCCTCCGGCCACGCCACGCGCGCGTTGCTGCTCGCCGAGCCGCCGTCGGTCGACGGCGGCGAGATCACCGACAAGGGCTACATCAACCAGCGCGCGGTGCTGACGCGCCGTGCCGATGCGGTGGCGCGGTTGGATGACGATGCGCCGGGCGAGTGGATCGGTCTGTAGCGCTTGGGCCTGTGCCCCGGACGCAGCGCAGCACGCAGTGATGCGCTGCAGAGCCGGGGCCATTCTTCGTGATTGGCATCTCTGGATCCCGGCTCTGCGCAGCAGCGTTTCACGCTGCAGCGCGTCCGGGACAAGAGAGCTCGGCAAACCCAACTACGCCAGCCGCCCTGCCGCATTATGCTGCACGATTCTTTTGTTGCCCAAGCAACTAATTTATGCGAACCGTTCCAGACACGGATGACGGCGGGAGGAACCGCCGCGTCGGATCGGAGGAAGCTATGCTCGGCAGAGAGGGTGCCGCCGGCGAATGTTGGCGCATGCCTGGAAATGACAGGGCTCAGCGCCCGCTGTGTGGCCCGTCAGGTCTCGGTGCTGCCGGTCACCGCGCCGAGATTTTCATGCAGGCGGCGCAACAGGTCGATCAGCACCTCGCGCTCGTCCTTGTCCAGGCAGGACAACAGGCGCCGTTCGCGCTCGAATGCAGCGACGATCACCTTGTCATGGATGGCGCGGCCCTTCGCCGTCAGCGAGATCGAATGGGTGCGCCCGTCATTGGGATCGGTACGGATCGAGATCAACCCCCGCTTTTCCAGGCCGGCCAGCGTCCGACTCACCGGGCCCTTGTCGAAACCGATGACGTGGCAGATGCGCGAGGCGGGAATGCCGGGCTCGATCGCGAGCAGCGACATGATCCGCCATTCCGTGACGTTGACGCCGAACTCTCGCTGATAGAACGCGGTGGCGCTGTTCGAGAGCTTGTTGGCGATGAAGGTGATGAACGCGGGGACGTAGCGGTCAAGATCGAGCGTCGGTCCCGTCTCGGCGGGCGCAGGTTTCTGGCGGGCTCTGGTCGAAGGCGGCGGCATGTCGGGATTCTGTCTCGCGGCGTGTCTGGAGACCTAAAGGTAAGCGCGGCCCTTTCACAAGATCAAAATGAGGGAGGACTTCCATGAGCACTTCCAGCTCCCAGGAAATTAGCGGTTCGTCGGCCGTCCCGCATCTCGACGTCGATCCGTTCGCGATGGATTTTTTCGCCGATCCCTATCCCACGCATGAGCTGCTGCGGGAGGCGGGACCTGTCGTCTATCTCGACAAGTGGAACGTCTATGGCGTGGCGCGCTATGCCGAAGTTCATGCCGTGCTGAACGATCCCGCAACGTTCTGCTCCAGTCGTGGCGTCGGCCTCGCCGATTTCGCGAAGGAGACGCCGTGGCGGCCGCCCAGCCTGATCCTCGAGGCCGATCCTCCCGAGCACACCCGCACCCGCGCCGTGCTCTCAAAGGTGCTGTCGCCGACGGTGATGAAGGGGCTGCGCGACCGCTTTGCCGCGGCAGCGGAAGAGCGTGTGGACGCGCTGCTGGAGAAGCGCAACTTCGATGCCATCACGGACCTTGCCGAGGCCTATCCGCTGTCGATCTTCCCAGATGCGCTCGGGCTTAAGCCTGAGGGACGCGAGAATCTCATTCCCTATGCGAGCCTGGTGTTCAACGCCTTCGGCCCGCCGAACCAGTTGCGCAACGAGGCGATCGCGCGCTCGGCGCCTCACCAGGCCTACGTCACCGAGCAGTGCCAGCGGGACAGCCTCACGCCCGGCGGCATCGGCGCCTGCATCCACGCCCATGTCGGCGAGGGTGCCATCACCGCGACCGAAGCGCCGCTGTTGGTGCGTTCGCTTCTGTCAGCGGGCCTCGACACCACCGTCAACGGCATCGGTGCAGCGGTCTACTGTCTCGCGCGCTTCCCTGTGCAGTGGCAGCGCCTGCGCAACGATTTTACGCTGGCGCGCAACGCTTTCGAGGAGGCCGTTCGTTTTGAAAGCCCGGTGCAGACCTTCTTCCGCACGACCACGCGCGAAGTCGAACTGTCAGGCGCGACCATCGGTGAGGGCGAGAAGGTGTTGATGTTCCTGGCGGCTGCCAATCGCGATCCGGGGCGCTGGGACAAGCCCGACAGCTACGACATAACCCGCCGCACGTCCGGCCATGTTGGCTATGGCTCAGGTATTCACATGTGCGTCGGCCAGCTGGTCGCGCGGCTCGAAGGCGAGACAATGCTCGCGGCGCTGGCCCGCCGGATCGCAAAGATCGAGATCATGGGCGAGCCGCAGCGCCGCTTCAACAACACGCTGCGCGGGCTCGACAGCCTGCCTGTGCGCATCACGCCAGCCTGACGCTGTCGTCATCGCAAACAACAAATACGACAGGGGAGGGAACAATGAAGAACTTGAAGTGGACGCTTGCGCTGGCCGCGAGCCTGATTGGCGGCGCGGCAAATGCCGAGATCTCGGACAATGTCGTGCGCGTCGGCGTGCTCAACGACATCTCCGGCATTTTCCAGGACACCAACGGCATGGGCTCGGTCGAGGCCGCGCGCATGGCCGCTGAGGATTTCAACGGCGGCGGCAAGGGCATCAAGGTCGAGATCGTCTATGCCGATCACCAGAACAAGGCCGACGTCGGCAATGCAATCGCGCGCAAATGGCTCGATGTCGAGGGCGTCGACGCCATCGTCGACGTGCCGAACTCGGCCGTTGGCCTCTCCATCAACACGCTGCTGCGCGATAGCCGCATGACGTTCCTCGCGTCGTCCACCGCGAGCTCCGATCTCACCGGCAAGGCCTGCTCGCCCAACACCATCCAATGGGTCAACGACGCCTGGGCGACCGGCAACACCACGGCGGCCGCGATGATGTCGCGCGGCGGCAAGGACTGGTATTTCCTCACGGTTGACTACGCACTCGGCAAGGGCATCGAGGCGGAAGCCCAGAAATACATCGAGGCGCATGGCGGCAAGATGTTGGGCTCCTCCAAGCATCCGCTCGGCACGTCCGACTTCGCGTCCTTCCTGTTGCAGGCGCAGGGCTCGAAGGCCCAAGTGATCGGGCTCGCCAATGCCGGCGGCGACACCATCAACGCGGTGAAGCAGGCGGCCGAGTTCGGGATACAGCAGGGCGGACAAAAACTCGTCGCCTTCCTGCTCTTCATCAACGACGTCCACGGCATGGGCATCAAGGTCGCGCAAGGGCTCCAGCTCATGGAGGCCTTCTACTGGGACATGAACGACGACACCCGCGCCTTCGCCAAGCGCTTCGCGGCGCGGCCCGGCATGAACGGCAAGATGCCGAGCGGCAACCAGGCCGGGGTCTATGCCTCCACGCTCGCTTATCTCAACGCGGTCGCCGTCACGGGCAGCGACAATGCCAAGGATGCCGTGCCCGAGATGAAAAAGTTCAAGGGCAAGGACAAGCTGTTCGGCGACACCACGATCCGCCAGGACGGCCGCGTCGTGCATCCGATGTATCTGTTCGAGGTGAAGAAGCCGGAGGAGTCGAAATATCCGTATGACTATTACAAGCTGGTTTCGACGATCTCTGCGGAGCAGGCGTTTCGACCGCTCGCGGAAGGTGGGTGCGAGCTGGTGAAGTAGGGGCGGCGATCGCGCCTCACTTAACCTCTCCCCGCTCGCGGGGAGAGGTCGGATCGCTCTTGCGATCCGGGTGAGGGGGTACAGGTCTCACCAATATCTCGTTCGCGGAGAGGCCCCTCACCCCAACCCTCTCGCCGTAAGAACGAGGAGAGGAAGAAGAAGCCCTACACCACCTTGCTCGATCCCTGCGTGATCAGCCGCGCAGCGCGCTGGTCGCGGGCGTAGATCCAGAGCCAGCTCAGGGCGACGCTGAGGCGATGGCGCAAGCCGATCAGGAAGTAGATATGGGCGATGCCCCAGATCCACCACGCGATGGTGCCGCGCAGCTTGATGCGGCCGAAGTCGATCACCGCGAGCCGCTTGCCGATCTGCGCGAGGCTGCCGGAGTGCTTGTAGCGGAACGGGCCTGTCGGCTCCTGGCGCAGCCGGGCCTTGATGGTCTCGGCCACGTGACGGCCCTGCTGCTTGGCGGCCGGCGCGATGCCGGGCACAGGCTTGCCGTCCCAGGCGTTGATCAAAACGGTGTCGCCAATTGCAAAGATCTCGGGATGACCGGGGATCGTAAGATCGGCCTCCACTTGGACGCGCCCGGCGCGATCGGCCGGTGCGCCCAGCCATTCCGCCGCGGGCGAGGCGCGCACGCCGGCGGCCCAGATTCGTGTCTTGGCTTCGAGCAGCTTGCCGCCGAACACCACGCCCTCGCGGTTGATCTCAGTGACGGCTTGGCCGAGCACGACCTCGACGCCGATCTTCTCCAGCGAGGCCTGGGCATAGGCCGAGAGATCATCTGGAAAGCCTGCCAGCACCCGCGGACCCGCCTCGATCAGCACCACGCGCGCCTTGTTGGTGTCGATGTTGCGGAAGTCGGCTGGCAAGGTGTGGTGCGCCATCTCGGCGATGGTGCCGGCGAGTTCGACGCCGGTGGGGCCGGCGCCGACGATGACGAAAGTCAATCGTGCCGCGCGTTTGGCCGGATCGGTCTCACGCTCGGCGCGCTCGAACGCCACCAGGATATGACGGCGCAGCGTGGTCGCGTCCTCCAGTGTTTTAAGACCCGGCGCCCATTGCTCCCATTCGTCGTGGCCGAAATAGGCGTGACGCGCGCCGGTGGCGAGCACCAGCGTGTCGTAAGGCACCTCGCTGCCGTCGTCGATCAGCACGCAGCGCCTGTCGGCATCGACGCCGCTGACCGTCGCAAACAGCGTCGTCACATCGCGCCGGTCGCGCATCAGGTGCCGGACCGGCCAGGCGATCTCGCTGGTGGCGAGCGAGGCGGTGGCGACCTGATAGAGCAGCGGCTGGAACAAATGATGGTTGCGGCGGTCGATCAGCGTGATCTCGACCGGGCTGCCGGCGAGCCGGTGGGTCGCCTCCAGCCCGCCGAAACCGGCTCCGACGATGACGACGCGGTGCGGTGTCGTGGTCATGATGCGCCCCTCCGAATCTCGCGGCTCTATCCTCATCTAAACGCTGATCAGGCGCCGCGGTCCAATAGCCGTCGTCAATCGAGGCATAGGCCGGATGTATCGCGCCCGCGAGAAAGCGCCGCAGCCTTAGCCGAAGTAAGTAGAATTATATTTCTTGCTATCGCCGTTCGGGGCGAAATATGGTGCAGGGCGGGCGCTGAACCATTGGCGGCGCGACAGATTTTGCGTTCAATAGAGATGACCCCGGGGCGGCAATCACCCTGCTTCCGGGCATAATAATATGGAGGGGAGTGGTTATGAGGACGGCATTCTGGCTGGCGGGCGCAGCGGCGCTGGTGCTGGCAGGCCCGGCATCCGCCGGCGACACCATCAAGATCGGCTTCGTTTCGACCTTCAGCGGCCCGACCGCCGTGATCGGCAACGACATGCGCAATTCGTTCGAGCTCGCGCTGGATCACATCGGCCGCAAGATGGACGGCAAGCCGGTCGAGGTGATTTACGAGGACGACGGGCAGAAGCCCGACGTCGGCAAGCAGAAGACCGAGAAGCTGGTGCAGTCCGACAAGGTCGACTTCATCGTCGGCTACATCTGGTCGAACGTGCTGCTGGCCTCGCTCAAGACCGCCGTGGACTCGCAGACCTTCCTGATCTCGGCCAATGCCGGTCCGTCGCAGCTCGCGGGCGAGCTCTGCTCGCCTTACGTGTTCTCGACCTCCTGGCAGAACGACCAGACGCCGGCCGCCATGGGCCTCTACATGAACCAGAAGGGCGTCAAGAGCGTGTTCCTGATCGGCCCGAACTACGCCGCCGGCAAGGACATGCTGGCGGGCGTGAAGAGCACGTTCAAGGGCGAGGTCAAGGGCGAGGAATACACGGTCTGGCCGAGCCAGCTCGACTTCTCCGCCGAGCTCTCCAAGGCGCGGGCCTCGGGTGCCGAGTCGATCTTCGTGTTCTATCCCGGTGCAGCCGGCGTGCAGTTCCTCAACCAATATGCGCAGGCCGGGCTGAAGAGCACGATGCCGCTCTACACGGCTTTCACCGTCGACGAGCTGTCGCTGCCGCTGCAAAAGGAGAACGCGCTCGGGGTGCCCGGTGCGCAGGAATGGGTGAATGATCTGCCCAACGAGCAGAACAAGCGCTTCGTCGCCGACTATCGCAAGAAGTACCCCGGGCTGCGTCCGACCTATTACGGCGCGCAAGCCTACGACGCGGCCCAGCTCATCAACAGCGCCGTGGTCGCGGTGAAGGGCGACACCAGCAAGAAGGACGCGATGAAGGCCGAGATGGAGAAGGCCAACTTCAAGTCGCTGCGCGGCCCGTTCAAGTACGGCAAGAACCACATCCCGGTGCAGAACTTCTACCTCCAGGACGTGGTCAAGGACGGCGAAGGCCAGCTCTCGCTGAAGACGGTCGCGACCATCGTCGAGAACGACCAGGATCGCTTCCACGACAAATGCGCGATGAAGTAGCCACAAGCACGATACCCCTTCTCCCCTTGTGGGAGAAGGTGGCGCGAAGCGCCGGATGAGGGGTTTGTTTCCGCGTATTCAAAAGTAAGGTCTCGCGGAGAGAACCCCTCACCCGTCTCGCCGCTTTGCGGCAAGCCACCCTCTCCCACAAGGAGAGAGGGAAAGTAAGCTACACGCGCGGCATGCTCGCGGGCCGCACCTCGCGCGCTTGCGCGGCAAGCCTGATCCCGGCATTGGCCGCGCCGAAGCCCTGATAATCCCGCCGCTCCACGATCTCGAAGAAAAACCGCTCGTCGAAGATGTGGGTGTAGACCTGGAAAAACTCTCCGTCGCCCTCGCGGTCGTAGAGAATGTGGTTGGCGCGCAGCTGCCTCATCAGCTCGGGTGCGAGGTCGTATTTGGCTTCGACGTCGTCGTAGTAATTATCCGGGATATCCAGGAAATCCGCGCCGCGCTTGCGCATCTCCGCGACTGCCGCAAAGATATCCCGGCACGTAAATGCGACGTGCTGCACGCCCGAGCCGAAAAACTCCGAGATGAAGCGGGCCGGCAGCGTGCGGTTGGCGGATGAGCCGTTGAGCACGAAGCGCAGGCTCTGGTCGCCGTTGATGACGGCCTGGCTTTGCACGAGGCCCCTGGGATCGGCGATCTCCATCTGCGGCAGCCGCTTGAGGTCGAGGATGCCGGTGTAGAACAGCAGCCACGACAGCATCTCGTCATAGGGCATCGACTGCGCGATGTGATCGACGGCCAGCAGGGCGTCCGCGCGAGCGTCGCTCGGTACCTGTTCGAAATCCGTGTCCCAGTTCTTGCCGGCCTGGTCCAGGAAGTAAAGCAGGCTGCCGCCGACGCCGTGGATCGCGGGAATCTCGAGCTCGCCCGGCCCGACCGGCTGATAGAAGGTGCGCGCTTTCAGTGTTTCGGCGCGCTGCATAACGAGGCCGGCATTGTCGATATCGAGCGCGATGGCGCAGACGCCGGGGCCATGCGTCACGTAGTGCGAATGCGCAAAGCCGTCGGTCTCGGAGTTGACGACGAGCTCGACCTTGCCTTGCGACCAGCGCTCCACCGCCTTGCTGCGATGCTTGCCGGTCTTGCGGAAACCGAGCTGCGCGAGCAGGCGGGCGAGTTCGCCGGCCTTGGTCTCGTTGACGGCAAACTCGATGAATCCCGTGCCGCGACTTTTGGGCTTGGGCGCCAAGGGTTCGCCGATGAGCTTTGGCCAATCCGGTGCAAGCTGGTCCTCCAGCAGGATCAGCGAACGCAGGCCGTCGACCGCGGTCTGCACGGCCGAGCCGGCACGGAATTGGTCGTTGAAGATCTCCAGCGACAGCGGCCCGGCATAGCCGGTCGCCGCGATCGCCGCCATGAACTCGCCGACCGGCAGGTCGCCCTGGCCGGGGAAGGAGCGGAAGTGCCGGCTCCACGACAAGATGTCGAGCTCGAGCTTCGGCGCATCTGCAAGCTGGACCAGGAAGATCTTGTCGCCGGGGATCGAGGGCATCGCGCGGACCGGAAAGCCGGGGGCCAGTGCGTGAAAGCTGTCGAGGATGACACCGATCGCGGGGTGATCGGCGCGCCGCACGATCTCCCAGGCATCGCGGTAATCGTTGACGTGGCGTCCCCAGGCCAATGCCTCGTAGCCGACGCGCAAAGACCGTTTGGCCGCGCGCTCGCCAAGCTCGCGAAAATCATCCGCGGCGCGGTCGATGCCGCCGAGCGCGGCCGGCGACACGTTGGAGCAGATCAGCAGCAGATCGGTGCCGAGCTCCTGCATCAGGTCGAACTTGCGTTCGGCGCGGGCAAAGTTTCGCGAACGCTGCGGCTCCGGCATGCCTTCGAAATCGCGGAACGGCTGAAACGCACAGATCTCGAGATTGAGGTCCCCGCAGAGCTTTGCGATGTCGCGCGGACCTGCGCCGAACGACAGCAGATCGTTCTCGAAAATCTCGACCGCGTCGAATCCGGCGGATGCGATGGCGCGGAGCTTTTCGTCGAGAGCGCCGGAGAGTGAGACCGTTGCGATCGAGCGTTTGGTCATGCTGCCTGCTCCATGATTTGGCCCGGCGATATCTTCTGGCCCGTGCGTGCCGCTTCGCTGACGGCTTCGACGACCGCAAGTGTGCCCATTGCGTCTTCGACCGCGATCAGTGGTTGTTCATGGCCCGCGATCACGGCGAGGAAATGCCGGAGCTGCTCGGCCAATGGAGCGAATGCCGGCGGCGTGATGGTCTCGCGCGACAGCGGCGCGTGCCAGCCGGGCTCTCGCGCGTAGGACCAAAGCTCCATATTCGGCACGGACAGCGAGCCCGCGGTGCCGGAGAGGATGTAACAGGGCTGATCCCGCTTCGGGTACGCAGTGTTCTCGCCCGAGGTCAGCTCCCAGCTCCATGGCGCCGGCGTTGCGTCCGACACGGTCGCCGTTCCCAGTGCGCCGTTGGCGAAGCGCAGCAGCAACGCGGCGGTGTCCTCGACGGCGAAACCGCGAACCTTGTTCGACGTCAACGCCTGCACCTCGGTGATCTCGCCGCAGATGAATCGGAGATTGTCGATGTCGTGGATCAGGTTGATGAGCAGCGGGCCGCCCCCATGCTCGCGCCGCCACGCCACATCAAAGTAATCGTCGGGCTTCTTCAGGAGCCACAGTCCGACCACAGCCGTGAGTTGGCCGAGTTTGCCGGTCGCCACCGTCTCGCGTGCGGCCTTGATGATCGGATTGTGCCGGCGGTGATGGCCGACTAGCATCGGCACGCCGGTCCGCCTGATCGCCGCGCACAGGCGCTGCGCGGCCGCGACCGTATCGGTCACCGGCTTCTCGATCAGCGCGGGCACGCCGGCTTGGGCACAGTCGAGCACCATCTGGAAGTGCAGCGCGTTCGGTGAGGCGATGATCAGGCCATCAGGCTTTTCCTGCGCCAGCAACGTGCGGTGATCCGAATGCCAGGGTGTGGTGCGCGTCTGCGCGAACTCTTTTGCGGCAGGCGAAGGGTCGGCGATGCCCGCCAGCACGCAGTCTGGTGAAGCGTTGATCAATTCGATATGGCGGCGGCCGATCAGGCCGGCGCCGGCAACGGCGATGCGCCTTGGCGCGCTCATGCTGCGCTCTCCTCCATGGCGCCGCCGAGGAAGAGCTGGCCGATCCGCGGGTCGTTCAAGATGCGCTCCGCCTTGTCGACCATGCGGGTCTGGCCGAGCTCGAGCACGATCCCGATGTCGGAAATCTCCAGCGCCGAGCGGGCGTTCTGCTCGATCATCAGAATGGTGACACCGCGGTCGCGCAAGCTCTTCAGGATGTCGAAAGTCTGCTGCACCATCAGTGGCGACAGGCCGATTGAGGGCTCGTCGATCAGAACGAGCTTCGGTTCGAGCAGCAGCGAGCGGGCGATTTCGAGCTGTTTCTGCTCGCCGCCGGATAGCGTGGAGGCCTGCTGCGTCGATTTCCGCCGCAGCGCCGGGAACAGGTCGAGCGCGGCCTCGATCCGGCTCTGCAGGTCGATGCCCTTGCCCGCCGAAACGCCTCCGAGCTCGATATTGTGGCGCACCGACAGCTCGGGAAAGATGTTGCGGCCCTGCGGCACGTAGCAGATGCCGGCATTGAGCAGCGCGCGCTGGCTCAAATGGGTGACGTCGCGGCCGGCGAAGTTGATCTTGCCCTCACGCAGCTTGAGCAGGCCGAAGATCGCCTTGAACACGGTGGACTTGCCGGCGCCGTTCGGGCCGATGATGGTGGTGATGGTGGCCTGCGGCACGGCGAAAGTGGTGCCGTTCAGGATCGTCATCTTGCCGTAGCCGCCGACGAGATTGTGAACCGAGAGGATCGGATCGCTCATGGCTGGTTCCTCAATGTCCGAGATAGGCTTCGATCACGGCGGGGTTCTTTCGCACCTCGTCCGGTCGTCCCATCGCCAGCACCTTGCCCTCCGCCATCACCATCACGCGGGAACACAGCGACATCACGAATTCCATGTTGTGCTCGATCACGACGAAGGTGGCGTTCTTCTCGCGGTTGATCGCCACCAGCCGCTCCTTCAGATCCGTCAACATCGACGGGTTGACGCCGCCGGCTGGCTCGTCGAGCAGCACCAGGCGCGGTCCGCCCATGAAGGCCATGGCGGCGTCGAGCAGTTTTTGCTGGCCGTAGGAGAGCCCGCCGGCCGGCTCGTCGGCGAGATGATCGAGCTTGAAAAAGCCGATCATCTGGTTGGCGGCCTCCGTCAGTCCGGCATCGGAGCGGCCGACCAGGCGCGAGGCCATGCTGCCTTGGTGCTCCTGGCCTGCGAGGATCAGGTTCTCGCGCACCGAGAGTTTGGGGAACACCTGCAGGAGCTGGAAGGTGCGGCTGACCCCGAGCTTGTTGAGCTCGGCGGGTCGCAAGCCCGTGACGACCTTGCCGTCGAGCTTGACCTCGCCGCCGCTCGGCGTGAGCTGGCCGAGAATGCAGTTGAACAGGGTCGACTTGCCGCAGCCGTTCGGGCCGATCAGGCCGAGGATCTCGCCCTCGCGGACGTCGAAAGAGACGCCGCCGACGGCGCTGATGCCGCCAAAATTCTTCTTGATGTCGGTGACTTCGAGGACCGCGCTCATTGCACTGTCTCCAGCCGGGACTTTGCGACGGCGCGCTGGGCGGAGGCCGCCTTGGTGCGGCGTTCGGCGAGATAGCGGTCGAGGATTCCCAAAATGCCGGTCGGCGACCAGATCAGCAGCCCCATCACCGCGATCGCGTAGAGCATCAGATAATAGCCCTCGGTGAAGCGCAGCCACTCCGGCAACAGCACCGCGATCATCGCGCCGAGGAACGGACCCAGGAAGAATCCGGCGCCGCCGACGATCACCATCATCAGGAGGTCGAGCGAGAGCGACAGGTTGAACGGCACGGGATCGATATATTGCGTCAGCGGCGCATAGAGCGCCCCCGCGACGCCGCCGAGCGCCGAGCCGATCGCGAACGCCATCAGCGTATAGCGCCGCGTGTCGACGCCCAGCGACTGCGCCCGCAGCGGGTTTTCGCGCAGCGCCATGAAGGCGCGGCCCCACGGCGAGCGGATCAGCCACCACACCGCGAGCGACACGATAGCGAGCGAGCCGAGACAGACATAGTAGAACGGCAGCGGCTTGTTGGTCGCGATGCCGAAAATGTGCGGACGCGGAATATTGGAGATGCCGTAGATGCCGCCGGTGAGCCAGCTCTCGTTGCGAAATACCAGGAAGGCCAGCGTGGAGAAGGCGAGCGTGACGAAGGCGAGGTAGTGATGCTGCACCCGCAGCGCGGGATAGCCGAGCACCCAGCCGACCGCGAAGCTCAAGCCGATCGCGACGACGATCGCCGCCGGCAGCGGCCAGCCATGCGTGGTCATGATCGCCGCGGCGTAAGCGCCGATGCCGACGAAGGCGCCCTGCGCCAGCGAGACCTGGCCGGCATAACCGAGTGTGAGGTTGAGGCCCATTGCGGCGATGGCCATCACCGCCCACTGGCTCAGGATGAACAGGCCATAGCGGTTGAAGTTCATGGGGACAACGATCAGCGCAGCGACCACGATGAGGCCGAACGCGATCTTGAGAGGTTTGGCGAAGCCGCTCATACGGTGCGCTCCTCGGCACGGCCGAGCAAGCCCTGCGGTCGGAACAGGATGACGGCGATCAGGAAGATCATAGGCACGGCGGCGCGGTACTGCGTTGAAACATAGGCGGCCGCGAGATTGTCGAGCACGCCGATCAGGAGGCCGCCTGCGATCGCGCCGCGCACCTGGTTGAACCCGCCGACGATCGCGGCGATGAAGGCGGCCTGGCCCAGTACCTCGCCCGACGTGAATTTCGCGAGGTAGATCGGCGTGATCAACAGCGAGGCGAGAGCGACCAGGAACGCGTTGATCAGGAAAGTCAGGAGAATCATGCGCTCGACCGGGACGCCGATGATGCGCGCCACCGTCGGGTTCTGCGCCGCCGCCTGCATCTGGTGGCCGAGCGAGGTGCGGTTGAGAAGCGCAGTCAAGCCGAAGACGGCAAGGATGGCGAGGACGAGGACGCCGATGCTTTGCAGCGAGACGGCATGGCCAAGGATGGAGACGTCGCCGGTCGGCACGATCGAGGGGAAGGGTGAGGCTTCGGCGCTGAAGAACTGCTTTACGGCCTCCTTGAGACCGATCGCGAGCGCCATGGTCGCGATCGCGAGCGGCAGCACGCCATGGCGCAACATCGGATCCACCAGCAGCATCTTGAAGGCGAGGCCGAGCAGGAGCATCGAAAGCAGGATGCCGAGGATGATCGCGAGCCAGAACGGCGCGCCGGCATGCATCGCCGCCAGCATCAGGAACGCCGGCAGCATCACGAACTCGCCTTGTGCGAAATTGATGGTCTGCGAGGTCTGCCACAGCAGCGTGAAGCCGACCGCGACCAGCGCATAGATCGCGCCGGTGGCAAGTCCAGCGACCAGAAGATCGAACAGATTGGACATTTTCCCCTCTCGGCGCTCGCGCTCTGTCTCCCCGCTCTCCTCGCTCGTCCTTCTCCCTCTCCCCGCGAAGGGCGGGGCGAGGCAGAAGGGCAAGACCTCACTTCACCTTCGGCAGCACCTGCTTCACGACTTGCTTGCCTTCGACCACCTCGACCAGAAAGCTCTGGCGGTCGATGTCGCCGGTCTCGCTGAAGGTGACGTCCATCAAGATGCCCGGCTCGTCGGCGGCCTTGATGGTCAGGCCATGCAGGGTGTCGGCGAACGCCTTGGAATCGACCTTGCCCATCTTGTCGGTGGTGGCCTTCACCATGTAGACCGCGAGATAGCCTTTCAGCCCGTTATGGTCGGGCACGTAATTGTACTTCTTCGCGAACTTGTCGCGAAACGCCTTGATCAGGTCGACCGGCGCGTCGGTGGTGAGACCGACATGGCCGCGCGCGCCGTTGGCGGCATCGCCCGCAAGCTCGATCACCTTCTGGCCGATCAGCGTGGTCTCGCCCATCAGCGGTGCGGTGACGCCCTGGCGCTTCAGCTCCTTGAGGATGCGTGCGCTCTCTTCCTCGTTCAAATAGACGAATACGGCGTCGGGATTGGCGGCCTTGATCTTGCCGACGTCGGCGGCGAAATCGGCCTGGCCCGCCTCGGTGGAGAGATCGGCGACGACCTTGGAGCCGAGACGGTCGAGCTCCTTGACGACGACATCGCGGCCGCCGCGGCCAAAGTCATTGTTGACCCAGACCACGGCGACCGACTTCGCCTTCATGTCGTCGTGAATGTATTTGGCGACCTTCGGCATCGAGGATTGCTGGCCGAACGAGGTGCGGAACAGGAATTTGTTTCCGCCTTGCGTCAGCTCGGCGGCTTCGCCACCCATGATCTGCGCGATGCCGGCTTCGGCCGCCAGCGGCGCGGTCACCTTCACCGAGCCGGAATAGCCGGGTCCGAGCAGCACATAGGGCTCGGCGTCGAGCGCCTTCTGCACCTGCGCGCGCGCGACGCCCGGGTTGGATTGCGAATCCGCATGAGTGACTTCGAGCTTGCGGCCGAGCACGCCGCCCTTGGCGTTGATCTCCTCGATCGCGAGGTCGATGCCGTTCTTCCAGTTGGTGCCGACGGTGGCGCCGCCCCCGGAAAGCTCGGCGACGTCGGCGAGCTTGATCGCCTGGGCGTGCACGCTGGTTGCAGTCGCGAAGGCAAGCAGGGCGCCCGCCAGCAAAGTCGATTTCATGGTTTCTCCTCCTGTTTCGTGATGGTGTCCGCGGCCTTGTGTCCGGCCGTTTCGGTTACGCTGCGTGATAGGCCGAGCTTCGTGCCGCCATCACCTCGTCGAATGCCTCTCCCATGATCTCGGTGGATGGGGCAAGGCCAGTGAACAGTTCGAAAGCGTCGGCGGCCTGGTAGATCGCAAGCTCCCGTCCGGTCATGATCCGCGCGCCCTTGGCTTGGGCAGCCGCCAGCAGCGGCGTGATCAGCGGCGAATAGACGGCGTCGGCGACCCACAGGTTTTGACGTAGCAGCGTCGGCGCGACCGGCGTTTCCCGGTTCGGCAGCATGCCGACCGGCGTGCCGTTGACGAGGCCCGTTGCGCCGTCGAGCGCGGCCTCGACGCTTGCGGCGACCCTGGCGCCACCCTGTTTGTCGAGCAGCGCGGCGAGTTTTTCGGCGCGTGCCGGCTCGCTGTCGAAGATACGGATGTCGGTCACGTCAAGGCTCGCCAGGGCAAACGCGATCGCCTTGCCGACGCCGCCGGTGCCGATCACGGCGACTGCGTTTCCAGAGGCCGCCAGCAGCGGCGCGACGGCGCGCGCAAAGCCCGTCGTGTCGGTGTTGTGGCCGATCAGCCGGCCGTTCCTGACGACGACGGTGTTGACCGCCCCCATGGCGGCGGCACCCGGTGCCAGTTCATCGAGCAGCGGGACCACCGCCTCCTTGTAGGGAAAAGTGACGTTGACGCCGGCAAAGCCGAGCCGCCGCACGCCCTCGAGCATCATGCGGAGCCCGCCCGCGTCGGCGCCGGCGACCTCGATGAGCTGGTAATGGCCGCGCAGCCCAAGCCCCTCCGCGGCGCGCTCATGCATGGCAGGGGAGGCAGAATGCGCGATGGGTGCGCCGATCAGGCCGGTCAGGAGCTTTTTGGGTGCGGCGGGTCCGCGCTTTGACATGGTTCGCTATCGTCTCGTTGGGAGCGTTTGATCCCGGCCTTTAGCGGGGAGATCCGCCCAATTCCAAGGGGCTTCCCCCAGGAACGATAGCCTTTCCTCGGCCTAACACAATTACCCTTTTGTGCTGCAAACCTAACATAATGTTATCTCTTCCGCGCCCGTGGCGGCGCGGCCCTGCCTTTGCCCCGCGACGGCTCGACCGCGCGCATCTCCGCGCGCAGGGACTCGATGAAATACTCGACATGAAGCGACAGCGGCGCGCCGCGCTTCACCGCGATATAGGTGTCGAATCGCGTCGGCTCGGTGATCTTGATCAGCTCGATGCCGGGATAGCCCCCATGGGCCACCGTGAACTGGTCGATGATGGCGATGCCGAGCCCCGCCTTCACCAGCGCGCAGACCGTGGTGCCGAAGCGGGCGCGGATGGTGATGTTGTACTCGAGGCGGTGGCGCGCGAAGATCTCGGCCATGATCCGCCCGTAGGGATCATTGGGATCGATGCCGATCAGCGGATAGCGCGTGATCTCGGCGGCGGAGACCTGCTTGCGGCCGGCGAGCTCGTGGCCCGGCGGCACGATGCAATAGAGCTCGCCCGAGGCGAGCGGCATGAAGTCGAGCCCGGAATGCTCCAGGCGATAGCTCATCGCCACGCACTCGCCGCGGCCGAGCATGAGATAGTCGATGGCTTCCTCGAGCTTGAGGATGTTGATGTCGATGCCCAAATCCGGATAGCGCCGCCGGACCCGCTCGATCGCGCGCGGCACCATGACTTGCGAAATGCTCGGCACCGAGCCGATGCGCAATTCCGACAATCCGCCGCGCCCGATCTTGGAGATGATCTCGGAGAGGTCGTCGACCTTCTTGTAGACGCCGTTGATCTGCTCGAAGATGTTCTCGGCTTCCGGCGTCGGGAAATAGCGGCCGTTCTGGCGCTGGAAGAAGCGGATGCCGAGCGAGCGCTCGGTATATTTCACCAGGCGGCTGATGCCCGGCGCCGAAACGTTCAGCAGCTTCGCCGCGCCGCCGATCGTGCCCGTCACCATCACGGCACGGATCACTTCAACCTGGCGCAGCGTCATCATGTCCTGGGCATCCGAAGGTAATCGTGGTCGGCGCTGCCTTTCCCTCTTCCCTTGTGGGAGAGGGCGGATCGCCGCGATAGCGCGAGGCGGGTGAGGGGTTCTCTCCCCGCACGAGCCTCGCGCATTTGAACGCGTGGAAACAACCCCTCATCCGGCGCCATAGCCGATGCGAAGCGTCGGCGTTTTGTTTTAAGAACGGCGGCCGAAGGCCGCCTATGCCACTTCTCCCACAAGGGGAGAAGGAAGGAAACATTCGCGTTCGGTTGTTCGGTTCAGATCAGAGGAAGGCATGGCGCCGAACGGACCGTTCGTGCGCTCACAGCAATTGCGTGCTAGCTCGCCGGTCCGTCCGGCGTGGCGCTCTCTGCCGGCTTGCTGCGCTCGCTTTGCAGCACCCCGCGTGCGAACTCGATGATCTTCTGCTTGTTTGCCGTTTCGCGGACGGCGAAAAATACGCGGTTGAGTTCCAGGCCGAGCACGCTGTTGAGGGCGATGTCCTCGTCTTCCATCGTGGTTTCCCCGCTTCAGACATTGTAGGTGTATCTTGACGTCCCTTCTTCCACAAGTAGATTAAGCCTTCGGGGTCAATGGGATACCGGGAAACTACGGAATCCGTGAATTGAGGCAGTGCCCCAAGACGTGCTATATCGCACAGCGAGGGTCAGGAAACGCACCGATGTCCGCCGTGGATTATGGCCGGGAAGCGCTCGACTTCATCGAGGGGCTTGGGGCCTATCGCAAGGTGCCCGACGCCATGAATGCGCTCGAATCGGCCTTTGGTCGCTTCGGTTTTGAAACTATCATCGTGACGGGGTTGCCCAATCCCGACCAACAGTTTGCACAGATGGTGCTCGCCAAGCGCTGGCCCGCGGGCTGGTTTGGTCTCTACACCGAAAATAACTACGACCGTTTCGACCCGGTGGTGCGGTTGTGCCGCCAGTCAGTCAACCCGTTCGAATGGTCGGAAGCACCCTATGATGCGGAGCTCGAGCCGAACGCGGCCGAGGTGATGAACCGCGCCACCGATTTTCGCATGACGCGCGGCTTCATTGTGCCGATCCACGGACTCACCGGCTACGAGGCCGCGGTGTCGCTCGGGGGCGTCCATCTCGACCTCAATCCCCGCAGCAAGCCGGCACTGCACCTGATGGCGATGTATGGCTTCGACCACATTCGCCGTCTGCTCGATCCAGCGCCGTATCCCTCGGCACGCCTCACCCCGCGCGAGCGCGAGGTGATCGCCTGGGCCTCGCAGGGCAAATCGGCCTGGGAAATCGGCGAGATCCTGCACATCACGCAGCGCACCGCCGAAGAGCATCTTGCAACCGCCGGGCGCAAGCTCGGAGCCGTCAACCGTACGCATGCGGTAGCACTGGCGATTCGCAACAAGATCATCAATCCCTAAGCGACGTACTGGGAAATTTCCCAATACCGAACCATCCTCTTTTCGCAGAGGGTGCCCTCCATTGAGGATGAATGGGGGTTTTCATGATTCACGCCATTTCTGCAGTAAATCGCCACCTTTACGAAGATGTACTCGATCAGCATTTTCGGCTGCGGCACGACATCTTCGTCGAAGAGCGGCGCTGGGAGACGCTGCGCAGGCCGGATTGCCGCGAAATCGATTCCTATGACGACGAGGACACCGTTTATCTGCTTGCGCTGGAGGGACGCCGCGTCATCGGCGGTCACCGGCTCTACCCGACCACCAAGCCTTCGATGATGAGCGAGGTCTTTCCCCATCTGGCAGCGGTGCGCGGCTACCCGGTGGATCCTCTGGTCTGGGAATGGTCGCGCTACTTCGTCGTGCGCGATCGCCGCGACGGCGCGCTCAACCTGCAACTGATGGCGGCCGTGCAGGAGTTCTGCCTCGGTCAGGGGATCGCGCAGGTCAGCGCGATCATGGAAACCTGGTGGTTGCCGCGCTTTCATGAGGCCGGCTTCGTCGTGACCCCGCTCGGTCTGCCGGCACTGGTGGAGAACGCATGGACCATGGCGGCGACGATCGACATTCTCCGCGAGACGCTCGATGCCCT
Organism: Bradyrhizobium sp. 17; assembly: GCF_023073515.1. NCBI lineage: Bacteria > Pseudomonadati > Pseudomonadota > Alphaproteobacteria > Hyphomicrobiales > Nitrobacteraceae > Bradyrhizobium > Bradyrhizobium sp. 17. Next base: position 203,691 of record NZ_JADPJQ010000113.1, on the reverse strand, counting down.
GCATGATCGCATCGGCGTGCCTTCCATCGTCCAACAGGACGGTCCGCGTATCAATTGCATCGCCCTTGCCAACCTCTGCGGCCTCGCTGCCGCGCAACGAAAGAGCGCCTGAGATGTCGAACATGATGCGGGACAGCCAGATCATGGCGCAGATCAAGGACGAAAATCTGGGCTACATGTCCGACATGGCGCTCGAACTCGCGCAGATGGCGGAAGACACCGGATTGGCGACGCTCGCCTATCTGTTCCGGATGGCGGCGCTGGAGGCCTCGACGGCCAACAGCGTGCTTGCCGAGCCGGATGACCTTCGCCGGCAGATGACGTCGCACTAGGCGTCTCCATCCACACGTTGCGACGAATTCACACCCTCTCTCCCGCAACGGAGGGAGGGTGATCCGTTTGGGTGCGGCAGGTTGACCCATCCTGCGCGGCAGTCTTCTTGCAAGACCGATTGCAGGGCCAGGACCGATCGGATGCATCGGCATGCAACAAAGTGCATGTTGGGTGTCGAATCGCTCTTGCCTCGGAACGATACTGCCATTACCCATTTTTCCGCCTTGTCCAGGCAGGGGGAGCTCTTTCACTGATGGCGACCGTGTTCGAACATCGGCGCGAACCTGCGTGCGCCTGAAAGAGTTTTGATGCTGCTCGTCGTCGAACAGTTCTTGAACGGATTGCAGTTTGGCCTGCTGCTGTTCCTGCTCGCCGCCGGCCTGACGCTGGTGTTCGGGATCATGGATCTCGTCAACCTCGCGCACGGCTCGCTGTACATGATGGGCGCCTATTTCGCCGCGACCTTCGCAGCCTGGACCGGCAGCTTCCTGCTCGGTGCGCTATTGGCGCTCGGCGCGACGCTCGTGCTCGGCATCGTGCTCGAGATGACCGCGCTGCGGCATCTCTACGGACGAGACCATCTTGACCACGTGCTCGCGACCTTCGGCCTGATCCTGTTCTTCAACGAGGCCGTGCGGCTGATCTGGGGGCCGGCCGGCCTTGCGCTGCCGCTGCCGGCCTGGCTCACCGTGCCGGTGCCGATCCTGCCGGGCATTCACTATCCCGCTTATCGCCTCGCCATCATCGTCGTGGCGCTGCTGGTTGCGCTGCTGCTCTATCTCGGCGTGATGCGCACCCGCATCGGCATGCTGATCCGGGCCGGCGCCTCCAATCGCGAGATGATCGGTGCGCTCGGCATCAACATCAAGCTGCTCTACACCCTGGTGTTCGGTCTCGGTGCCGCGCTCGCGGGCCTTGCCGGCTTGATGCAGGCGCCGATCCTCACCGTGCAGATCGGCATGGGCGAGAACATTCTGATCCTCGCCTTCGTCATCATCGTGATCGGCGGTATCGGTTCGATCCGCGGCGCGTTCCTGGCCGCGATCTTCGTCGGCATGATCGACACCCTCGGCCGCGCCTTCCTGCCCAATCTGCTGCGGCAGGTGCTGAGCGGCGCCGCGGCCTCCACCGCCGCGCCCGCGCTGTCCTCCATGCTGATCTATCTGCTGATGGCTATCGTGCTGGTGGTGCGTCCGGAGGGGCTGTTTCCGGCCAACCGCCGATGAAGGCTTTCACTGTGAGCAAGGTCGTCACGGTCCTGCTGCTGACGGGTCTCGTGCTGCTGCCGCTCTATTCGCAAGCATCCGGCAACATCTTCATCCTGACGCTGCTCACCCGCATCGTCATCCTGGCCCTGGCGGCCGCGAGCCTCAACCTCATCATGGGTTTTGGCGGCATGATGAGTTTTGGCCACGCCGCCTATCTCGGCATCGGCGGCTATGCGGTCGGCATGCTGGCGCAGGAAGGCGTGGGCTCGGGCTTCATCCAGTTTCCGGTCGCGCTTGCGGCCTCCGCGCTTTATGCGTTGGTGATCGGCGCGCTGTCTTTGCGCACCCGCGGCGTCTATTTCATCATGATCACGCTGGCGTTCGCGCAGATGGCCTATTACGTCGCCTCGGGGCTGGCGCGTTATGGCGGCGATGACGGCCTCACCGTCTACAAGCGCAGCGACTTCTCCGGGCTGATTAATCTGTCGAACCGCACGCAATTCTATTATCTCTGCCTCGCCTGCCTGTTCGGCGTGGTCTTCCTGATCTGGCGCATCGTCAATTCGCGCTTTGGCCTCGTCCTGCAGGGCCTGCGCTCCAACGAGCAGCGCATGCAGGCGATCGGCTTTCCCTCGAAACGCTACCAGCTGGTCTGCTTCGTCATCTCGGGCATGATGTGCGGCCTCGCCGGCGCGCTGCTCGCCAACAACACCGATTTCGTCAGCCCGGCCGCGATGTACTGGACCCGTTCCGGCGACCTCATGGTGATGGTGATCCTCGGGGGCATGGGCACGCTGTTCGGTCCGGTCATCGGCGCGGTGGTGTATTTGTTGCTGGAAGAGTTCTTGTCGCAGCTCACCGAATACTGGGCGCTGATCATGGGTCCGCTGCTGCTGCTGATCGTGCTGTTCGGCCGCGGCGGCATCATGGGCCTGCTCGGGAGGCTCAATCGTGGCTGAGCCGCTGCTCCGCGTCGACAGGCTGGTGCGCCGCTTCGGCGGCATCATTGCGACGGACAACGTCTCGCTCGACGTTGCGGCAGGCGAGCTGCACGCCATCATCGGCCCGAACGGCGCCGGCAAGACCACGCTGATCAGCCAGCTCACAGGGCATCTGGAGCCGCATTCCGGCAGCGTCTCGCTGGCGGGGCGCGACATCACCTATCTGCCGGCCTATCGCCGCTGCGCGCTGGGCCTGGCACGTTCTTTCCAGATCACCTCGCTGCTGCTCGATTTCACCGCCGCCGACAATGTCGCGCTCGCGGCGCAAGCGCATGCCGGCACCTCGTTCCGCTTCTTCGCCGATGCACGCAAGGAGAAGGGCCTGCGCGATGCCGCACATGCCGCGCTCGATCGCGTCGGTCTCGTCCATCGTGCCGATGTCCTGGTGTCCAGGCTCAGCCATGGCGAGCGTCGCCAGATCGAGCTGGCGGTTGCGCTGGCAAGCAAGCCGAAACTTTTGCTGCTCGACGAGCCGATGGCGGGACTCGGCGTCACCGAATCCCAGCGCATGGTGCAGCTGCTCCAGGAGCTGCGCAAGGAGGTCTCGATCGTCCTGGTCGAACACGACATGCCGGCGGTGTTTGCGCTCGCCGACCGCATCTCCGTGCTGGTCTATGGCCGCGTCATCGCCTCCGGCGATCCGGCCGCGATTCGGGCGAACGAGGACGTCAAGCGCGCCTATCTCGGCGAGGCCCATGTGGTGACGCACCATGGATGACACGCTGCTCGAGGTCGACGGCATCGAGACCTGCTACGGCCTGTCCCAGGTGCTGTTCGGCTTGTCCCTGTCGGTCAAATCAGGCGAGATGGTCTCGCTGATGGGTCGCAACGGCATGGGCAAAACCACGACCATCCGATCCATCATGGGCCTGACGCCGGCGCGCGCCGGCAGCATCCGCTTTGCGGGCTCGGAAGTGCGGACGCAGCCGTCCTACAGGATCGCGCAACTCGGTGTCGGCCTCGTCCCCGAGGGGCGGCAGATCTTCCCGAACCTCACCGTGCGCGAAAACCTTGTCGCGGCAGCGGCCGATCGTTTCGGCAGCAGCAATCCCTGGACGCTGGCGGCGATCTACGTGATGTTTCCTCGCCTGGCCGAGCGCGCTTCCAATATGGGCAACCAGCTCTCCGGCGGCGAGCAGCAGATGCTCGCCATCGGCCGCGCGCTGATGACCAACCCGAAGCTGCTCATCCTGGATGAAGCGACCGAAGGCCTGGCGCCTCTGATCCGCGAAGAGATCTGGAGCTGCCTGTCGCTGCTCAAGAGCCGGGGACAGTCGATCCTGGTCGTCGACAAGAACGTCGACCACCTCGCCCGCATCTGCGACCGCCACACCATCATCGAGCGCGGCAAGACGGTATGGAGCGGCACCTCGGACGAGCTGTTGGCTGAGCCGGATCTGCAGCACAAATATCTAGGGATTTGAGGGTGAGGGCGCGATGCTGGGCGCCGCTCATACGTTATCGTCCTGGCGAAAGCCAGGACCCATAGCCACCGAATTCAGTTTGGCGAAGATTGGCGGTTAGCAGCCGCGTGCGACAACTTTTCCCTGGGGTAATGGGTCCTGGCTTTCGCCAGGACGACATTGGCAATCACCAGTAAATCCCGTGCCGATGCAGTTCGCGAATCACGCGGGCCTCGGTGGATGGCTGGCGACGTTTCGGCTTGGTCATTTCTCTTGTGCTGGCAATCGGCGCGGCACTGGACTGAGTTGCGGCCGGAGCGATCGCGGTTGTCGTCGCAGTCGCTGCCGGAGACGTTGAAGCTGCGGCCGTGGTCGCCGTCTGGACATTCGTGGGTGCTGCCGCCGGAGCTTGTGGCGGCGTGGCTGCTGTCGTTCCCGGCTCGGCGGTCTGCTGGCTCGCATTTGTCGCCGCAAGGCTAAGGCTCCGTGGTCCGCCGGCATAGGCCTGGCTTGCCAGCAGCGACATTGCCGCGATCAGGATCAGCTTTCGCATGACACCCTCCGTTCGCTAGTCAATCGCTCTTACCTAAATCCGCTGGGCCTCTATCGCGACGAGCGACCCGCCCCGATCTCAATCAGAGTGGCGCGGCAGGACAGGCGATAGATCAAACTGAACAGATGACCCCACATGACCGAACTCCTTTGTTGATCACGGAGCAAATCTACATCGCCCGTCTTTCCGGCGGTTTTCGTGGGCCTTGGAAAATGGCTTCGTCGGGAGCGGTGAAATGTCGTCGGAACTGAGCGGACGAAGTCGCCTCACGGGGAGGTGAGGGCGTGTCTGGCTCAAAACACCTCGAAATATTCGCGGTGCTCCCAGTCGGTCACCTCGGACAGGAAGCGGTCGATCTCGGCATTCTTGATGTGGGTGTAATAATCGACGAACTCAGGCCCGAGCTTTTCGCGGAAGAACGGATCGTCCTTCAGCGCGCTGACCGCGTCGCGCAGCGATTTCGGCAACAGCGGCGCCTTGGTTTCGTAAGGCGTGTCGGCCGACGGGCCGGGATCGAGCTTGCGGTCGACCCCGTCGAGGCCGGAGAGGATCTGCGAGGCCATGTAGAGATAGGGATTGGCGGCGGGCTCGCCGATGCGGTTTTCCAGGCGCGTGGCGGCGTCGCCGGCGTCGCCGAGCACGCGGATCATCACGCCGCGATTGTCGCGGCCCCAGATCGCGCGGTCCGGCGCCAGCGAATAGGAGCGGTAGCGCTTGTAGCCATTGATGGTCGGGGTGGTGAACACGGTCGACGCGCGGGCGTGGTCGAGCAGGCCCGCAAGCCAGGCGCGGGCGAACGCGCTGAGCGGCTCGCCGCCGTCTTTGGCCATGAACTGGTTCTCGCCGCTCGCGCGCGAGACCACCGATTGGTGCAGATGCCAGCCGCTCGCGAACAGGTTCGGCAGCTTCGGCCGGCACATGAACGTGGCGTGATAGCCGTGGCGGTGCGCGATCTGCTTCACGGCAGAGCGAAACAGCACCATGTTGTCCGCGGGCTCAATGCCTTTCTTCGGGGCGAAGGTGAATTCGCACTGGCTCGGCCCGAACTCCACCTCGACCGAGCGCAAGGGCAGACCGAGCGCGACGATGTCACGCCGCAAGATCTCCAGCACCGGCTCCATCTGGTCGAAGCGCTGCTCGGTGAGGTATTGATAGCCGTGGCTGAGCAGGCTCACCGAAGGCGGTGTGCCGGGCTGGCCGGCATCCTCCGGGCGCATATGCGGATCGTCGAGCTTGAAGATGTGGAATTCGACCTCGAGGCCTGCCACGAAATCATGGCCGCGACTTGCGAGCTCGTCGAGCACCTTGCGATAGAGCCCGCGCGTCGCGAACGGCACGGGACGGCCGTCGTTGAAATAGAGGTCGCAGAGAACCCAGCCCGTGGTTGGCGCCCATGGCAAAACGCGAAACGTCGTGGGATCGGCGACCATCAGCACGTCGGCCGCGCCCTCCATCTCCTTCATGCCGAAGCCGCCGCCTGACGTGAACACCGGAAACACCGTGCGGTGCGAGGTGTCCTTGGCGAGCATGGTGGTGGTGATGGAGCAGCCGCTCTCCAGCGAGGCGATCGCCTCGGAGGCGACGATGGTCTTGCCGCGCAAAATGCCGTGCTGGTCCGGGAAGGCGAGGCGGATGACCTCGAGATTCTTCTCGTCGACGATGCGCCGCACGCGCAATGCGGCGTCCTTCTGCTCATCCGACCACAGCGCATGACGCGCGACGAAAGTCACTTTGGCAGTTCCTTCTTGCTCGGCGAGAGTATAGCGCACACTGTCATCGTCCGCGAAGGCGGACGATCCAGTATTCCAGAGACGTCCGTGTGTTCACGAGAGGCCGCGACGTACTGGATGCCCCGCTTTCGCGGAGCATGACAGCGGAGAATGTGGAGCCGCCGTCTCGCCTCGCTAGCGGCGAACTGCATTATCACTCCGCCGCCGTCAGGCGATGCACGTTGTCCGCGATCTCCTTCGGCACCGGCGCCGTCCACGGCGCGCTGCGGCGGCGCTTGACGTCGACTTCCATCCAGTAGATCTCCCAGCCTCGGGTCGGCCCGATGCCGTCCATGGTCGCCGGACCCTGGATCGAACGTGCGGTGGCCTCGTCGAGATGCAGCATCGGCTTCTCGCCGCCTGCGACCTTCTCGATCTCCTGCCGCAGCAGGCGCCGGTACTGCACGATCGCCTTGTCGCTCGTGCCGAGGTGCTCCCGGGTGCGGTCCTGGATCGCGCCCATCGATTCCACCGCCCACTGGTCGTGGACGTTGATGTCGGTGCCCATGCCGGTATAGGTCGCCGTCTGCTGCTCGTGCGGATCGAAGCCGTAATCGTTCGTCCCGTTCTTGCGCGATTTGTAATCCGGCAGCTCATAGAGCTCGAGCCGCTGGTCGCGCATCTTCTGCTTGTCCACGGGGTTCGAATAACTGGTGAAGATCGCGTACCAGTAGCAGTTCTCGTCGTCGACCGGCACGTGCCACTGTGTGATCGTCATCTCCGTGCTCATGGGGATGACGAAGCCGTGCGGAAAGAGCTGGTTGGTGACGCGCACATGGGTGCGCTCCTCGTCGATCTCGCGCAGCGCGATCAGCCGCAGGCCGTATTCGGTGTGCTCGACATTGATGATCGGGCGGTCGTATTCGCGCAAAATCTTCGTCATCGGCAAGTCGCTGCCTGCCGATGTGCCGCGGAACTGCTTGCCGTAGGCCGTCGAGGTGTCCTCGTCCTCGAAAAAGCGATGCAGATAGGAGGCGTGCGCGGGGTCGATGCCGACTTCGAGCGCCTGGAGCCAGTTGCAGGCCATGTGGCCTTTGAACGCGAAGGTGTGCGTGCCGGGCGCGACGAAGCAGTCGAGCTCGGGAAATGCCGGCGGCTCGCCCTCGCCGAGATAAGCCCAGAGGATGCCGCTCTTCTCCACCACAGGGTAAGAGCGCTGACGGATGTTCTGGCAGAGCTTTGAGTCCTTCGGCTCCGCCGGCGTCTCGATGCATTGCCCGGTGGCGTCGAACAGCCAGCCATGGAAGGCGCAACGCAGGCCGCCATGCTCGAGCCGTCCGAAGGCGAGATCGGCGCCGCGATGCGCACAGTGGCGATCGATCAGGCCGTAACGCCCCGTCTCGTCGCGGAACAGCACCAGGCTTTCGCCGAGCAATCTGACGGGACGGATCGGTCGATCGCCGTCGAGCTCGTCCACCAGCGCCGCCGGCTGCCAGTAGCTTCGCATCAGCTTCCCGCAGGGGTCCTTCGCACCGGTGCGGGTGATCAGGTCGTTCTGCTCCTGGCTCATCATGGCGAGTGCATCCTTTATGGAATGGCGTTTGTTCGCCTATTGAACTAATGGGCGAATTATGGCATGCCTTGACGCGGCAGCAAGCACTATTTTGCACGAATGACCCGACACCATGCCCAAGCTGAAGCGAAGCGAGAGCGACGAACGCGCGACGGATTTCGTCGAGAGCCTCGATCGCGGGCTGCGCCTGCTGCAATGCTTCGGCATCACGGCCGGCCCGATGACGCTGAGCGATCTCGCCCGTGCCGCTGAGCTTCCCCGCGCCACCGCGCGGCGCATGCTGTTCACGCTCCAGCGCGGCGGCTTCGTCAGTGGCGACGGGAAGCTGTTCTCGCTGACGCCACATGTGCTGACACTCGCCGCGTCGTATCTGCGGTCGAGCCAACTCGTCACGGTCCTGCAACCGGTGCTCGACCGCGTCGCGACAGCGGCCAACGAAATCTCCTCGCTCGCGGTGCTCGACGGCGATGAGGTCGTGTTCATCGCGCGCAGCAGTCCGGCGCGGATGTTCTCGGGCGGATTGGAAATCGGCTACCGGCTTCCGGCCTTCTGCACTTCGGTCGGCCGCGCCATGCTCGGTCAACTCGACGATGCCGAGCTTGCTGCGCGCCTGACGGCGACGAAGCGCGAAGCGCTGACGCCGCAGACGGTAACCGATCCCAAGGTGCTGCTCGCGCGCACCGTCGCCGATCGCGCGCAGGGCTATTCGCTGGTGGACCGCGAGGCCGAGCCGCATTTCCGCTCGATCTCGGTCCCCGTCCGCCGCTACGACGGCGTGATCGTCGCCGCCATTAACATGGGCGCGCACGTCGATCGCGTGCCGGCGCAGGAATTGATCGAGCGATTTTTGCCGCTGTTGCGTGAGGGCGCGGAGGCGTTGCGGTCGCAACTCTTGTAGCCCGGGTGAGCGAAGCGATACCCGGGAAAGTCATCGTGAAGACCCGGATGTCGCTTCGCTCATCCGGGCTACGCGCCCGTGCAAAAATCACTAGCGGTTGCGCATCCAGTCGGCGAGGCCGGACAACGCCTTGTCGAGGTCCTGCCGCGCTGCGGCGTCCACAACCGTCTCCTCCAGCGCACCGCGCATGCAGAGCATCCACGCGTCGCGCTCGGCATCGCCGATGGCAAAGCCGATGTGGCGCTGGCGCAGCCGCGGGTGGCCCTTCTCGACCGAATAGAGTTTCGGGCCGCCGGTCCATTCGGTGAGATAGCGCTTCAGCACATCCCTGATCAGGCCGAGGTCGTCCGCATGCATCGCGCGGATGATCTTCGCCTCCGGCAGCGTATCCATCCGGTCGTAGAAGCGATCGACCAGTCGATCGATCGTGGCGCTGCCGCCGATCCGCTCGAACATGGCGATTGCGACGTCGCTCTCGGTCATGGGAGTTCGGACCTACAGCGCGACGCTGCGCAGCCCGAAGCTGCGCGCTTCGTTCTGCAGCACCGGCCGGACCGCATCAACCAGGCGCGCCGCGGCGGCATCGACGGACAGCCCCGCCGTGTCGACCACCGCCGTCGCGCGCGCATATAGCGGCTCGCGGCTCAAGAGGATGTTGCGCAGCTCCGCCATCGCGGAGCGGTCGTCGGCCATCGGGCGCAAATCGCCCTGGCGGCGGACGCGGGCCATGTGCTCCTCGGGCTCGGCCTTCAGCCAGATCGTGTAGAACGACGACAGGATCTGGTCGAAGGTCAGAGGTTCGGAGACGATGCCGCCGCCGGTCGCCAGCACCATCAGCTCGTTGCGCGCGAGCAGCTGCTGCAGCGCCGCCTGCTCCATGCGGCGAAAGCCTTCCTGGCCGTAGAGCGCGATGATCTCGGCGACCGACAGCCCGTTCTGCTGCTCGATCTCCTTGTTGAGCTCGACAAAGCTCCAGCCGACCTTCTTCGCCAGCATCCGCCCAAGCGTCGATTTGCCGGCGCCGCGCAGGCCGATTAGCGCGATGCCGCAGAACGGCGCGCGCCGCGGCGCGGAGGCGCTGCCGCCTGCGAGCAGATCTTTTGCTTGTGCGACCTGCGCCGGCGTCGCCTTGCGCAGGAGATCGCGAAACATCTGCCAGTCCGGGGTCGGATCGGCCGAGGGAAGCAGGTCTTCGAGATGCGCGCCCATCGCGTCGGAGACGCGGCGCAGCAGCACGATGGAGACGTTGCCCTTGCCGCTTTCGAGCTGCGCGATGTAGCGCTCCGATATTCCTGATACCTTAGCGAGCACCTTGCGCGACATGCCGCGCAGCGCGCGCATGGTGCGCACGCGCTGGCCGAGCTGTTCGAGAAATCGGGATTCGGCGTCGGGACTGTCGGTCATGGACTGCGGATCATGGGCCTGCTTGAGCGGATGTCTTCTTTTAAAGAGGTCCTGCGGCGCGTATTAATGAAACATAGTGCCTGCTGGCATTGACAGCAAGCCGAGGCGGTGTCTTTCTATGAATTATAATTCTAAATTCAGGGGAGAAGTCCGTGAGCGAGGGATCCTATAACGCGGTGACCTGGCTGCTCGACCGGAACGTCGAGGAGGGACGCGGCAACAAGCTCGCCTTCGACGACACCGTCTCACGCCTCACCTATGGCGAGCTCCAGCGCGAAACGCGGCGCGCCGCCAACATGCTGCGCCGGCTCGGGGGCCGCCGCGAAGAGCGCGTGGCCATGATCATGCTGGATACGGTCGACTTCCCGATCGTGTTTCTGGGCGCGATCCGCGCCGGCATCGTGCCGGTGCCGCTCAACACGCTGCTGACATCAGATCAATACGCCTACATCCTCGCCGATTGCCGCGCGCGCGTGCTGTTCGTCTCGGAAGCGCTCTATCCCGTCATCAAGGACGTCGTCGGCCGCATGCCGGATCTGGAGCATGTCGTGGTCTCCGGCGCCAAACAGAACGGCCACAAGCAGCTCGCCGAGGAGATTGCGGACGAGAGCGATCAGTTCACCACCGCCGCCACCCATTCCGACGAACCGGCATTCTGGCTGTATTCCTCAGGTTCGACCGGCATGCCCAAGGGCGTGCGGCACATCCATTCGAACATGCAGGCGACCGCGGACACTTATGCGAAGCAGGTGCTCGGCATTCGCGAGAACGACGTTTGTCTTTCCGCGGCAAAGCTGTTCTTCGCATATGGCCTCGGCAATGCGTTGACCTTTCCGATGTCGGTCGGCGCCAGCGTGGTGCTCAACAGCGAACGGCCGACGCCCGCACGCATGTTCGACCTGATGAACCGCTACAATCCCTCGATCTTCTACGGCGTGCCGACCCTGTTCGCGGCGATGCTCAACGACGAAGCGATGAAGAGCGAGCGCGGCGGCAAGTCGCTCCGCATCTGCACCTCGGCCGGCGAGGCGCTCCCGGAGTCCGTCGGCAACAGCTGGAGGGCGCGCTTCGGCGTCGATATTCTCGACGGCGTCGGCTCGACCGAGCTGTTGCACATCTTCCTGTCGAACGCGCCCGGCGACATCAAATACGGCTCCTCCGGCAAACCGGTGCCCGGCTATGCGGTGCGGCTTGTCAACGAGGCCGGACAGGATGTCGCCGACGGCGAGGTCGGCGAGCTCCTGGTCGATGCGCCCTCCGCCGGCGAGGGGTACTGGAACCAGCGCCACAAGAGCCGCCGCACGTTCGAGGGGCCGTGGACCCGCACCGGCGACAAATATGTCAGGGATTCCGAGGGCCGCTATACCTTCTGCGGCCGCGCCGACGACATGTTCAAGGTCTCTGGCATCTGGGTCTCGCCCTTCGAGGTCGAGAGCGCGCTGATCACGCATCCCGCCGTGCTGGAAGCTGCCGTCGTGCCCGAAGCCGATCCGGAAGGTCTGCTGAAGCCCAAGGCCTTCGTCGTGCTGCGCCCCGGCGCGACGACGGCGGGCCTGCAGGAGATGCTTAAGGATCACGTCAAGCAGAAGATCGGCCCGTGGAAATATCCGCGCTGGATCGACGTGGTGGATTCCTTGCCGAAGACGGCGACGGGGAAGATCCAGCGGTTCAAGCTGCGGGACGGGGCGAATTGACAACAGGTCGTCATGGCCGGGCTTGACGACGGAGAGAGAAGAGCGACAGAGCATGACCAACCTCGCCCCCACCGGCTTCCTCAGCATCGGCGACGCCAGCCTCGAATACAAATGGCTGGCGCCGCAATCCGCCGATGCACCGACCATCGTCATGCTGCATGAAGGCCTCGGCTCGGTCGGGCTCTGGGGTGACTTCCCCGAGAAGCTGCGAGAGGCGACCTCCGCCGGCATCTTCGTCTATTCGCGCGCGGGCTACGGCCAGTCGAGCAAGGTCGCGCTGCCGCGGCCGCTCGACTACATGCAGCGCGAGGCACTCGACGTGCTGCCGAAGATCCTCGACGCGATCGGCTTCAGGCGTGGCCTGCTGCTCGGCCATTCCGACGGCGCGTCGATCGCGACGATCTATGCCGGCGCGCATCAGGATCATCGCCTGAACGGCCTCGTACTGATCGCGCCGCATTTCATCGTCGAGGACATCTCGGTGAAGTCGATTGCGGACATCAAGACGGCATTTGAGACCACCGACCTGAAGGCAAAGCTCGCGCGCTGGCACACGGACGTCGACAACGCCTTCTACGGCTGGAACGCCGCCTGGCTCGATCCCAAATTCCGCGACTGGGATATCTCGGAATATCTCGCTTATATCCGCGTTCCCGTCCTGATCCTTCAAGGCGTGGACGACCAATACGGGACGCTGCGTCAGGCCGAGATCGCGCAGCACGAATGCTATTGCCCGGTCGATTTGAAAGTCATGTCAGGCGCGGCGCATTCTCCGCATCGCGAAGCTCCGGGAGCGACGCTTCACGCGATTGAGCAATTTGCAGCAGCGGCCCTAGGAGAGGACATGCAACAAAATGCATGTATGGGCCGTTAAAGTCTAGACGCGCGCAACAATATGCATTATTGTGCATCTAACGGTAAACCAAGACGAACTCAAGGGTGGCCCATGGCCGAGGAAGATCGGCGCCTCGCAGGCGGCGCGACATTCATCGATTTCCAGACCGAGCCGTCCCGCTACCGGCACTGGAAGCTCGCGGTTGACGGTGACGTCGCCACCCTGACCATGGACGTCGACGAGAATGGCGGCCTGTTCGAGGGCTATCTGCTCAAGCTCAATTCCTACGATCTCGGCGTCGACATCGAGCTTGCCGACGCGGTCCAGCGCCTGCGCTTCGAGCACCCCGAGGTGAAGGTCGTGGTGATGCGCTCGGCCAAGAACCGCGTGTTCTGCGCCGGCGCCAACATCCGCATGCTCGCCGGCTCGACGCATGCCCACAAGGTCAATTTCTGCAAGTTCACCAACGAGACCCGCAACGGCATGGAAGACTCGTCGGAGAATTCCGGCCAGCGCTTTATCACCGTCGTGAACGGCTCGGCCGCCGGCGGCGGCTATGAGCTCGCGCTCGCCACCGACTACATCATGCTTGCCGATGACGGCGCGTCCGCCGTCGCCTTGCCCGAAGTGCCGCTGCTGGCGGTGCTGCCGGGCACCGGCGGCCTCACGCGTGTGGTCGACAAGCGCAAGGTGCGCCGCGATCACGCCGATTTCTTCTGCACCATCGAAGAAGGCGTGAAGGGCAAGCGCGCCGTGCAATGGCGCCTGGTCGACGAGATCGCGCCGAACAGCAAGCTCGAAGGCAAGGTTGCCGAGCGCGCCAGGGAATTCGCCCAGGCCTCGAAGCGCAAGGGCAGCGGCAAGGGCATCGCGCTGACGCCGCTCAAGCGCATCATCGATGAGACGAGCATCCGCTACGGCTTTGTCACCGTCGACGTCGACCGCGCCGCCCGCATCGCCACGATCTCGATCAAGGCGCCTGAAGCCGCGCCGCCCGCCGATATCGACGGGATGATGGCGCAGGGTGTCGCGTTCTGGCCGCTCCAGGTCGCGCGCGAACTCGACGACGCCATCCTGCATCTGCGTATCAACGAGCTCGAGATCGCGATGCTGGTGTTCAAGAGTCACGGCGACCGCGCCCATGTGCTCGCCTGCGACGCCTTCCTCGAAGCCAACAAGGCGCACTGGCTGGTCAACGAAATCAGGCACTACTGGAAGCGTGTCTTGAAGCGCATCGACGTCACCTCGCGCACGCTGGTGACGCTGGTCGAGCCCGGCTCCTGCTTCGCCGGCACGCTCGCCGAGCTCGTCTTCGCCGCCGACCGTTCCTACATGCTGATCGGCACGCGCCAGGGCGACAACCGCCCGCCGCCGTCGATCGAACTGTCAGCGATGAATTTTGGCCCGTATCCGATGAGCCATGGCCTGACGCGGCTTCAGTCGCGCTTCCAGGCCGATCCGTCCGATGTGGAACGCGCGGAAGCCACGACGGGCACCGCGCTGGACGCCGAGCAGGCCGAAGAGCTCGGTCTCGTCACCTTCGCACTCGACGACATCGACTGGGACGACGAGGTCCGCGTGTTCCTGGAGGAGCGCGCCAGCTTCTCGCCCGACAGCCTCACCGGCATGGAAGCCAACCTGCGCTTCGTCGGCCCCGAGACGATGGAATCGAAGATCTTCTCGCGCCTCACCGCGTGGCAGAACTGGATCTTCCAGCGCCCCAACGCGGTCGGCGAGGAAGGCGCGCTGCGCCGCTACGGCAGCGGCCAGAAGCCGAAATTCGATATGACGCGAGTGTAGAGCGCGAATGGAGAGTGGCGAATAGCGAATAGAGACGTCATTCGCCTCGCTATTCGCGATCCCACAATTCGATGCCCGCGATTTAATGAACTAGTCCCACACGGGAGGTCTTCCATGAACATCATGAACGTCGACTACTCGACCAAGATTCCGAACAACGTCAATTTGGCCGAAGACCGCCAGGTGCTCAAGGCGCTGGAAGGCTGGCATCCCGGCTACATGGACTGGTGGAAAGACATGGGGCCGGAAGGCTTCCAGGAATCGCTGGTGTACTTGCGCACCGCCTATTCGGTCGATCCGCGCGGCTGGGCCAAGTTCGACTATGTGCGGATGCCCGAGTATCGCTGGGGCATTCTCCTTGCTCCCCAGGAAGAGAACCGCGTCGTGCCGTTCGGCGAGCATTTTGGCGAGCCGGCCTGGCAGGAAGTCCCGGGCGAGTATCGCGCCATGCTGCGCCGTCTGATCGTGATCCAGGGCGACACCGAGCCCGCCTCCGTCGAGCAGCAGCGCCATCTCGGCAAGACCGCGCCCTCGCTGTACGACATGCGCAATCTGTTCCAGGTCAATGTCGAGGAAGGCCGTCACCTCTGGGCGATGGTGTACCTGCTGCAAAAGTACTTTGGTCGCGACGGACGTGAAGAGGCCGACGATTTGTTGCGCCGCCGCTCGGGCGACGCCGACTCGCCGCGCATGCTGGGCGCCTTCAACGAGGCGACGCCGGACTGGCTGTCCTTCTTCATGTTCACCTACTTCACCGACCGCGACGGCAAGATGCAGCTGCACTCGCTTGCGCAGTCCGGCTTCGATCCCCTGTCGCGCACCTGCCGCTTCATGCTGACGGAAGAAGCGCACCACATGTTCGTCGGCGAGACCGGCATCACCCGCGTCGTGCAGCGCACCTGCGATGCGATGCGCGAAGCCGGCATCACCGATCCCACCGACATCGCGAAGGTCCGCGCGCTCGGCGTGATCGACCTGCCGACCATTCAGAAGAAGCTGAACCTGCACTATACGCTGTCGCTCGATCTGTTTGGCTCGGAAGTCTCGACCAACGCGGCGAACGCCTTCAACACCGGCATCAAGGGTCGCTATCACGAGACCCAGATCGACGACGATCATCAGCTCAAGAACGCCACCTATCCGGTGCTGAAGTTCATCGACGGTGAGATCAAGCTCGTCGACGAGCCGGCGCTGACCGCGCTCAACATGCGCCTGCGCGACGATTACAGCCAGGATTGCGTCAAGGGCATGCTGCGCTGGAACAAGGTGATCTCGACCGCGGGCTACCAGTTTCAGCTCAAGCTGCCCAACGTCGCCTTCCACCGCCATATCGGCGAGTTCAAGGGCATCCACGCGACGCCCGACGGCATTTTGATCGACGATGCCACCTGGGCGAAGCGCAAGGACGAATGGCTGCCCTCGACCGCGGACGGCGACTTCATCACCTCGCTGATGCAGCCCGTCACCGAGACCGGCCAGTTCGCCTCCTGGATCTCACCGCCGAAAGTCGGCATCGACAACAAGCCCGGCGATTTCGAATATGTGAGGATCGAGTCGTAAGGGCCGCCAGCGAGGCGCGACGGCCGCGCTACATACTCACCTGTCGTCCCGGCGAAGGCCGGGACTACACCGGAGTGTGAGGTGAGGGCGTCGTGCTGACGCGCCCCCGCCTACCCCGCGATCTCCAGCCCCGCGTTCGCGTACACCACGCCGCCATCCACCGCGATGGTGTTGCCGACCACGTAGTCACCCGCGCGCGAGGCGAGATAGATCGCCACGCCGGCCATGTCCTCGTCGGTTCCGATCCGCCGCGCCGGAATGCGCTTGGCGACCTCGTCCGAATGGTCGCGCGCAGCCCGGTTCATGTCGGACTTGAACGCGCCGGGCGCGATCGCGGTGACGTTGACGTTGTCCTTGATCAGTTTCGTCGCCATGCGCCGCGTCAAATGGATCACCGCGGCCTTGCTCGCGGCATAGGAGTAGGTCTCGCCGGGATTGACGAAAATGCCGTCAACCGAGGCGATGTTGATGACCTTGGCGGGCCGCTCATGCGAAGCCGCCGCGCGCAGCGGCTTGGCCAGCGCCTTGGTCAGGAAGAACAGCGACTTGACGTTGAGGTCCATCACCTTGTCCCAGCCGCTTTCGGGGAATTCGTCGAACTCCGCGCCCCAGGCAGCCCCTGCATTGTTGACGAGGATGTTGAGCTTCGGCTCCAGCTTGATGATTTCGCGAGCGAGCCTGTCGCAGCCGTCGACGGTCGAGATGTCGATCGGCAGCGCGATGCACTCACCGTCATATCGGCCTGACAGCTCTCTCGCGGTGGCCTCGCAAGGTCCTGCCTTGCGCGCGGTGATGTAGACCTTCGCGGCTCCCGCGCTGAGAAATCCCGCCGCGATCATCTTGCCGATGCCGCGCGAACCACCGGTCACCAGCGCGACGCGGCCTTTGAGCGAGAACAGATCGTTGAACATGGTGCCTCCCTTGGTGTTTGGCGACGTTTTGAGCGGGGTAGGGAGGGGAGTCAAGGAAAGTGCCGCATCGTCGTCCTGGCTTTCGCCATGCGACGTCCGAGTTCGGGCAGCCAAGACGGAGAGATTAAGCCGCCGCGATCCTGCGGAAGCCGTTCCACATCGCGGTCGCGGCGCCCGAGGTCAGCACCGGCAGAATCCGCGTGTCCTGGTAATTGCCGTTGAGCGAGACCCGTGGCAGCGCCGTCATGCGGCCGGCGTCTTCGGCGAACAGCATGCCGGGCCGCGTCGTCACCGCGGTCTTGAAGCCGGCGGATGCAGCGAGCACGAATTCACGCTCGCCCGCCGCCTCGCGATCGCCATAGGGATAGGCCAGATGTTGAACGTTGCGGCCGAGCGCCTGCTCGATCCGCGCGCGGCTCACGGCCATCTCCTGCGTGGCGATCGCTTCGCTTTGCTTGGCGAGATTGCAATGGCTGACGGAATGCGCGCCGATCGTGACCAGGGGATCGGCGGCAAATGTCTTCACCTCGTCCCAGGACAGGCAGAGGCTGCGGCACAGCGCGGCCATGTCGACGCCGTACTTCGTGCAGAGCGCCTCGATCTCGCGCTTGAGATCGTGCTCGCCGGGCAGTGCGCGCAACCAGTCGTGCAGGCGATCGAACGCCACCTGCTTGGCGGCTGGCGTCGTCGCATCGAGCCGCAGCGCGGCATTGCCGATCGTCACCTCGATCTGCTCGGTCTTGGCGATCACGGCCTCCAGCGCCTCCCACCACAGCCGGCCCGTCCCCTCCGCGAAATCGCTGGCGACATAGACCGCCAAGGGCGCGTCAAATTCGCGCAGAACCGGCAGCGCAAAATCGAGATTGTCGCGATAGCCATCGTCGAGCGTGAAGGCGGCGAAGCGGCGGTCGAACCGGCGCCGCACCAGCCGCTCGTGCAGCTCGTCCATGCTGACGATGTCGATCTCGCGCGCGCGCAGGTGGCGCAGTGTGGCACGCAGGAATTCGGGGGTGACTTCGAGATGCCGGTTCGGCTGGAACGCCGCGCCGCGGGCCGGCCGCACGTGATGCAGCATGAATATGGCGCCGACGCCCGACAAAAGCGGACGCAACAGGTGGTGGGCGCCGCTGAAATAGAGTGCTTCCAGCCCGGCGCGGATGACGTTGTTACGGAGTTGTTTCATGACCCGCTGGCGGACTTTGGCATTCCGCTTTCAACTTACGGAAGAACCCTTGAAGAAAAAGTTATTCCAATTGTCCAGGCCCGGCCTTCGGAAGGGCGTCATTTCCGGTTTGACAGCCTGCCAAGGGTTTGTTTTGTCTCCGGTTCCAGAGTTCGGGTCGTCGAATGCACAAGCTTTTCAGGTGGGCCAGCAAATGGTGGCCGGGGCTGATCCCCTTGGCCGTCATGTGGGGATTTGCGGCCTGGAATAACACTTTGCCGGTCGAGGCGGACCTTTCCGCCCGCAGCTCGGCGGCGCTAAAGGATACCGTTCTGGACAAGACCCGGATCGCGGTGGATGGCCGCGACGTCAGCCTGGCTGCGGACGCGTTTTCTGAGGAGGGGCGCCGCGACGCTGTTGTGGCGGTCGAGACCGTCCCCGGCGTGCGCCTGGTCGACGACCGGACCCGCCTCGTGCCCGAGGCAAAGCCCTTCGTCTGGAACGCCGAGCGCGACGTGGTGCGGGTGACGCTGTCAGGCTCCGCGCCCCTGCCGTCGATGAAGGGCCGCCTGACCGAGGCGGCCCGCAAGGAGGTCGGCGGCACCGAGGTGGCCGATCAGATGGGTTTGGCCCGCGGCGCACCGCCGCGGTTCGAGGCGGCTGCGATGCTGCTGCTCGACCAGATCGGCAAGCTCAAGGACGGCAAGATCACGATCACAGACACCAAAGTCACTCTGTCAGGGATGGCGCGCGATCTCGGCGGCCGCGAAGCGGTCGCAGCGGCCCTTAAAAACCTGCCCGAGGGCTTTTCGATCGCCGCCAACGATGTCAAGGCGCCGCCTTACGTGTTCCAGGCTTACAAGGATCCGGTGGCCGCGACGGTGACGCTGACCGGCTATGTTCCCGACAACAATGTCCACGCGGCCATCGCCACCAGCGCGTCGCGGAAATTCTTCAACGAAAAGGTTGTCGACAATCTCAAGGCCAGCGTCGGCGCGCCCGGCTCCTTCAGCCCCGCCGTGGTCGCAGCGCTCGGCGCGCTGTCGCGACTGTCGACCGGCACGCTCGTCGTGTCCGACCGCGAGGTGAAGCTGTCGGGCGATGCGCTCTATGAAGGTGCCGCCAACGACATCCGCACAGGCCTCGGCAAGGATTTTCCGAAAAACTGGCAGTACAAGCCGGAAATCACGGTGAAACCCGCGGCCGGGCCGGTCGACGGCACCGTGTGCCAGCAATTGTTCTCCGAGCTCTTGGCCAAGGCCAAGATTCGCTTCGGGGCGAAGCGCGCCGAGATCGATCCGGATTCCGCCGGCATTCTTGATCATCTGATCGAGACGGCATTGCGATGTCCCACCACCAATATCGAGGTCGCCGGGCATACCGATGCCGACGGCGAGGATTCCTTCAACCAGGCACTGTCGGAGAAGCGCGCGAAGGCGGTGATCGACTACCTGGTCAAGGCCGGCTTGCCTGGCAACCGGTTCACCGCGGTCGGCTACGGCAGCACGCAGCCCGTCGCCGGCAATGACAGCGAAGACGCCAAGGCGCAGAACCGCCGCATCGAATTTCTGGTGAGGTGACGATGCCCTATCTCGTCTCGTTCCATCTGGGCTGGCTGATCGGCTCGCTGCTGCTCGGCTTCTGCATGGGCTGGATCTCGGTGGTCCAACGCGGCAACGGCACCTCGAAGGTGACCGCGCGCTGGCTCGCCGTGCTTGTTGCCGGCCTGGTCGCGGCCTCGTTCGCGCATGTGGTCCCCGGTCGCTTCGGCTACTGGCTCGACCTCGGCCTGGTCATGTTCGCCTGCTACCTCGTCGGCGGCGGCATCGGCGCCTGGCTGCGCGACCGTGTGGTCGCGCGCAGCATGCCACCGGCCTGAGCGGCTGAGCTGAGAGGCAAACGCGCGCCCGCTATCGCGCTCATCAACTTGCGCTGCCATCAGATTTCCAGGGCGACAAAGCGCGCTTGACAATAATACGTACGTACGTATTGTAACGCCATGCCCAAGCCCTCGCTCAAAGACGCCATTCTCGACGCCGGCCTGAAGGTCATGTTTCGGACCGGCTATCACGGCACCAGCGTGCGCGACGTCACCACTGCTGCGGGCGCGCCGCAGGGGTCCTTCACCAATCATTTCCGCTCCAAGGAAGCGTTCGCCTCCGAGGTGCTCGACCGCTACTTCGAGATCACAAGGGGGCTGGTCGCCGAGGCGCTCGACGACACCTCGCTGACCCCGCGGGCTCGGCTGAAGCGCTACCTGGACATCATCATTGGCCGGCTCGAAGCGGACGGCTACGGCCGCGGCTGTCTGATCGGCGATCTCAGTCTGGAGGCGACCGGCAGCAGCGAGATGCTGCGCGCGCGCCTTGCGGCCATCTTTGCTGAATGGCGCATGCCGTTCGCCGCCTGCATCAGGGATGCCCAAACCAGCGGCGAGATCGCATCCGATTTCGAGCCCGAGGAGCTCGCAGACTTCCTGCTCGCGTCCTGGCAGGGCGCGATCCTGCGCATGAAGGTCGACCGCAATCCCAAAGCGCTCGAACGTTTCAAGAGCATCGCATTCCAAACCGTGTTCAAGGAGCTGACATGACCAAGCAGATCGACATCAAGCTTCGCAAAGCGTCCGTCCTCGGAAGCGGCATGGCCTATCGTGAGGCAGGCGCGCAGAACGCGCCGGTCGCGCTCTTCCTGCACGGCAATCCGACGTCCTCGCACATCTGGCGCAACATCATGCCCCTGGTGTCACCGGTCGCGCATTGCCTCGCGCCCGACAACATCGGCTTCGGTCAGTCCGGCAAGCCCAACATCGCCTATCGCTTCTTCGACCACGTCCGCTATCTCGATGCCTTCATCGAACAGCGCGGCATTACGTCGGCCTATCTGGTCGCGCAGGATTGGGGCACGGCGCTCGCATTTCATCTTGCGGCGCGCCGGCCGGATTTCGTGCGCGGCCTTGCCTTCATGGAATTCATTCGTCCGATGCCGACCTGGCAGGACTTCCACGACACCGAGGTTGCCGCAGAGCAGGAGCATGCCGAGGCGGCGCGGGCGGCCTTCCGTAAATTCAGGACGCCGGGCGAGGGCGAGGCGATGATCCTCGAGGCGAATGCCTTCGTCGAGCGCGTGCTACCCGGCGGCATGGTCCGCAAGCTCAGCGATGACGAGATGGCGCCCTATCGCGCGCCGTTTCCAACACCAGAGAGCCGCCGGCCCGTTCTTGCACTTCCGCGCGAACTGCCGATCGCAGGCGAGCCCGCTGACGTTTATCAGGCTCTGCAGTCCGCGCATGCAGCGCTGGCCGCGTCGTTCTATCCAAAGCTCCTGTTCACCGGCGAGCCCGGAGCTCTGGTCTCACCGGAATTTGCCGAACGGTTTGCAGCCTCCCTGAAGCACTGCGCGCTGGTTCGTCTCGGCGCCGGCCTGCATTTCCTCCAGGAGGATCACCCCGAGGCGATCGGGCGCTCCGTCGCCGGCTGGATCGCGGGCATCGAGGCAGTGCGCCCGCAGCTTGCGGCCTGAGCAGAACGCTACCTCCGAACGACGTGCTCATCGCGGCCGCTGGCGGGCGGCCGCAATGACGTCTGTGATGTCGCAGTGCAACCGGATGATCGAGCGCGAGCCGTCGGCCACGTAATCGTGCGCGCCGCAGCGGCCGCGCGCGGCGCGACCCTCTTTCAACAGCGAAATCCCGCCCATAGATTGATTTCGACTTAAGCCGTGACGGAACATTGTACGGCCGAAATCATCAAAACTTCATGGCGTCTGCGCCAGGATGGCCATGGAGATTCGCGTCAGGCTTGCCGCCGAAAGCGCCAAACCGTGCATCAGGAGCCCGCAACCTGCCTAAAACCTTGAAGCCACGACTTTTTGTTCGAATTGTCGAATTCCACTCCGCCCCAAAACGCGCTAGTGGAGGGGCAGGGGGCATGCGCGATGCCGGAGCCGCCGGCGAGGATTCGTCGGGTGCCTGCGTGTCGTCCGCCTGTTCGCCGGCCACCCTGGCCGCTGAAGCGTTGTTCGAGGTTTAGATGCTGGAAGCCATACGCAGGGCGATGTCGTTTCTGCGCCAGAAGCAAATCCTGCATAAGCTTGGAGTTGTGATCAGCGTCGCGGTCATCGGCATCGCTTGCTATGTGCTCTACCACATGCTGCGCGGCATCGATGTCAACGAAGTCCTCGAAGCGATCAAGAGCACCGAGCCGAGCCAGATCGCGATGGCGGCGCTGTTCGTCGCTGCGGGCTATTTCACGCTGACCTTCTACGACCTGTTCGCCGTGCGCGCGATCGGCCATCCCCACGTGCCCTATCGGATTAACGCGCTCGCTGCCTTCACCAGCTATTCGATCGGCCACAATGTCGGCGCCAGCGTCTTCACCGGCGGCGCGGTGCGCTACCGCATCTATTCCGCCTATGGCCTGAACGCGATCGACGTCGCAAAGATCTGCTTCCTCGCCGGCCTGACCTTCTGGCTCGGCAATGCCGCGGTGCTGGGCCTCGGCATCTCCTATCATCCGGAAGCCGCGGCCTCGATCGACATGCTTCCGCCCTGGCTGAACCGGATGCTGGCGATGATGATCATCGTCGGACTGGTCGCTTACGTGGTCTGGGTCTGGACCCAGCCGCGCATGGTCGGCCGCGGGCCCTGGACCGTGATGCTGCCGGGCGGCCCGCTGACGCTGCTCCAGATCGCGATCGGCATCATCGATCTCGGCTTCTGCGCGCTCGCGATGTACGTGCTGGTCCCTGACGAGCCCAATCTCGGTTTCGTGGTGGTCGCGGTGATCTTCGTCTCGGCCACGCTGCTCGGCTTTGCCAGCCATTCGCCCGGAGGCCTTGGCGTGTTCGACGCGGCGATGCTGGTCGGGCTCTGGCAGATGGACCGCGAGGAGCTGCTGGGCGGGATGCTGCTGTTCCGCGTCCTCTATTATCTGTCCCCTTTTGTCATATCTGTAATCTTGCTGACGTTTCGCGAAGTTATCATCGGCGCACGATCGAAGCGCCTGCAGCAGGCTGCGCTCAAGCTCGACCCCGGCCCCGCGCCTGAAGCCGCTTACGTGAGAAAGCGCAGCGACAGCGGCGCCTGACCGGCGCAAGGCCTTTTGGAGAAGCCCGCCCCGATGGCGATCGACGCCCCAACTTCTCCCTCCTCCCCGCCCTGGTCCGACCGGCTGCGGCACTCGACCGTCATCCTGATCGCCGCGGCGCTCGCGCTATCCGTGGTGGTCTCGCTGGGGGAATTATCGGCGCTGCATGCGATTGCGGTGTTCCTCTGCATCGCGGCCGCAGCGCTGATCCCGTGGCGCCTGCACGATACCGCCGCCTCGCGCGAAGAGACCCGCCGCGTCAACCCGGTCGAGAGCGCGGCGGTCGCCGCAGTGGTCGCCGGCATGCCCGATCCCGCGGTGCTGCTCGACCGCGCCGGCCGCGTCATCCATCTCAACGCCGCAGCCGCCCAGCTCGCGCCGGCACTGCGCCGGAATGAGCTCGCCCAGTTCGCGCTGCGCTCGCCCGAGATCATCACGGCGCTGCGCGAGTCGATCGCGACCACCGAGCCGCGGCGCGCGACCTATCTCGACCATGTCCCGGTCGATCGCTGGATGGAGCTGACCATCACGCCGGTGCCGGTGCCGACCACCTTTGGCGGCGCCGACAAATGCATGCTGATGACCTTTCACGACCAGACGCCGCTGCGCCGGGTCGAGGAAATGCGGGCCGATTTCGTCGCCAATGCCAGCCACGAGCTGCGCACGCCGCTGGCCGCGCTGTCCGGCTTCATCGACACGCTCCAGGGCCAGGCCAAGGACGATCCCAAGGCGCGCGAGCGCTTCCTCGGCATCATGCACAACCAAGCCACCCGGATGGCGCGCCTGATCGACGATCTCTTGTCGCTGTCGCGGGTGGAGCTGTCGGCCCATGTGCGGCCCGACACCCTGGTCGACCTGCTGCCGATCATCTTGCAGGTCGCCGATGGGCTCGAGCCGCTGGCGCGGGAACGCCAGGTCGAGGTCGAGACCCAGCTGCCCGAGACCCCGGTGCTGATCGCGGGGGACCGCGAGGAGTTGCTCCGCCTGTTCGAGAATTTGATCGAGAACGCGCTCAAATACGGCGCCTCCGGTGGACGCATTATCGTGTCGCTGATATCAGGCGCGGCCCCTGATGGAACTCAGGAAATCCGGGTGCTGGTCCGGGATTTCGGCCCCGGCATCGCGCCGGAGCACCTGCCGCGGCTGACCGAGCGCTTCTACCGGGTCGATGTCGGCGACAGCCGCTCGCAGGGCGGCACCGGCCTGGGATTGTCGCTGGTGAAACATATTCTTAACCGTCATCGCGGCCGGCTTTTGATCGAAAGCGTGCCCAAACAGGGCGCCACTTTCACCGCCTGTTTTCCCCAGGGCAAGCCTGCGGCTCTGAGCTAAATTCCAGCGATTTCAGCTGCTTAACACTGTCATCCGACTGTCACCAAACCTTCGTAAAAGCTCAGCTGTCCGCTCCTAAAGGGGCGGCACGGGGAGCGCGATCGGGCGCGGATGGCGCTTCGCTCCCCTGTATGGAGACCAGCATGAATTTCCTCAAAACACTCGTCGCTGCTGGCATTGTCGCCGCATCGACGACGGCGGCCTTTGCTGCCGACATCACCGGAGCCGGCGCGACGTTCCCGTTCCCGATCTATTCCAAATGGGCCGACGCCTACAAGAAGGAGACCGGCAACGGTCTGAACTACCAGTCGATCGGCTCCGGCGGCGGCATTAAGCAGATCCAGGCCAAGACCGTGACCTTCGGCGCCAGCGATGCGCCGCTCAAGGCCGAGCAGCTCGAGAAGGACGGCCTCGTCCAGTGGCCGATGGTGATGGGTGCCATCGTGCCCGTCGTCAACATCGAGGGCGTGAAGCCCGGTGAACTGGTGTTCGACGGCGAGACGCTGGCCAGCATCTATCTCGGCAAGATCACCAAATGGGACGACGCCGCGATCAAGAAGCTCAACCCGAACGTGAAGCTGCCCTCGGAGGCCATCACCGTGGTCCGCCGTTCGGACGGTTCGGGCACCACCTTCAACTTCACCAACTACCTCGCCAAGGCCAGCGCGGATTGGAAGAGCAAGGTCGGTGAGGGTACCGCGGTCGAGTGGCCGGTCGGCGTCGGCGCCAAGGGCAATGAAGGCGTGTCCGGCAACATCAGCCAGACCAAGAACTCGATTGGCTATGTCGAGTACGCCTATGCCAAGCAGAACAAGCTGACCTACACCGGTCTCATCAACAAGGCCGGCAAGCCTGTGCAGCCCACCGTCGAAGCCTTCCAGGCGGCCGCCTCCAACGCCGACTGGGCCAAGGCTCCCGGCTACTACGTCATCCTGACCGACCAGCCCGGCGAGAAATCCTGGCCGATCACGGCGGCGACCTTCATCCTCATGCACAAGGACGCCACCGACAAGGCGGCCTCGCAGGAAGCCATCAAGTTCTTCCGCTGGGCCTTCAAGAGCGGCGGCAAGGCGGCTGAAGAGCTCGACTACATCCCGATGCCGGATCCGGTCGTTCAGCTGATCGAGAAGACCTGGGCTGCCGACATCAAGAGCTAGGTTCGCGACGCTCGTGCCCCGGATGCGCTGCGCTGCATCCGGGGCACGGACCAACAAAAAACGTATACTATTTGGTACAGGGGATCGGCGTGGCAGAGATGGCCGTTCAGAGCGATGTAATCGACGACGCCGGACCGTATGACCGCGCCAAGGCCTTGAGCGCGTTCAAGCTCGGCGACGTTACCTTCTACTGGATTACGCGGCTCTCCGCGATCTCGGTGCTTCTGATCCTCGGCGGCATCATCATTTCGCTGATCGTCGGCGCTTTCCCGGCGATGAAAGAATACGGCGTCTCCTTCCTGTGGACGCAGCGCTGGGCGCCCTCCGCAGATCCGCCGGTGCTCGGCGCGCTCGGGCCGATGTACGGCACGCTCGTCACCTCCTTCATCGCGATGCTGATCGCCATTCCCGTGGGTCTCGGCATTGCGATCTTCCTCACCGAGCTCTGCCCGCAATGGCTGCGCCGCCCGATCGGCATGGCAATCGAGCTGCTCGCCGGTATTCCCTCGATCATCTACGGCATGTGGGGCTTCTTCGTGTTGGGTCCGTTCCTGGCCAACACGTTCCAGCCCTTCATGATCAAGATCTTCGACGGCGTTCCCGTGCTGGGCGCGATCTTCGCAGGTCCCCCGTCCTATCTCAGCCTGTTCAATGCCGCGCTGATCCTTGCCATCATGGTGCTGCCCTTCATCACCTCGATCTCGGTCGACGTGTTCAAGACGGTGCCTCCGGTCCTGAAGGAAGCCGCCTACGGCGTCGGCTGCACCACATGGGAAGTCGTCCGCAGCGTGGTGATCCCCTACACCCGGGTCGGCGTCATCGGCGGCATCATGCTGGCGCTGGGCCGCGCGCTCGGCGAGACCATGGCGGTGACCTTCATCATCGGCAACTCGTTCCGGATCTCGTCATCGATCTTTGCGCCGGGCACCACGATCTCGGCGGCGATCGCATCCGAGTTCGCCGAGAGCGACGGCCTGCACCAATCCGGCCTGATCCTGCTCGGCCTCCTGCTGTTCGTTCTGACCTTCTTCGTGCTCGCAGCGGCGCGGCTGATGCTGATGCGGCTGGAAAAGAAGGCGGGGAATTAGCGCCATGAATCCGATCTATTCACGCCGACGCCGCAAGGACATCGTCGTCCGCGGGCTCTGCATCGCCGCAACCGCCTTCGGCGTCACCTGGCTCGCGCTGATCCTGATCACGCTGCTCTACAACGGGCTGGCGGGACTCAATGTCCAGCTGTTCACCGAGAACACGCCGCCACCGGGATCGAACGAGGGCGGTCTGCTCAACGCCATCGTCGGCTCGCTGATCATGACCGTGATCGGCGTCGGCATCGGCGCGCCGCTCGGTATGTTCGCCGGCACCTATCTCGCCGAATACGGCCGCAATGACCGGCTGACCTCGGTGATCCGCTTCATCAACGACATCCTGCTCTCGGCGCCCTCGATCATCATCGGCCTGTTCATCTACGGCGCCGTGGTGGTGCCGATGCGCGGCTTCTCGGCGATCGCAGGCTCGCTCGCCCTCGCGGTCATCGTGATCCCGGTGGTGCTGCGCACGACCGAGGACATGCTGCTGCTGGTGCCGAACGCGTTGCGCGAGGCGGCCTCGGCGCTCGGCCTGCCGCGTTCGCTGGTGATCAAGCGGATCGCTTATCGTGCTGCCCGATCGGGTCTCATCACCGGCGTGCTGCTCGCGACCGCTCGCGTCGCCGGTGAAACCGCGCCGCTGCTGTTCACCGCGCTATCGAACCAGTTCTTCAGCCTCGGCCTGAACAAGACGATGGCGAACCTGCCTGTGACCATCAACAACTTCGTGCAGAGCCCCTATGCCTATTGGAAGCAGTTGGCCTGGAGCGGGGCGCTGCTCATCACCCTGACCGTTCTTGCCCTTAATATTTTCGCGCGCATCCTTGGCGCCGAGAGGACCGCAAAATGAGTGATCTTTCCGTGTCGATGAGCGCGTCCGGTGGACTGCCGCACGCGGCGGTGCTGCCCGAGGCGCCCCCCAAGGTGACCGTGCGTAACCTGGACTTCTATTACGGCGAGCACCATGCGCTGAAGAACATCAACCTGACGCTCGGCGCCAACCGCGTTACGGCGTTCATCGGTCCGTCGGGCTGCGGCAAGTCGACCCTGCTGCGCATCTTCAACCGGATGTACGACCTCTATCCCGGCCAGCGCGCCACCGGTCAGCTCATGCTCGATCAGACCAACATTCTCGACCCCAGGCTGGACCTCAATTTGCTGCGCGCCCGCGTCGGCATGGTGTTCCAGAAGCCGACGCCGTTCCCGATGACGATCTACGAGAACATCGCGTTCGGCATCCGTCTCTATGAGAAGATCTCGAAGTCCGAGATGGACGGCCGCGTCGAGAAGGCGCTGCGCGGCGGCGCGCTGTGGAACGAGGTCAAGGACAAGCTCAACGCCTCCGGCCTGTCGCTCTCCGGCGGCCAGCAGCAGCGCCTCTGCATCGCCCGCACCGTCGCGGTGCGGCCCGAGGTGATCCTGTTCGACGAACCCTGTTCGGCGCTCGACCCGATCTCGACCGCCAAGGTCGAGGAGCTGATCCAGGAGCTGTCCGAGGATTACACGATCGCTATCGTCACCCACAACATGCAACAGGCGGCGCGCGTCTCCGACAAGACCGCCTTCATGTATCTCGGCGAGCTGATAGAGTTCGACGACACCAGCAAGATCTTCACGTCGCCGTCAGATCGGCGCACGCAGGATTACATCACCGGCCGGTTCGGCTAGGAGACGCGACATGGGTTCTGAACATACCGCAAAGGCTTTCGACACCGACCTCCAGGAACTCACTCGCCTGGTCGCCGAGATGGGCGGCATCGCCGAGCGCATGATCGTCGAGTCCGTCGACGCGCTGATCCGCCGCGACGTCCCGCTCGGCCAGCGCGTCGTCGCCATCGACACCGAGCTCGACGCGCTGCAGAAGCGCATCGAGGAGCGTGCGGTGCTCACCATCGCCCGCCGCCAGCCGATGGCGGTCGATCTGCGCGAGATCGTCGGCGCCATGCGCGTCGCGACCGATCTCGAGCGCATCGGCGACCTCGCCAAGAACATGGGCAAGCGCGTCGCGGCGCTGGAGACGGACTTCCATCCGCTCAAGCTGTTCCGCGGCCTCGAGCACATGACCGACCTCGTGCAGCAGCAGGTCAAGTCGGTGCTGGACGCCTATGCCGCGCATGATTTGCCGGCGGCGATGGCGGTGTGGAAGGGCGACGAGGAAGTCGACGCCATCTGCACCTCGCTGTTCCGCGAACTCCTCACCTACATGATGGAGGATCCGCGCAATATCTCGTTCTGCATCCATCTGATGTTCTGCGCCAAGAACATCGAGCGGATCGGCGACCACGCCACCAATATCGCCGAGACCGTGTTCTACATGATCGAGGGCCAGGCGATCACCGACAAGCGGCCGAAGGGCGACATGACGACCTTTGCCAACACGGTACCGAACACCTGAAGACTTAAGGAGCGACGACCCGATGGGCGCACGCATTATGGTGGTTGAGGACGAGGAAGCCCTGACCGAGCTTCTCCGCTACAACCTCGAAGGCGACGGCTATGACGTCGAGACGGTGATGCGCGGCGACGACGCCGACACCCGCCTCAAGGAGCACATCCCCGATCTGATCGTGCTCGACTGGATGCTGCCGGGCCTGTCAGGCATCGAATTGTGCCGGCGGCTTCGCACCCGTCCCGAGACCAAGCAGCTCCCGATCATCATGCTCACCGCGCGCGGCGAGGAGAGCGAGCGGGTGCGGGGTCTTGCGACCGGCGCCGACGATTACATCGTCAAGCCGTTCTCGGTGCCGGAGCTGCTGGCGCGCGTGAAAGGCCTGCTGCGGCGCGCGAGCCCGGAGCGCCTCGCCACCGTCCTTGCTTTTGGCGACATCGAGCTCGACCGTGACAAGCGCCGCGTGGCGCGCTCGGGCCGGCCGATCGATCTCGGTCCGACCGAATATCGCCTGCTGGAGTTCTTCCTGGAGCATCCGGGACGGGTGTTCTCGCGCGAGCAGCTGCTCGACAGCGTCTGGGGCCGCGACATCTATATCGACGAGCGCACCGTCGACGTGCATATCGGCCGCCTGCGCAAGCTGCTCAATCTCGGCCGCGAGCAGGACCCGATCCGCACCGTCCGCGGCGCCGGCTACGCGCTGGATGATCGCTTCGCGAAGGCGGAGCAGGTGTAGGGTTGCAGGCTTGTTTGTTGGCGAGCTGTCCCTGCATTCTCAGCCGTCGTCCCGGACAAGCGAGCGAAGCGAGCGCTGATCCGGGACCCATAACCACCGAACGTGGTTTGGCGAAGACTCGGAGTGACCCCTTCCGCACGATTATTGCGTGCTCGGAGTATGGGTCCCGGCCCCCCGTGCGCAATTGCGCACTAGGCCGGGACGACACTGAAATTGTTGAACTGTCTTCGCGTGACGACTAACGGGGACCCGGCTTTACCGGTGCGCGGCGCCGATCCGACGCGGGCTGGTACGCAACGCGCGAGTGCTGGGCGCAATAGGGCAGTCCGGACAGCGCCCTTCCACCGCAGAAGAAGAAGTCCGGGCTCGAGGGATCGCCGACCGGCCAGTGGCAGGTCGCCTCGTTCAATTCCAGCAGCGACAGCCGCTGGCTCATCGGCACCACGTTGTCGTAGGTGACCGGATCCGGCTCAGCCTCGACCTCGAAGGCCTGCGCCAGCGCGGTGTTGCCGCGCGAGATCGGGCGGCTCACCCGCATCATGTGCTGCGCGGGGCGCGCCTTGCGCGGCCGCGGCGCTGCCGATGATGGGCTCTTGGCGCGGCCCGAAAGGCCGAGCCTGTGCACTTTGCCGATCACGGCATTGCGGGTCACATTGCCGAGCTCCGCCGCGATCTGGCTGGCCGAAAGTCCGGCCTCCCAGAGCTTTTTCAGCTGCTCGACGCGATCATCGGACCAGGTCAAAACCGTCATTGCACCCTTTCCCTCGCTGCGCGCCAGCCATCCTGGGGCCTCGCAGCGAATGCCTAAGCCTTCAAAAACCCGTGCCGCCAGAATCCCTTAAGGCTCGCCGGGCGCGTCTTGAACGCCCGAACGTTTACGCCGGTACATAAGGACTTAAAGATCAGAACCACTGCACGAGATGTCGTATCTGACAATCCAAACGCTACAATATGGCGTGACTCCCGCGCAAGAGTCCGCCGACTCGCTTCCACATGTTCCGTGGCCAAATCCCGCAAAATCGGCACCGCAAGACTACGGATTCAGCGTTTCGCGAGGCTTTCCGGGCGGCATTGACACCCGTTTCACCAGGCCTAAGATAGTCGCACGTGCCGCCCTCAAGAGGCGGCACGTTTCGTTTTCCGGGCCGGTCGATGGTGCGTTGCGCAATGCACGCTCACTCCGTCCGCAACATTCAAGTGACCATCATGACTAACAGCGCAGCGCCGCATTTGCTCCCCGTTTTCGCCAGGTCCGACCTTGGTTTCGAGCGTGGCGAAGGCTGCTGGCTGATCGCGACCAATGGCGAGCGCTATCTCGATTTCACCTCCGGGGTGGCGGTGAATGCGCTCGGCCATGCCCATCCGGCGCTGGTCGCGGCGTTGCAGGAGCAGGCCACCAAGCTCTGGCACATGTCGAATCTGTTCCAGAGCCCGGACGGCGAAAAGCTCGCCGCGCGCCTGTGCAATGAAAGTTTCGCGGATTTCGTGTTCTTCTGCAATTCCGGCGCCGAAGCGCTGGAATGCGTGATCAAGGTCGTGCGCCGTTATCACGCCGCAAAGGGTCATCCCGACCGCTATCGCATGATCACCTTCGAAGGCGCCTTCCATGGCCGCACGCTGGCGACGCTGGCCGCAACGGGATCGGCAAAATATCTCGAAGGTTTCGGCCCTCCGATGGAGGGCTTCGACCAGGTTGCGCATGGCGATCTCGATGACGTGAAAAAGGCAATCGGTCCGCAGACCGCCGGCATCCTGATCGAGCCGATCCAGGGCGAGGGCGGTGTGCGTTCGGCAACGCCCGCCTTCCTGAGGGCGTTGCGCCAGCTCTGCGACGAGAAGGGTCTGTTGCTCGCCTTCGACGAGGTGCAGACCGGCATGGGCCGCACCGGCGATCTGTTCGCGTACCGCCGCCTTGGCGTCGAACCCGACGTGATGTCGCTGGCCAAGGCGCTCGGCGGCGGCTTCCCGATCGGCGCCTGCCTTGCGACCGCCGAAGCGGCGTCCGGCATGACGCCGGGCTCGCACGGCTCGACCTTCGGGGGCAATCCGCTCGCGATCGCGGCTGCGAACGCCGTGCTCGACGTCATGCTCAAGCCCGGCTTCTTCGACCACGTGCAGAGGATGTCGCTGCTGCTCAAGCAGAAGCTCGCCTCCGTGATCGACCGTCACGGCGATGTCGTCAGCGAAGTGCGCGGCGAGGGCCTCCTGATCGGCATCAAGGCCGTGGTGCCCTCCGGCGATCTCGTTGCAGCCTTGCGCGACCAAAAGCTGCTCACCGTCGGTGCCGGCGACAATGTCGTGCGTTTCCTGCCGCCTTTGATCGTCACCGAAGCCGAGATCGAGGACAGCGTCGGGCGGCTCGAGCGCGCCTGCACCGCGTTGTCCGGCAACAAGCGGGCGGCAAGCTGATGAGCAAGTCGCCCGATAAAACACCGAAGCACTTCCTCGATATCAACGAGCTGCCGCTGTCGGAGCTCAAGCGCATGCTCGCTGCGTCCTCCGCGATGAAGGCGAAGCAGAAGGCGCATCAGCCGGTCAGGCCGCTCGAAGGCAAGACCCTGGCGATGATCTTCGAGCGCCCCTCGACGCGGACGCGGGTGTCTTTCGACGTCGCCATGCGCCAGCTCGGCGGCGAGCCCATCATGCTCACCGGCGCCGAAATGCAGCTCGGCCGCGGCGAGACCATCGCCGACACCGCGCGCGTGCTGTCGCGCTATGTCGACGCCATCATGATCCGCATCCTCAATCACGATGCCCTGCTGGAGCTTGCAGCGAACGCCACCGTGCCCGTCATCAACGGCCTGACGCGCCGCTCGCATCCCTGCCAGGTGATGGCGGACCTCATGACCTACGAGGAACATCGCGGCCCGATCGAGGGCAAGACCGTGGCCTGGACCGGCGACGACAACAACGTGCTCGCCTCCTGGGCGCACGCCGCCGAGCGCTTCAAGTTCCAGCTCAATGTCGCGACGCCTCCGGAACTCGCGCCGAAAAAGGCGATGCGCGACTTCATCAAGGCGACCGGCGCGCCGATCATGCTCGGCACGGATGCCGAAGCCGCCGTGCGCGGCGCCGATTGTGTCGTGACCGACACCTGGGTGTCGATGGGCGACAAGGAAGGCAAGCACCGCCACAACGTGCTCAAGCCCTATCAGGTCAATGCGCAGCTGATGTCGCTTGCCAAGCCGGATGCGCTATTCATGCACTGCCTGCCCGCCCATCGCGGCGAGGAGGTCACCGACGAGGTGATCGACGGTCCACAATCCGTCGTGTTCGACGAGGCCGAAAACCGCCTGCACGCGCAAAAGGGCATTCTGGCCTGGTGCTTCGACGCGGTGAAGTAATCCGGGCCGGTATCCGCCGTGCCGGCGAAGTAGGTCTTCATCGTCGTCCTGGCCTTCGCCAGGACGACACCGAATTTGCCGTGCTTGCGTACGATCCGTGCTGCATTCTGGATGCAGCCCTCACCCCTTCCAATTCCGCCTTCCGACCCCAGATAAAGCGCCATGGTTTCCCAATCCCCTGATATGAAAACCGGGCCTGAAGGCCCGGTTCGCGCGCCATCCGCGGTTCCGATCGATGACGCCGTGCTGCCTTACGAGGTCGACGCGCTCGATGTGCGCGGTCGGCTGGTGCGGCTTGGTCCGGCGCTCGACGAAATCCTGACCAAGCACGATTATCCCGCGCCGGTCGGCAAGCTGCTCGGCGAGGCCATCGTGCTGACCACGCTGCTTGGCTCCTCGCTGAAGTTCGAGGGCCGCTTCATTCTCCAGGCCCAGACCGACGGTCCGGTGTCGTTCCTGGTCGTGGACTATCAGGCGCCGGATCGCCTGCGCGCCTATGCGCGCTACGACGCCGCGCGACTCGGCGAGGCCAAAGATACTGGCACGCATTCCGGCGCGCTGCT
Source organism: Bradyrhizobium sp. 17 (assembly GCF_023073515.1). Taxonomy (NCBI): domain Bacteria; kingdom Pseudomonadati; phylum Pseudomonadota; class Alphaproteobacteria; order Hyphomicrobiales; family Nitrobacteraceae; genus Bradyrhizobium; species Bradyrhizobium sp. 17. Next base: position 169,954 of record NZ_JADPJQ010000113.1, on the reverse strand, counting down.
GGGCCACGGCCATCTCGCCATGACCATCGACCAAGGCCCCGACATGAGCCGCTACCAGGGCCTGGTCGCGCTCGACGGCGGCAGCCTCGAAGACGCCGCTCACGAATATTTCCTGCGCTCCGAGCAGATCCCGACACGCGTGCGTCTCGCTGTCGGCGAGGAATGGCGTTCGAACGACGGCGGCAAGCATCGCTGGCGTGCTGGCGGCATGCTGATGCAGTTCCTGCCGAAGGCGCCCGAGCGTGCGCGGCAGGCCGATCTGCATCCCGGCGATGCGCCCGAAGGCGTCGAAGTGCACGCCGTCGCTGAAGACGATGCCTGGGTCGAGGCACGCTCGCTGATCGAGACCGTCGAAGACGTTGAGCTGATCGATCCGGAGCTGTCCGGGGAGCGGCTGCTCTACCGCCTGTTCCACGAGCGCGGCGTGCGCGTGTTCAATCCGCTGCCCTTGAAGGCGCAATGCTCCTGCTCGCGCGATGCGGTGGCATCGATGCTAAAGAGCTTTTCGTCTGACGACCGTGCCGCGATGGTCAAGGACGACAAGGTCGTCGTGACCTGCGAGTTCTGCAGCTCGGTGTACGAGTTCACGCCGGATGAAGCAGGCGTGGAAGACGCGTAAGGCGTTAGCCTGCAGGTGCGATAGGGTCGGCCAAAGCGGAGCGCGCCCACCATCTCCTGCCCTAGTTCAACACCCGCTTGTTGTCCGGGCTGTCCAGCGAGAACGTCGGCACGTCAATTTCGAAGCGCTCGCCAGTCGCGCTGACCATCTGGTAGCGGCCGGTCATGAAGCCCGAGGCGGTCGTGAGCGGGACGCCGGAGGTGTATTCGAAGCGTTCGCCGGGCGCGAGCGTCGGCTGCTCGCCGACGACGCCCTCGCCCTTCACCTCCTGCTGCCGGCCCGTGGCGTCGGTGATGATCCAGTGCCGCGTCTTGAGCTGCACGGTCTCGTCGCCGGAATTGGTGATGACGACGGTATAGGCCCAGAAATAACGGGAGCGGTCAGCCGACGACTGCTCCGGAACAAAGTTCGGCTCGACGGTCACTTCGATCTGGCGGGTCACGGCGCGGTACATGATTGCCATCATACCGAAAACCGCCCGGGAACCAAACGCCGGAGACGCCTTGGCGACATCGTCCCGCCAGAATTCGCAGGGAAGTACACGTCCAAATGGGCTTGCAAATGTACTTGCTTGTGATCCGGTCGCTTTGCGAGATGACGGCCGGACCGGTACACTCCTTGCCACGTCGCGATTTGCGGAAGGGTTTTTAGGCCCCCGATGACCATTGCCGACCAAGTGACGGGATCGACGATCGCGGGAACCGCTAAACCTGTGGAGGTCAAGTCCGCGGGAGCGAAGCGGCGCGCGGCCGCGCCGGCCATTTCGCTGCCAGCCATCGGCGAGCGCGAGCTCCGGCTGGACCTATTCCGCGGCCTTGCGCTGTGGCTGATCTTCATCGACCATTTGCCGCCGAGCCTTCTGACCTGGTTCACGATCCGCAATTACGGCTTCAGCGACGCCACCGAGATCTTCATCTTCATCTCCGGCTATACCGCCGCCTTCGTCTACGGTCGGGCGATGCTGGAGTCCGGCATCGTCGTCGCCACCGCGCGCATCCTGCGGCGCGTCTGGCAGATCTATGTCGCCCACGTCTTCCTGTTCACGATCTTCCTTGCCGAAATCTCCTACGTCGCGACCAGGTTCGAGAACCCGCTCTACACCGAAGAGATGGGCATCATGGATTTCCTCAAGCAGCCCGACGTCACGATCGTGCAGGCGCTGCTGCTGCGCTTCCGTCCGGTCAACATGGACGTGCTGCCGCTCTACATCGTGCTGATGCTGGCGCTGCCCTTGATCCTGTGGCTGATGAAGTGGCGCCCCGACGTGACGCTCGGCCTCTCGGTCGCGCTCTACGCGGTGACCTGGGAATACGACCTCTATCTGTCGGCCTATCCGAACGGCTTCTGGGCCTTCAATCCCTTCGCCTGGCAATTGCTGTTCGTGTTCGGGGCATGGTGCGCGCTCGGGGGTGCGCGACGCATGTCGCACATTCTGGCTTCGCGGGTGACGATGTGGATCGCGATCGCCTATCTGGTTGCGGCATTCTACGTGACGCTGACCTGGTATGTGCCGCAGCTCTCCCACTTCATGCCGAAGCGGCTCGAGCAGTGGATGTATCCGATCGACAAGGCCGACCTTGACGTGCTGCGCTTCACGCATTTCCTGGCGCTGGCCGCGCTCACCGTGCGCGTCCTGCCCCGGGACTGGCCGGGCCTGAAATCGCCCTGGCTGCGGCCGCTGATCCTGTGCGGCTCGCATTCCCTGGAGATATTCTGTCTCGGCGTCTTCCTCGCCTTTGCCGGCCATTTCATCCTGGCCGAAGTCTCGGGCGGCCCGGTCATGCATGCGCTAATAAGTCTCTCCGGAATCCTGATCATGTGGGCCATGGCCTGGCTGATTTCGTGGTACAAGCGGGTGGCTGACAAGAGCGGTTCGAAAACCAAAAGCGCCGTCGGCAGCGCCGATATGGCGGGAGGGGGCTGATGAAGGCGAAGGTTTTCCTGAGCCTGATCCTGCTGTGCGGTGGTCTCGCCGCGCCTCCGGCGCGCGCGGACGATGCTGCGCCGGCTGCTTCAGCCGCGCCCGCAGCCTGTGAAGTGCCGTCCTATCTGCTCACCAGCGAAAGCCAGCTTCCCAAGGTCGCCGATGCCGTGAAGGCCGGCAAGCCGCTCGAAATCCTGGTCATCGGCAGTCGCTCGACCACGATTCCGGCTTCCGAGGACGCCTCTTATCCGGCGCGGATGCAGGCCATCCTGAAGGACAAGCTGCCGCCGTCCGAGACTGTGCACGTCTCCGTAGAAATACAGAGCAAGAAAACGGCCGAGGAGGCGGCTGCCAGCTTCGTTAAGCTGATGGAAGCAAAAACGCCTACTTTGGTCATCTGGCAGACCGGGACTGTCGATGCTATCCGAGCCATCGATCCCGATGATTTTCGTGGCGCGGTGACCGAAGGGGTTGTTGCGTTGCAAAAGGCAGGGGCTGACGTCGTCTTGATGAATTTGCAGTACAGTCCGCGTACCGAAACCATGATCTCGGTGCCGCCATACCTCGACAATATGCGGGTGGTGGCGCAGGAGCACGATATTCCGCTGTTCGATCGGTTCGCGATCATGCGGCAGTGGAATGATCAGGGCCAGTTCGACCTATTCAGCCCGTCGCGCGGGCCCGAGTTGGCGAAGCAGGTCCATGATTGCCTTGGCCGGGCGTTGGCACAGTTCCTGATCGACGCTGCCCATCTGGAGCCGGCCCAGCAGCAAAATTGAGGTCTAGCGTTAATGAGTTCTCTCCGCCCTTTTTGCCTGACGGCATGGCTGGCTGTGCCCGCAGCAGCGGTGCTGCTGTTGCTGAGTCCGGCCTCGCAGTCCCACGCGCAGACGCAGGCCGCGCAGGCAACACCGGCCCCGCAGCAGTCGGCTGATCCGGCTCCCGCTTCACCGTCCCAGACCACCGTCGCAGCGACGTCCCCCGACCAGCGCGGCATCACGGCGCGCGCCATCGACAAGGTGAAGCAGGTCGCGAAATCCGCCGGCGACATCTTTAGCCGCGTGCCCTGCCTGTCGCCGAAGGGCGGCTCGAAGGCGATGGGCTCGCTGCCGCATGTCGCGGGCAAGCTCGTCGCCGGCCAGCCCGTCGTCATCGTCGCGTTCGGCTCGTCGTCGACCGCGGGATTCGGCGCGAGCTCGCCGGAGTTCAACTATCCCAATCGCCTTGCCGCGCAGCTGCACCGGCACTATCCGACCGCCGACATCACCGTCGTCAATGCCGGCGTCGGCGGCGAGGATGCGCCCGAGATGATGAAGCGTCTCCAGAAAGAGGTGATCGACGTGCATCCGGATCTGGTGATCTGGCAGGTCGGCACCAATGCCGTGCTGCGCAATCTCGATCCTGGCGAGACCGCCAAACTGGTCGAGGACGGCATCGCTCGCATCCAGGCCACCGGCGGCACCGACATCGTGCTGGTCGATCCGCAATATTCGCCCGCCGTCAACCAGCGCGCCGAGAGCGCCGGCAAGATGGTGAAGCTGCTCGGCAAGGTCGCCGAGCTCCGTCACGTCGGCATCTTCCCGCGCTTCGAGGTGATGCGCGACTGGCACGAGAAGCAATCGCTTCCGGTCGAGAGTTTCGTGATCGCCGACGGACTGCACATGAACGATTGGGGCTATGCCTGCTTCGCCCAGCTCCTCGGCGACGACATCATTCGCTCCGTCGGCCAGATCAAGCTCGGCGTGAACGTGCCCGCGGACGTGCGGACGTACCGGCCAATGTGACTTGTCGTCCCGGCCCCCATGCGCAATTGCGCACTAGGCCGGGACGACAATAACTCACGCCTTCTCCAGCGCCGCGGTCAGATCCTCGATCAGATCGTCCGCGTGCTCGAGGCCTGCCGAGAAGCGGATGAATCCTTCGCTGATGCCGAGCGCGGCGCGGTCCTCCGGCTTCAAACGCTGATGCGTCGTGGTCGCGGGATGGGTGACGAGGCTCTTGGCGTCGCCGAGATTGTTCGAGATCTTGGCGAGCTTGAGCTCGTTGAGCACGCGGAACGCCGCCTGCTTGCCGCCCTTGACCTCGAGGCCGACCAGCGTCGAGCCGCCGCGCATCTGCTTCTTCACCAATGCAGCCTGCGGATGATCGGCGCGGCCGGGAAACACCAGCCGCGAAATCTTCGGATGGCTCGCCAGCACGTCCGCGATGCGCGCCGCCGTCTCGGTCTGCGCGCGCACGCGCACGGCGAGCGTCTCCAGCCCCTTGAGCAGGACCCAGGCGTTGAACGGCGAGATCGACGGGCCGGTCTGGCGCATGAAATTGTGGATGTGCTCGGCGATGAACGCTTCCGAGGACAGGATGATGCCGCCGAGACAGCGGCCCTGGCCGTCGATGTGCTTGGTCGCGGAATAGACCACGACGTCGGCGCCGAGCGCGAGCGGGCTCTGCCAGATCGGGGTGGCGAACACGTTGTCGACGACGAGCCGCGCGCCGCCACTATGCGCGATCTCGGCAATGCCGGGAATGTCGAGCACGTCGAGCGTCGGATTGGTCGGGCTCTCCAGGAAGAACGTCTTGGTGTTCGGCTTCATGGCGCGCTGCCACTGGTCGAGATCGAGGCCGTCGACCAGCGTGGTCTCGATGCCGTAGCGCGGCAGTAAATCCTGCACGACGTAGAGACACGAGCCGAACAGCGCGCGCGAGGCCACGACGTGATCGCCGGCCTTGAGCGGCGCCAGGATCGCGGTCGTCACCGCGGCCATGCCGGTCGCGGCCGAACGTGCCGCTTCGGCGCCTTCGAGCTCGATCATGCGGCGCTCGAACATCGAGATGGTCGGATTGGAGTAGCGTGAATAGATGAAGCCGGGGTCCTCGCCCTTGAACCGCGCCTCGCACTCCTCAGCGCTGTTGTAGACGTAGCCCTGGGTCAGGAACAGCGACTCCGACGTCTCGCCATATTGCGAGCGTAAGGTGCCGGAATGAACCAGGCGAGTTTCGGGACGGTAGTGGGCGGTTGGCGCCGGGGACTTCGACATAGGACCTCCTGAAGTGACCATCGAGAATGGTCACAAAAAAACCGGCCTGGAATATCTCCACGGGCCGGGATCACAGAGGTCCCCGGCCTGTTTAGCGACTTATTTAACGTGGCTGCAAGCCGGCCGGCTCAAATCACCACGGGATAAGTCATGCTCATATTCCGCAATGCCCTTTCCGTCAAGACGTCCATCGGATAGCCGTAAAACGCTCATATTTCCCGCATGTCGGGATGTGTTTGATCCCTGATGAGGACCCCGGGTTGACGTTCACGGTCGCCGCCGACGCCAATGGTATCCTGCCCGACCGCATGATCGCGGCGATGGCGGAGGGCGGTCTCATCCTGCCCGCTTACGACTTCGTCGAAAGCCAGATCCAGCCGGCGAGCCTCGATTTGCGTCTTGGCGATATCGCCTATCGCGTTCGCGCCAGCTTCCTGCCCGGTCCCGGCGCCACGGTCGCCGAGCGCATCGACGAGTTGAAGCTGCACGAGTTCAGCCTCGCCGACGGCGCGGTGCTGGAGACCAACTGCGTCTACATCGTGCCGCTGCTTGAAAGCCTCGCGCTGCCGCCGGAAATCGTCGCGGCCGCCAACCCGAAGAGCTCGACCGGCCGGCTCGACGTCTTCACCCGCGTGATCGCCGACGGCACCCGCCGCTTCGACATGATCGGTGCCGGCTATCACGGCCCGCTCTATGCCGAGATCAGCCCGAAGACGTTTCCGGTGCTGGTCAGCGAGGGCTCGCGCCTGAGCCAGGTGCGCTTCCGCACCGGCGATGCCATCCTCAACATCGACGACCTCGAGGCGCTGCACGCGACCGAGCGTCTCGTCGATATCGACGATGCCGACCTCACCGGCGGCGTCGCCGTCTCTGTTGATCTCTCCGGCGAGAAGAGCGGCGGCTTCGTCGGCTACCGCGCCAAGCGCCACACCGGCGTCATCGACGTCGATCGCCGCGCCGGCTATTCCGTCGAGGACTTCTGGGAGCCGATCTCGGCCCGTCCCGACGGCAGCCTGATCCTCGATCCCGGCGAGTTCTATATCCTCGCGTCGAAAGAGGCGGTGCAGGTGCCGCCCGATTACGCCGCGGAGATGGTGCCGTTCGATCCGCTGGTCGGCGAGTTCCGCGTGCATTATGCCGGATTCTTCGATCCCGGCTTCGGCTATGCCGGCGCCGGCGGGCTAGGCTCGCGCGCCGTGCTCGAAGTGCGCTCGCGCGAGGTGCCGTTCATCCTCGAGCACGGCCAGATCGTCGGCCGCCTCGTCTACGAGAAGATGCTGGCCCGCCCCGACGCGATGTACGGCCAGCGCATCGGCTCGAACTACCAGGCGCAGGGCCTGAAGCTGAGCAAGCATTTCCGGGTGTAGGGATAGCCTCACCTTCCGCGGTCATGCCTCGGCTTGACCGGGGCATCCAGTACGCCGTAGCCTATTGGTTCGATCACATCCGCCTCTGGAATACTGGATCGCCCGATCAAGTCGGGCGATGACACCGAATCTGTGTCAAGATGGGAAGTGAATCCGGGCTACGTCCGAGGTGGCGAAATGACAGATCAATCCGAACTCGACGCAAGAATCCTCGACGACGTCGCCGACGCGCTGATCTATTCGGATCGCTCCGGCACGATCATGCGCTGGAACCGCGCATCGTCCGCACTGTTCGGCTTCTCGGCGGACGAAGCGCTGGGCCAGAATCTCGACCTGATCATTCCCGAACATCTGCGCGCCGCGCACTGGAAAGGTTTTGAGGCCGCGCTTGCCAGCGGCGCGATGAAGCTTGCGGGCAAGCCGACACTGACCCGCGCGCTGCACAAGGACGGACGCAAGCTCTACATCGAGATGACCTTTGCGCTGGTGCGGGACGCCGCTGGAGTGGTGCAGGGATCGGTGGCGATGGCACGCGACGTCACCGAGCGCGTCGAGCGCGAGCGTGCCGCCAAAGCCTCGCAAACTAAGCCTGCGCAAAATTCGTGATGCGGAATTGGCGCGCCGGCGTGCAGGGCTCCCTGCGTGCGGCTCAGCTTGTCCGTCACCGGATGCAGTGACACACTCGATCAGAACAACGATCGGGAGCGAACATGACCGCACCAGACCCCGCGCAGGAAGCTCAATGGAAACGCTGGCGCGCGGTTGCCGATCTCTATCACGCCTACTTCACCGGTCTGATCCTCACCGTGGTCACGCGTCGCGGCACGGCAGATGCTGCGGAGTTCGTCTTTCGCGTGTTCCGCCGCCAGCAGCAGGAGCGCTTCCTGCCGGGGCTGGAGAAGCTCGGGCTGAGCCATCTGCCGCCCGCCGTGGCAGCCGCGCAATATCACTATCTCTCGAACTGGATCGGCGGCGTGCACGTCGAATACATGTATGAGAGCGACCGCAAAGCCTGGATCCGCTATCCGCCGCCGCGCTGGATCTGGAAAGGCACTGCCATCTGCGGCGTGCCGGGCGAAGTCTCGCGCGCGATGCTGCGCGGCTGGCACGCCAACAACGGCGTGGCGCTCGGCGATACCAGATTGGGGTTCGTCTGCACCAAGCAGAGCGTCGACGGCCAGGACGGGCTCGAAGGCTACTATTATCAATATGACCAGCCCCTCGAGCTCGACCAGCGCCTCGTGTTCGCGCGGCACCTCGAAGCCCCGCTGTTCGATGCAGCCGCGGCTCCGGCGTTGCCGGTCGCAAGCTGGCCAAGGCCGAGACTGGAAAAAGCCTATCGCAACTATGCGATGGAATATGTGCGCACCGCCGCGCCCGTGATGGTGCAGCTGTTCGGTCCGGAGGATGCGGGCTATCTCCTGCACCTCACGGGCAAGCTGATCGGGATGCAATATTTCGATGAGGTCGCTGCGGCGCTGTCGATGGGCCGCGGCGGTGCGAGCGAATTCGCGACGTTCCTCAACGCGCTGTTTGTCGCGCAGGACGATGCGGCTGAGACGACGCAATCCGAGGGCACGTTCGAAATCCGTCAGCAGAGCTGGAGGTTGATGGAAGACGGCGCCGATAACCACTCCGCTTGCGCCAAGGTGCTGGCGGGGTTGTTCGAGGGGCTTGCGGCCGGGTGCGGCCGGCACATCGGCGTGCACCTGTCCCCGACACCGAGCGGTCGTCCGCCATTGCTCTGGACGATTGGGTAGACGACGGCGTCACCGCGCTGCCGCAGGGCACGCCTGCACCTAGCGCAGGAGGAATCGCTGCGCGTCGTGCTAACAAGCCTCTTGTTGCGCCCTGCGCGAACCAATTCATTGGCACACCCAAGCATTGCTGCGCCGGAAATGGCGCTTTGCCCGGAGAGGACATGTCAGACATCGCCGAAATCCCGGTCGATGAACAAGAGCGTCCGCTGCCGCCGCCTCCGCGCCCCGTGAGGAGCGCGCTGATGGACGGGCCGATCCTGCGCACGCTGCTCGGGCTGGCCTGGCCCAACGTGGTCGCGCTCTCAGCCGGCACCTGCACCGTGATTGCGGAGACCTCCTATATCGGACGGCTCGGCGTGGAAGCGCTGGCCGCGATGGCGCTGGTGTTTCCGACAGTGATCCTGACCATGACCATGTCAGGCGGTGCGATGGGCGGCGCGGTGGCCTCCGCCATCGCGCGCGCGCTCGGCGCGGGCGATCGCGAGCGTGCCGGGACGCTCGCCGCGCACGCGCTGCTGATCGGCATCAGCTTCGGCCTCGTCTTCATGCTGGGCATGCTGATCTTCGGGCCCAAGGTGCTTGAGATGCTCGGCGGCCGCGGCGACGTGCTGACGCATGCGATCGCCTACACCCAGGTGTTTTTCGGCGGCGCCGTGCTGCCCTGGCTGCTCAACACCATGGCCGGCGTCCTGCGCGGCACCGGCAACATGAAGCTGCCGTCGCTGTTGATCCTCAATTCCGCGGCCTGGCAGATCGTGCTCGGTGGCACGCTTGGCCTCGGCCTCGGTCCGGTGCCGCAATTCGGCATGCGCGGGGTCGCCGCCGGCGCGCTGATTGCCTATTGCATGAATATCGGCGTGATGGGCTGGTACCTGTTCTCCGGCCGCGCCCGCGTGACGCCGAAGCTGCGCGGACTTCGCATCCAATGGGCGATGTTTTTCGACATCCTCAAAGTGGGCGCCATCGCCTGCTTCTCGCCGCTGCAATCGGTGCTGACGATCTCGATCTTCACTCACATGCTTGCGAAATTCGGCACCGCGATCCTGGCCGGCTACGGCATCGGTGCGCGGCTGGAATTCCTGCTGACCTCGATCGCGTTCTCGTTCGGCATCGCCTCGGTGCCGATGATCGGCATGGCGGTCGGCGCCGGCCGCATCGCCCGCGCCCGGCGCATCGCCTGGATCGCAGCGGCGAGCGCCTTCGTCGCCGTCGGTGCACCGGCGTGCCTGGTCGCGGCCTTCCCCGATCTCTGGGTGAACATCTTCACGGACAGCGCGACCGTGCGCGCCACCAGCCACCAATATTTGTCGACAGTGGCGCCGTTCTACGCCTTCATCGGCCTCGCCTCGACGATGTATTTCTCGTCGCAGGGCGCTGCGAAGGTGATCGGCCCGGTGCTGGCGCAGACCGCGCGGCTGATCTACATCTCGGCTGTCGGCTGGTGGCTGTCGACGCATGATGCCACCGCGCAAAGCTTCTTCTGGCTGGCGGCGAGCTCGATGGTCGTGCTCGGCCTGCTCTCGTGCTCCAGCGTGGTGCTGACACGCTGGGGACCGCGCCAAACCAAACCTGCGATCAGGCCGGCTCTGTCGGCCGCCGCGGACTAGCGGTGCCTGTGGCGGCGATGGCCGCCACCACCGCCGACATTGGCGAGCCGCATCAGTTGCGGAATCATCGCCATCATGTCGCCGCCACCGGCGCCGCCGAGCATGCCCATGATATCGCCGCCGCCGATGCCGCCCATTCCGGCCGGCATGGTGCCGCCTCCACCCATCGGCGCGTAGCCGCCGTAATTGGGCGCGCCGAAACCGCCGCCGAGGTTGCCGGCGCCGAGGCCGCCAATGCCACCGCCGCCCATCATGCCAAGACCACCACCGCCATTCTCCATCATGCGGCTCATCATCGGGCCCATGGTCTGCATCATCATGCCGAAGCGGCGCTTGCCCATCTTGGCCTTCATCATCTCGAGCATCGGCGCCATCTGGGTCATTATGTCCTCGCCGCCGGCACCGCCGCCGCCGAAGAACTGCGCCTTTGCCGGCGCGCTCGAAATCGAAAACATCAGCAGCACGGCGGCCGCCTGGCAGATCACCTTGTCCGCACCTCTCATGGCCTGCTCCTCGCGTGCGTGGCGCCGCCGGGAGAGCGGAGCCAACCGGACGCACGGCGCCATCGTTATTGCGGACGAGGGCTGGGCTCTGTGAGAAAGATCACGCAGCTGCGGCCGGAAACGCGCGGTGTATGGCGGCGACGGCGTCCTTGGTCTGTCCCTGCACATAGGGCGCGAGCTCGTTCGGCAGCATGTCGATGATCCAGACCAGGCGGCATCTCGCCTCGCCCTCGGCGATCACCTGCACCGAGGCGCTGTAATGCTTCAGCCGCTCGTTGTTGATCGCGTAGACCAGCCGTTGCCGCGCATCGTCGCAATCGACCAGCACCTCGCGCGCCACCGATCCGTTGGCGAAGGTGACGATGCGCGTGTCGCCGTCGAGCGTGCAGGCCGTGACGAAGCCCGGCGCCAACCGCCGATGCAGCGCGCCGAAATCGCGCACGGCATCCCAGACGTCGCGCGCTGGGGCGTTGAGGGGAATGTCGTTGTGGATGGAGGCCATGATGCAATCCTGGTTGAGTTCCTTGATGTAGAGAAGCGAGCGATAGCGCCGTCATCCCAGCTGTCATCGCCCGACTCCATCGGGCGATCCAGTATTCCAGAGGCCGCTGTGATTGAATCGAGGAGCTGCGGCGTACTGGATACCCCGGTCAAGCCGGGGGATGACAGCGTGTGTGTGTGGTGAGGGCTGCCGCGTTCACACACAGACCGCCTCAACATTGTTGCCATCGGGATCGATCAAAAACGACGCGTAGTAAGTCGGGCTGTAATCCTTGCGCGGGCCGGCGCCGCCATTGTCGCGGCCACCGCTCTTCAAGCCCTCGCTGTGGAATGCCTTGACCGCGTCATGATCCCCCGCGCGAAACGCGATGTGCACGCCATCGGCTTTGCGCCCCTTGTTCAGGTGCAGCCACAGCGCCGGCTCGCCCTTCGGCCCGAAGCCGGCATAACCATCGCCACTCGAGCACACGACATAACCGAGCGGCGCCAGCACCGCGGTGTAGAAGCGCGTGGCGGCGTCGAGGTCGGCAACGCGCAATCCGATATGGTCGTACATGGTCGTCTCCATTGCCAAAGCGCGCCACAATCGGCGCGCGCCGGAGACGAACCTAGTCAGTTGAGGGCAAGCTGCTCTTGGAGAATCTTGCGCTCTCCCTTCGAAGCCTGGCGGAACTTGGTCGGCGATACACCAGCGGCGCGGTGGAAGGTGCGGACGAAGTTGGAGAGATCGCCGAAGCCGACGTCGTAGGCGATGTCGGTGACTGCGATGTCGTCGTCAGTCAGCAGCCGCGCCGCATGCCGCAGCCGCGAGCGCACCAGATATTGATGCGGAGTGACGCCGAGCACGGCGGAGAACAGCCGCAGGAAGTGGAAGGGGCTGAGGCCTGCCTGCCGTGCCGCCTGTTCGAGGTCGACCTCGGCATGCGAGTTGGCGTCGATCCAGAGCGCGGCTTCCACGGCGCGGCGGCGATCACGCGCCGTCGGTGTCGTCGGCTTGCGCGCCTTGCCCGACACGACATCGACGAAACGACCGGTGAGGATCTGCCCGACCTCGTCGAGACCGAGGTCGCTGTTGCCATCTGCCGCCGTCTGGGCGAGCTCGCCCAGCACCATCAGCTCGGGCAACGGTGGCGTCGCGCCGACCTGCCAGACGTCGCTCCGGCCGCCGAGCGCGTCGACCAGATCCTCGCTGAGGAAAAAGGACAGGCAGACGTCGCCGGCGACGTGCTCATGTGTGCAGGTGTATTCCTCGCCTGGCGCGCCGACCAGCATCGAGCCCGCCACCAGCTCGAAGAAGCCGGCGCGGCAATGACAGCCAAAGCTGCCGGCGCGGACATAGGCGATGGAATGGCCGGTGCGGCACTCCGCAAACGGGCTGTCGTCCGGTCCCGCGTCGCAGCGAAACTCGGAGACGGTCATCGAGGGGGTGGTCAGCAGCGTTGTTGCATCCATCCTCCCTATCTAGGTGGAGGGTCTCGGTGGGGCAACGGGCAGCAGGACGTCGAACAGCGTCTTGCTGGCGATCGGATGGGTGCCCTCCAGCGACAGCAGCCGCCGCTTGGAGATTACGCCGCCATAGGGCGAGAGCCGGTCGGTGTAATTGCCGGCCTCCAGCACCCGGTGGCAGGGCACGATCAGCATGTAGGGATTTTTCGCGATCGCCTGTGCCACCGAATGCGCGGCGCCGGAGGCGCCCAGCGCCTTGGCGATCTCGTGATAGGTGCGCGTCTCCCCGCGCGGGATGGCGCAGGCCGCCTCGTAGACCCGCCGGTTGAAGCCGGGCACCCCGCTCGCGTCCAGGCTGACCTCGGAAAAATCAGCATCGCTGCCCTGCAGCAAGCTCACGATGCCCTCGATCGCGAACTCGGCGTTCGCGGAAGGCCGCTGCTCGCGTGCCTCGGGATGGATCTGGAAAATCCGGCGGCGGGTGTCGATCTCCCGCGCCTCCGGCAACTGCACGGCGACGACCCCGGTGCTGCTCCAGATGATGCCGCAGCGCCCTATGGTCGTGTCGAATATCGCGTAGCCATGCCCCACCATACACACGCCCCCACGCAACGTACGCTCTCCCCAGACCGCGACCATAACACCGCCACAATCCGCCGCACCCAAAATCGTACCGGAAACTTAAGAAGGGGCGGGCGGGCTGCGCCAAAGCGCTTGGCGAGATGCGCCGTCTCGGCTAATCAGAGCGGGCGCAAGCTGCGCATCCGCGGGCGTAGTTCAATGGTAGAACGGCAGCTTCCCAAGCATAAAATTGCCGTTTACCTAGTGCCTCCAAAGTCCCTCGAAATCGCAAAAACCCCCTGCATTTGAAGCATTTCGTGCTAACCATCATCCTGTCGCAGAGCACGGGAGCCGGTCCGAAAGCCGGATACTGTCCACATGATGGCCACACGAAAATTGGCGGTTCGCAAGGCTCGCAAAGCTCCCGAAAGAGCGCCGCGAAAGCTCACAGATGATCACATCGAAGCCCTTCGGGAGTTCGCCGATAGCGACGTGGCAGACCGGAGGAGCCACGGTGTGGAGAACGAGCGATCGGAAGGCGTCGAGTATCCCGACAGCATCGTAAAGGGGCTCTTCGTCTTTGTCGGTGCTAACCGGACTATCTGGCGCTTCAGGCGCCGACGTCGCGAGAAGGGGGTCCGCACGACCATTTTCAGGACGCTCGGCGAATGGCCGATGATGAACACGGAGGATGCGCGCAAGACCGCTGAGATCGCGGTTGGCAACGTCCATACTGGGGAAGCTGCGCCGAACAAGCGAAGCTCGATCAGGTTCGAAATCGCCTTCGCTGCCTATCTCGAATATCTCAAGAGTAAGGCGGAGAAGCGGGGTAAGCCACCACGTTGGTTTTACAACGTCAAAATGCTCGGCGATGGGATCATTCTCCCTAAGTTCGCAAAATGGACGCTTGCCGAAATGGCGATGAGCCCGGGTGCTGTCTCGTCGTGGCATGCGGAAATCACGAAGAGGAACGGGCCGGTCTCAGCAAACCATTGCGCCCGCGTGATCCGGGCGACTTACAAGCGGGCGTCTCGGCTCGACGTTTCATTGCCGCAACGTCTCCCGACATCTGCAGTAGAGTTCAACGAGGAGAGCGCAAAGCAGGACGCGCTACCATTTAAGAGCTTCCCCGCATGGCTGAAGGCATGGCGGAAGGTCGATAATGCGATCCGTCAAGCCTATCATCTGACGGCACTTCTAGTTGGACCGCGACCCGGTGAGTTAGCCCGGCTGCGATGGGAAGCATATTCCGACAACGAACGGACGCTCATCATCGCCAAAGCTAAGGCAGGTAAAGACATTGTGATTCCAGTGAGCGAGGAGATCGCCGCCGTGTTGAGGATGGCTCGCAAGGCGGCCGAGGCGCTTGGCTACCCCGTCACCCCTGATGCTCTCATCTTCCCCGGATGTGCTCAGGCGGGACATCGTGACGAGCTGCCAGCGCGCGGTAACATGCTTCGACACACTTATTCGACCGTTGCAGCTGATCTCGGAATAGACGACCTGATCCGCCACTTCATGATGGGGCATGCCCCGGAGGGCATTTCCCAAAAATACATCGCGACGCTGATCTTGGCGAACGGCCCGAAGATGAGAGAAGAGCAGGCGCGCATGTCACGGCGCATTGTCGAACTCCTGGGACTTAACGCGCTGACGCTGAAATGGGAGATCGCGGCAGGGCTCGCGCAGTCACTCTCAGCGGCGGAGGTCAGGGCCGACCGCGACGCAAACGCATTGGCCAAGGCGCAACGCCTTTCGGCGCGTAAGCGCCGTGGAAAGGTGCTAGGACCACGCAAGAAGCCAGCCGAGATAACGCGATAATCTTCGGCTCCGCGCTTTTGACGTTAGCCGTTGACAGCGTCGCTCTTCGAGGCCTCTCCGAACAGGATAGTGTCTAGCTCCGGATCATCCTCCGGCCGCTGCACTCGAACCCACGTCTCACGTTGTAACTCGACTTCACTGGGCCGCGCGCGACCGCTCATGCGAGCGCTTCGCGCGACGCGGTGGTTGAGGGCACGCGCCAACGTTGCCGCCGTGTCGGCATCGAGATGTCGCGCGACGGAATCCAGCGGCGCTTGTTCGATCAACGATGCGAAGAAAGCATCTTCAAACGCAGATGAGTTCGGATCGGCGCCGTCCGTTGCCTTGTAGGCTTGATAAATCGCGTCGTCCAGCAGGGCGCAAAGCCACTCAGGCACATCGTAAGAAAAGCGAGGGAGGGGATAGCCTCGCATCTCAAACTCCTAGGTCTGAAAAATCATCGCGGTCGCGGGCGTAACCGCGCTCTACGGAGCCTGTCCGGCGATCTCGCACTTGAATCCAGCCCTGCTTGCGCATAGCCGCTGCGATGCCCTTGCCGTCGCTCTGGCGGCTGGAAGGAGCGAGCGTAGTTACGTGCTTGGCCGATACCCAAATTTCCGAGTGAGTGATGAATGCGGAAGGCTTGGCTTCGTCACCGATCGTCAGAAGCTTGCCGCCATTGTGATCCGCAATCGAGACACCCGCCCCGTTCGGCGCCACCTTCTCATCCAGCACCTTCAGTGCGGCTGCGTCAACGTCTGACAGAGTATCGGCGAGCGGGTCAACCATCTCACGTCGTGCCGCTTCGCCGCGCGCTTCTGCCTCAAGCGCCTTGTCGAGATACAGCGGCATGCCGAGATCATAAGCGATCATCGCCTCAGCCATCAATTGGTCGCGGTCGCGCTGAAGCGCCTCGATGTCGACAGTCCCGACGCGAACAGGCCACCACCGGCGCTGATCTCCGGGATTAAGGTATTCGACCAACTCGCCAGTGGTTGCATCGGTGTTGAACGAGCCAATGAAGACGCAAGTTCGCGGCTGCTCTGTTAGAAAGTGAGCATACGCGGCGCGAGCGCGCTCAGTTTGCTTCGTAACGAAATTTTTCAGCGCATACTGATCCGCCTTCCGGAGGCCAGCAAGCTCCGCGAGCTCATAGAACCATTTGCCGGTCGTCAGCTCCTGTTGCTTGCGTTCGTCCTCGCCGAGAATTTTGGATTCCGAAAAATTGTCGTCGCCGTCGAATGTGCCGTTGGCGAGAATGCGCACAGCGCTCGATTTGCGCGCGCCCTCCGGGCCTTCCAGCACGAGAACGTGATCGTATTTGGTGCCTGGCTTCATGATGCGTGCAACCGCCGCAGTGAGGACGATCGCGCCTTGCGCTCGCACAAGCCTCGTATCCTTTACTCCGAGATACGTCGTCAGCCATCTGTCGAGCCGCGGCTCGTTATCCCAGTGAAGGCTCTTCAAATAGTCCTTCACCGGATGGAATTCGTTTTGCTCGCATTCGCGGAGAAGGCCGCTCCTGTACGCCTTTTCACTGAGCTCGTGGCCAGTGACCTGCCAACCGACCTCTACAAGTTTCCGCACGACGTGATCTTGAAGCCTGCCACCGAATTGCGAAAGCGCGTGACCGCTGACGAGGTATTCCTGATGGAAAACGTCGAGACGGCAATCGAGACCCAGCGCCTGTATGACCGCGCTCGCGTTCAACTGCGAATTCTTGTCGGGTTTGCCCTTGCCAACGGTTACTGGCCAATCGATGGGCATCGGCTCGATCGGATTAAGGCGTGAGCCTTTTCCCAGCACAACGATAGCATTGGCCATATCGTCGGCTTCAGCCAGTTCTTCCGGTTTCATTTTGCGGCTTGCCATTGGTGCAGTTCCTCAGTGACGGGGGCGTCGATACGTCACGCCGCGAAGCGTCACGAGATTCTTTCCGGCCCGTTCGTCAGCCGCGCGTTGCCGACGTCCCGCGAAGTATTTCCGCGTTAAGAGTTTGTGCTGGCCGCGCGCGAGCTCAAGCGCGGCGCGAGCGTCGAGGAGTTCTCGGGCTGTGATCGCCGTATCGAGTGCGAATTGTGCATCATCGATCTCGGCGCTCAGGCGCTTGGCTTCCATGTACCTCGGCGTCTGCTTGCTGAGTTCGAATTTGCGCAGGACATGCCACATCCGATCGCGCAGCGCGACTTGGTAGAGAACCTCCGCGTCTTGACGTGCGGAGCTCCAGTCGGGCAGGCCGGCGCTTTTGTCCAGCGTGTCGCCCAGCTTCGCGATCTGAGCTGACGTGAGCAGCGTTGGCGCTTCATAACGATGGGGCGGGATGCCCCATGTATAGAGGTGAGCGTTGATGAGAATTTTAGACATGGACAGTGTCCCCTGTTGCGAGTGAAGGATGGCCGCCGAGTGTGACGCCCGCCGACTTCGCCATGCTGATAGCCATTTTTGAGGACATGCGGATAATCGAGGTCTGCGCCGCGATCCGATCCCCCTTGAACGACTCATGCCACGGGTTATTGCGGGTCTCTGCGATCGGCTTGTCGTCGCTGTCTTTCTTTGCAACGACGGAGCCGGGACGTTTGCCGGGCGTCAAGCTCACGCCGTCACTGCCCCACCGCTCAGCCATTTCGAGATACGCGGCTTGGCTTCCTAATTCGTTTCTCAACTTGCCGCGCGCCGTCAATGACGGGCGCTCGCCGAAGGCGGCTTCGGCAAGAACGGCCATTTCATCAGCCTCAGCGTAGAAATAGTGAGGCCGGGTATCCTTCAGCGTCGCGATGGCTTCTGCGAGGGAGAGACCATTCCACGCCGGATCGCTGCCGCGGTAAACCAACTCGCTTGACCCGCTCGCTGCGTCATAGACGTGAACGAATTGGGGAGCCTGCTGATCGAGGAATTCGAGCACCGCGCTGGGGCGCACGCCCGCTTCCCGTAGCATTGGCTCGGCTTCAGTCCGTCCATCACGGTAGGTATGCTCAATCGGCATGTTGCTTGTCCTTTTGTTCCCGCGGCTGGCGCGACTTCGTCGTACGGCGCGGCTTCCAATGCTTGCGAACCCAGTCGACGAGATCGATCGTCAACACGCGCACAGCGATGCCGCGTTGATAGGCCCGCAGCTCGTGCGACCTGACCGCATTCAAGATGTGGCGCTCGTGCACGCCGAGAAGCTCGGCTGCCCGCAACAGGCTCACTGCGATGGGTTGTGCTTCAACTTTGATCATGCCGCTATTATCGCGCTCTTCGGATTCGGCGACAACTAGCGTTTTCGATCAGAATTTACCCACGTCCAAACCACCAATTAGACGCGCGTTCGAGGCTACCGATGCGGGAGGTTTCAAGAAGAACGGCTGACGAGAAAGGCGGCCGTTGATATGTCTATTGGGCAAACTCGGAAGTCGGCGGGTGCAGGGTAGATGGTCTGCTCGGCCACTGTGAGCGGACATCATCGGACCCGCTGTTCAGGTCTGCGAAGGGCCAGAAGCAGAAGCGGCGGCCCGTTTACCAGAGGTTAGGACTGCCTGTAGCACAAGCAAGCGATGCGGACGCGGACGTGGCATCGAACGCTTGGTGCGGTACTGCTCTTCCTGCTGGCAGCCGGTGTCTTCCGAGTTGCTGGGGGCTGGGTGTACGGCGAACCTCCGTATGTCCAATACTTAAAATGGGCGCACCATGACATCCCGCGATTTTCCGTTCCGGTGCTGCTTGTCGAGGGAAGACCCTTCACCTTTCAAGCCCGCATCATCGCAAAGAAGCGATATCAGCTGAACCTCGTCGTGTATTTCACGGGAGCAGAGGAGGAGTCTGCTCTTGCGGCTCTCCTTGGCGGTCCCGTCGCACAACCGATCAACGCAGGCTCGCCTCCCGGCAAGCTGCCGACGACATTTCGCGTAACCGTCCGGGATCAGGAGAACCGCGTCGTGCATGATCAGACGGGTAATTCGGACGGGATCGTCGCATCAACAGCTTTCTCCCGCGCTCGTGAACTCGCCTTGTTGCCGCTGGATGAGGGTCTCTACACTCTGAGCATTACGCCCTTGATAGAAGTGTCGGCATTAGCTCCATTCCGGACCGAGATCGAGCTCACTTACTCGGGAAAATAGTCGTCGTGCAGGCGGCGGTCCAAGTGAGCTATGGGTCAAAGGCGGCGGTCCGCGTCGGAGACAACTACTTCTGCTCTGCTCCTGACTCCAGACCTGCCGATGCAGTGCGCCAAACGACGCGATGGGCCCAAAAGGCGACATTCAAGAGCGAAGCCGTTGACCCTCAGCGTGTGCGTGTCTCTCCCTCGATGGTGTTCCACTCTTCTGTAATCGTGACTCGAAGTACGCCAGGAGGGGCAACGCCCACTTTTGCAGAGTCAAGATCAGCTAGGGGAGGACTACACACTTTGATGAAGTAGTCGACGGCATTGCCGCTTACCTTGTCGGCGGGCTCCTGAACCTCAGGTGCGTGCGTTCGGACACAAGCTTTGAGATTGGTAATGATCTCACGCAGCTTCTCGTTTTGCCCTATCTCTGCCGAAGCCGACCAAGGCACGATTGCAAGCAACAGCGTTACCGCAATTCTCATTTGCGCATCCATTGATAGGAGAACCGCGTAAGTGAACTCCCACAATGGGGCTCAAATGCGGGCAAGCTCATCGTCCGATTTGGGTCACCAGCGACGAACTGGCGCTCGGGTGCGAACTTCCGGTCTGCTCCTGTGAGCCGACATGCACCGATACCCCGCCAACGGAAGCGATGGGCCAATTGCCGAAGTGATCGCCTCAGATGGGGTAGCGCCACTTCAATGCGCGGCGCACAAAAAGGAGCGCTGTGATCACGGTGATTAGGGCCACAAGATACACGACGACTGCCGACTGTTCGTGCGGCAAATAAGCCGGGGCAAACATGAGCATCAATAGAGCGCAAAGGAGCGCAGTCTGGGCGTAGAATAGCGGCGAACGCAGCATGCCCGTTGGCTTCAATTCCGCAAGCCGGTCGCCAGCACGCGTCGTGCGACGGTAAAGAAACAATAAAATTAGGAACGCGAAAATCCATTCCATGCAACAGAGCTACCACCTCAGGATTTAGGAGGGCTCAACGTGCTATTGAAAAAGCAATGTATGTCTGGCTTGGGTCGCAGGCTGACTTCGGCACCTGCTTGACCTCGGCTCGGCTTATCTCCTGAAGGCAGACATGGCGGGCCTGTAAGCGAAGGTCAGCAACGGGCCATAAGCGGATTTAATAGTCCGCAAACCCTAATCGTGACAGAGCTGCCAACTAAGAGGGGCCTCGTGCTACTTTAGCGGGCATGTCGCCTTTCAGCATTCGCTCCATCCTTATGCTCGTCCTCGTCGTTGGGGGCACGTCAAGCGCCTACATGTTCCTTGGCCTCAGCCTCGTCGTGGTACTGATAGCATTATGCCTAGCCTGCCTTGTGTACGTTCCACTCGCAAAGCGCTACGGATGGGGCAATGAGCGGCGTCTCGCGAGACATCTCAGTCGTCCGCCGTTCGAAGATGAAAGCCGCAGAGCCGGTTAACGGCGTATGCGCGAGCAGTTCCATCTAAACAAGAGTGGGACGCCTCGCCAGATCTGGATAGCCTCATCGGTTTTCGGAAAGCGCAGAGAATGGTACCGGCAGATTACGTTTTTGGCTTCGCTATCGCATTGGTCGTAGCGCTAAACCTTTATCTTGGCCCGCGTATCGAGAGCGGGCGCGTCGCTATGCAGTGGAGCGCGAATGGTGAACCAACCTGGAACGCTCCGAAATGGCTCGCTTTGTGGGGGATGATCGCCTTCATGGCGGTCGTTCGCCTCTTCATCTGGTTGGCTTCGACATATGCCCCGCAGCATGTGCATGGTGCTGAGTTAGGGATAGTCCTTTTCTCACTGATCGCCGCTGGTTCTCACCTTTTGGTTTTGATGAAGGCGAGAGCGCCCCGCTGAAAGGCGCGAAAGTCAGCTTCGGGTCAATCGCGTCGCTCTGGCGCGCCGCGGTTCACTTCCGGTCCATTCCGAAGAGCGGACGTCCTCGGCGTCGAGCGACGAAACCGTTCGGGTAGACGAGCCTGGACAGGTCTGGAGCTAACGGCTAGTCGGACGCATGGGTTGGATACCGAATTGGCTGCGCCGGGCAGATGTTAAACTACGGCCTAGGGCCGGCGCGCGGGTCGACGTCCAGCCGCTGTCCGAGCGCGGCGGCCGATGGCTCAAGGCGAATCTGTTTCACTTCCCCGGAGCGGTGTGGTCTCGGAAGCGCGGATGCGTAGAGCTGTCGGACGGCGACGTGATCGCGCTGCATCTCGTTGTCGAGCGCATCACATCTGCCGGGCTGAAGGTGCGGTTCTCTGGACGCCTTCGCGGCTGGGACGGGTTGTCGCCTGTCTGGACGGTCCTGGCGCGCGGGAAGCGTTAGGTGTTTGGCTAAAGGCCGGCTCACACTCTAGCACTACAAGCTTCAGGTAGATGGAGTAGCGTCGGAAGCGGTCGCTCGGATATATTCGATCGCCGCCAGATGACCCGCGTAGCCGAACATTCCTGCAAGCGGAACGAAGATCGCGCATGTAACAACCGAGGCTTTGATCTTCAGCAGAAGAAACAGCGCGCCAGAGGCCCATGCGATGCCCAATAGGGCGCACGCAAAATTGCTGTCGTCTCCGCTGAGTTGCGCAATCAGAACCAAGAGCACAGTGAGCGCGACGCCCGTAATCAGCGCAGCATCCCAGCTCCAATAGTGCCAGACCACGAGACAAACCAACACAATCTCGGAATAGACGAGATTGGTATCAGCCTGACGAGGCCGGCGTTTGGTAGCACTCATTTGACATTATCTCGCGAGGTTGTGCCTAAAAGTGGCACAGACCTGCCCCAATGCAAGAGGAAGACCATTTGGCGGTTAGCGAATCGTTGAGAGCTCGGCTGGGGCTGGTCACTTTCGCCGGGCGAGCTGCTTCAGTGTAGCGGCTGGGCGCTTGCCAGCTTTTTGGCACTTGCTGCACACGAGTCGCGAGGCGAGATCATGGACAAAGGTTGTCGGTGGGCGCCGTAGCTCGGCAAGGTCGACGGTGCGCGCGTTGTGGCAGCGCGAGCATTCGAGTTCCAAGATTGGGTAGCCACCATTGAGGGCTTGCGTAATCATCGGAGATGGGTCGACGGGAGCGGCCGGCTTCGACCATCGGCGCTCATTCCAGCTCTGGCAGAGAAGATCGTCGGCCTCGCGGATCAACGCCTCGCCCTGTGCGCGCCGCTCGGCCGATCGCTCAGCAAAGATGACCGTCATGGCTTCCGACTTGGCCAACTCTTTCGTGTAGGCCTTTCGATCGCCGCCGGAGAGGAGTGGAGGGGGTCGCCGTGTCATCCCGCGAGGGTAGCCGGGGTGATCGACGTGGTCGAGCGGATCACCATGTGAGTATCGGGCCTAATCTCTGCCCGTGACGCCGTGACGCTTGTGACACCTACCTCTATAGAGGCTCAAACGAACTACGGTATTTCAGTAGGGCTATATGGTAGGGGTCCGGGAAATGGGGGTCACAGGTGTCACTGCTGTCACAAGGGCTCGTTGCACTATGGGCTTTTTGGACAAAATGGAGCCCGGGTTTTGATAATTGGCGATCGAGCGCTCGGTGGTCGCCAAAAGTGGGCCGTTAACCTTAGCAATTAACCAAAATCAATCGTGAACATCGCAAGGGTTACTTTCAGTTCGCCCTTGCTCGCGCGCGCCGTGGTCTCCGAACAATTTTAATCAAAGGCCTTCTTTCGGGTGGTCCGAACACTCGCCTACATCTCGGAAATACCGAAGTGTAGTTGAGGTCGTTTGTGCACTTACGACCACCACCTATGCGAGAGTTAACAAATCCCTAATGCGTCGGGCACATGGCTGGGGCGGATCGGCGCGAGCCATGCATTTGCTCAGCAAACAGGCTGGCACGCGGCTTGCGCGAGGCGCAAAAGATTCCATAACGGGTACTATGCGAACCCGCTTAACCAAGATGGGCCACGTTGCCTCCGGCTTGGGCAATATCATGGTTAGGAAATCGTTGACGCCAACGAACAGCGATCTCGTGCTGAGCGAGATCAGGTCACCCGAGATTACGCTGCGCATAGGAGGAGCGAGGAAGTCCGTGGAGCAGCCACGGGGTAGGACCCAGCTTAGCGGCCGTCTCCGAAGTTCACTGTGTGCCCTAGCGTAAGCTCTCGATTTCTACGGAACGTCCAAATCGAAAAAATAAGAAAGACGGGCGAAACCCCGAAAGTCGGTCGAGCGCAGTTGAGATAAAATTCACCGCGACTCGTTTTCGAGGCTTCGAGTGGCCGTTAAGCCATTCATGCAAAGCCATTGTATACCTCCGCTGGCATATTGCCTTTGCCCAACAAGAAGATTGTTTTGGCTGGGGACCGATCGATGCAATTCACAAAGGCAGAACGTATTTCGTTGAAGCTGCATCCAGAGCTGAACGAGAGGTGGGTGCAAGACTTGATCGCCAGCGACCCGAATATTCTCGGCCTTGGCGACCTTGTGCTCCGTGACAAGGAAAGGATGCAGCCCCGGGCGGGTCGACTAGACCTTTTGCTTCAGCAGCCGGAAGGAAAGCAGCGCTACGAGGTAGAGGTACAGCTTGGTCCGACCGACGAAACCCACATCATCCGCACGGTAGAGTACTGGGACATCGAACGGAAGCGGTACCCGCAGTATAATCATTGTGCGGTGTTGGTGGCGGAGGACATAACCAGCCGCTTCCTCAACGTCGTGTCGCTCTTCAATGGCTTTATTCCGCTGATCGCTCTGCAGATGCAGGCTCTCCAAGTCGGGCAGCACACCACGTTGGTCTTTACGAAAGTGATGGACGAACTTTCCCGGGGACCAGTGGACGAAGATGAAGATGCGGCAGCGACCCCCACCGATCGGCCTTATTGGGAAAATAAGGGCACCAAAGCGACCGTCCAGCTCGCCGACGAACTGCTGTCGATCGCGCGCGAGATCGATCAATCCTTGGAGCTGAAGTACAACAAAATCTACATCGGCCTATCCAGAGCGGGGCAGCCATTCAACTTTGTAATCTTCCGTCCTAAGAAGAAACACATCCGAGCCGAGATTCGGCTACCACGGGCGGACGATGTAGATGCAAAGATAGAGCAGGCCGGTCTCGAAACGATGGACTATGACGAGACCTATCAGTCATATCGCCTTCCCCTTGGTGCCGACGACATTGCCAAGCACAAAAAATTGTTGCTGGAGCTTATGCGGGCCGCTTATCAGGGGCGCGTGTAGCCGCAGCGGGCCAGCTTTGCGGCAGTGCGGTGCGGCGGGCTTCAGGTGCCGTCCAGCCGAGCCAGGGAGGTCCTTTGTGACGTTTCTGCGCGATCGTGAACACATCGGCAGACGAACCGCGTATGGACAGCGGTGGATCCTTCGAGGAACGCGGCCGCAAAGCCGGCCGCGTCTACTGGGTCTCCGGGTCGTGTCGCCGCTGGCACCCGCCAAGGGTCGCGAGCTGCGCATGCCGGAGGAAATGGCTTTCAGGCACGCGTTGGGCAGGGGCCTTAGAAGGGCGAGCTACGCAAGTCTAGGCCGATCATCTTTCTCCCGGCATAGCGCTAGCATCCCCACCCTTTAACAAGACCGGTCGTATTTACTGGTTCTATCAAGCGCAGTTCTGTCGGCATTGCAGCAGGCCGGCCCGTTGGCTACATTAGCAAGGGCAGAGGAAGCGAGATCACCGTGGCAAAGTTCAGGTATAAGGTCCTGCGGGAGTTCATCCACGTCCAGCAGTATTTCGACGGCATCGCGCTCGAATGGCGAGACCTGCCGCCCCGCTTCTTTAAGTCGCTCCATGGCGCGCTAGCAGAGCGGCTGAATATTCAAGCTTCCGAGCTGAGCGCCAATCCAAGCTCGCGATTGAGTGAGGTGTATGCCCGGTACAATGTCTATGGCGGAAGCTCGGCAGTGACGCTTTTTGCCGACCGAATCGCATTCGATTTTCCGGGTATCACCGGTAGCGACCTTCCGCTGATTTACGAGATCATGGGGGCCGTCCATGACAATTTTCCCGCGGCATTTCCCGAACTCAAATTTGGTCGCGCTGAAGTACAGGACCTTTGCCATTTCGATCTCGGTTCGCAAGATCAGGTAAGCGCATTTTTTGAACGGTTCGTGTTTCAGTCCGTGAGCGATTCCTTCAAGGACTATCCATCGCAGATCACCTTTGGTCCGAAGTTTCAGGTAGTATCGGAAGACGGTCGATTTCGGAGCAGTGCTTTTGTTGAGTCGAGCGCTCTGTCTTCCACCGCGATATTCGGCTCAATCAATTCGACGTTGGCGATGACCGAGGGTTCGAAGCCTTTCCTCGAAAAAGCGCAGTTTATGCAGTCTCTCACACAGCGCTGCCTCAACGGCCTTGATCTGGAGATCGACAATGTCACTTCGTAATGAGGCTGTCGCCTTCGAGCCGCCGCAGCGAGAACAGCGCGAGCTGAGGCCGGCGAACGGCAACTATCCCTCCATCGCTCGCGCTCAGCTTGGTGGCCTTTCTCAGGGCTTAGGAGAGGCGCCGTGGACGCCGGTGCTGCTGCGCCCAAATGCGAACCTGAATGTTCGGCGAGGAGCAATCGAGGGGTTTGTACGCACTTGCGAGCGCTGGAAGCTTTCTCAGGCTGAGCAGGTTTTGCTCCTCGGGTATGGCGGTGATGAACGGGCCGCGCAACCCATCTTCATGGGGCGAACCCGTCCCTCGCAAGATATCCGAGACAGAACCGGATACGTGCTGAGCATCAGCATTGGGCTAGCTGCACTGTACAACGATTCGATTGATGCCGAGATTGATTGGCTGAGGCGGCCTCACGCGACACTTGGTGGCGCGACGCCCCTGGACTTCATGCTCGACGGGAGGATGTTGAGCATGATTCGCGTGCACGACCTGGTAATGATTGAACGAGGACTTTAAGTGCTTGCCGGTTTTGCAAGCGAGCACAGAGTGCTCAACGTCGCCCGTTTGGTCTCTGTTCCATCTAGAAACCTCAATGCGATTCTGGTTTCGAGAGGTATTCCGCTTGAAGACCTGGATGCTGTTGAGGCGGCGCTGCTCGCTGTTGGCCCCGTCATAACAGCCGCCGATGCAATCCGCTTCACGTTCGCGCGCACGCCGATTCCGCCTCAACGATTTAACACGGCCCACTTTCCGGCGCTCTACACAGCGGTCGATGAACCCACGTGCTTGGCTGAGATAAAGCACCATTTGCGCTTCGCCGTGACGGAACAACGATATTATCAGTTTCTGCATGTGACCTTCACAGGCTCGACGTTGGTGACGGCTGGACACGAAGAGGAACATACGGACCTCGTGAGTCCGACTGAGGCAGGCTACACATACTGCCGGGCGCTCGCGACAGAAGCCCGTGCTGCCGGCAATGATGCCCTCTACGCCTCGTCGGCGCGAAACCCGGGTGGGATTTGTGTGCCGATATTCTCCGAGCCAGCTCTGTCGGCTGCATCGATCACGACAACGGTCCGATTTAGTTTTGACGGTGCTAACGTGCAGCATCAACTGCTGCCGTGATTTTGGCTATAACTTCACAGTGCCCGTGAAGATCAGGTAGGCATAAGCAGCGAGAGCGGCAAAGGCGGCGAGCGAGAGCAGATAAACTGCCGAAATCAAAGCAGTATGCCCTCGAAGTTTTCCCAGAGCTGTCTTGTCATTTTCGTTGTGCTCTATTGTAAACAGTCCGGGAAATGTGGCGCCCTCAACATCGAGCCGTCTATAATCGGCGAACAGGAATTGCTGTTCGAGCAGCATCAGAGCGCGCTCGGCAACGTCGATCATTTGTCGGTTTCGCCGATCAAGCCCAAGAAACACCAGGACGAGCAGGCCCCCGGCACATGGAGCAATTATGCTGGGAGAATAACCGAGATAAGTACGCTCCTTAAGAAGGTAGAAGCATCCGCCAAATACGAATGGCGACAAGATTACAAAAAAATGAAAGAGCTGGGTTCTCTGTCGCGCATGAAGGTCGAAATATCGCCACGACAGCTCGAAGCGCATCTTTTCAAATTCCATCGTTGCGCGGGCGTCTTCCGGGGGCGGAGTTCGCGATAAAATGTCAGTAAGAGGCATTGTTGCACCTAGTCGGAGCCAAGGTTAATTGATGAGAATAGGTTAGCATATCGGCGGCACCGGAGCCCGCGAGCGCAATCGCCAATGCAGGAATGATGGCCAACCGAAGCATTCAGCGTTTGACCGGTGCCCAGTTCGAAAACAAGCGGCGCGCGGTGCGGCGCGCTCTTCGCCACGCGTCAATCTCATCAGCGAGCGCACGAATGGTTCGCTCACCTTGGCGCGGCGATTGGACGATCATGGCGCGAAGGTATTGCGCGGCGAAGGCGTCGCTGTCGCCGCCCTGTCGCTCGATCTCGATTGCGATCTGTTGAATGCGGCGCTCGCGCACCGCTCTATCCGTTTCCCTCATGCTCGCCAAGCCTAGAGCGGGCCGGGGTGGAGTCAAGGGATGCAAATGTTGAGCTGCTCTACTCTGCACCGCTGCTATTTTGGCTTCCACGCCTTGGCCGTGGTTGTTGAGACCATCTTGGTTGTTGGGCTCTGATTTAGGGCGATGGGATTTGCGATGCATCGCTCCCAGATGCGATTAAATTCCAAATGGAACAGGTGATAGAAGCCATCCGCGTTTGGCGTAACAGAGACGAGCCAGACTGGGGTCTGATCCACGTGAGGTCCACCCGGTAAATAGTACTGCACCCAAACTGTCGAGTTTGTGATGATCAGCTTCCAATTGGGCTGTCCCTCATAGTAGCGCCCCTCGACAGAATAGGCTTGGTTGCGAAGGGTCCTCAGTCGCTTGACTGATTCTTTGATAGCTTTCTCATAGTCGTTTGAATTGATGCCAACGGCTGCGGCTCGCCCCTTCATCTGCTTGCTGCCTGGTTGGCACAGAATTACTCGAATGTTGCCGCGGAAGTTCTGGAGAGCGTCGTGCAGGGGAGCACCCGGCCTTCCGAACGTATCGATACCATTCGCTCCGAGGATGTAGACGAACTTATTTTCAGGGCTAAGGATTTCCTCGCAGAGGGATTTCCATGGGGCGCCCTCTTCATTCTGCTTGGCGTGTGGGAAGCGGCCTTCAATCCCGGCCTGAGTTACAAGTGCATAGTTTGCATCCGCGCCACTGAGAATGGAACTTTGCAGATTCAAAATCGAATGAGCACGCGACAGTAAGAACCCGAGGACGACCGTGACGACAACCAACAGGAGGATCACTGTCGACAGGAGAGGATGGTCGACGACAGCATCGTACGGTTTTGAAATCAGCCAATCTTGCACAAGGGCCGGCATTCCCTTGGCAGATTTCCAGAGGAGCGCTACCGCTTCATCATGTGTTGGAACATGGTCCAGACTGTAGAAGTTTTGCACAGCGGACAGCGCGTACACGCCCGCAGCAGCGAGAAGAAGACTGCGCACATACTTCCAGCCTTCCGAGAACGCGTCGGTGGCCAAAGTTTTAGCGCCGGATTTGATCCTCGTTGGTAGATTCACCGACGCCCGCCCTTAAGCGGCGCGATGTTCTCCAGAAATCTTGCCGCGCCTGAACTGCGGCGCGAGCACCGGTCGATCCAAATTGATTTTAGACTCATCATAATGAAGCTTTGCGTCCACATAGCGGGAACCAAGGAAAATCCCCCCGGCCACCGCGCCTAAGACGCCGCCAGCTATGCTTGCAACGGTAATGGCTTCAAACATGAAATTCCCCCGGGTTCGGTCTGGTTACCATCTCGGGTTGCACTCCCCTAGAGTGACTTAAGTCGGTAAATGAAATATTGTGTTCCGTTGCACATTCGCAACACCCCCGCAAGCATTTCTTCGCGGAGGGAATGAACGCTCATAACAACGGACCGTTCCCTGCTGGGAGCTGCGTGACCCTGTCGATTGCTTGCGTCCCACAGAATTCGATCACGGCGGCGCACGCGCCAGCCCTTGATCGAACTCCTCGCGCCTGTATGGTGAGGGTAGATTAGCGGCCACACGATGGCCACATGGTCGAAAATCGCGAATCCGACTAAACACTTGATTTAATAGAGATTTGCGGGCGTAGTTCAATGGTAGAACGGCAGCTTCCCAAGCTGCATACGAGGGTTCGATTCCCTTCGCCCGCTCCATCCTTTAGTTCGGCAGGCTCCGCAGAAATTCCACGATCGCCGCGTTCACCTCCGCCGGCCGTTCCTGCTGCGTCCAGTGTCCGCACCCCGGTAGCATCTTGATCTCGCGTAATTGCGGCACCCATTGCTTCATGTTGGCAACGTGCTCGGCGGCGCCAGGGAAGGCCATGACCATGTCGTAGTCGCCGGCGATGAAGAGCGAGGGCACGACCACCTTGACGCCCTCGAAGGCGCCCATCAGCTCCCAGTTGCGATCGATGTTGCGATAGTAGTTGAGCGGTCCGCGAAACCCACTATGGGCAAATTCGGCGCCGTAATAGTCGAGGTCCGCGCTGCTCAGCCACGACGGCAGCGGCACCTGCACCTTCGGCAGCATGCCGTCCTTGCGAGAGACCATGCCGACACCGGCGGTCCGCCCTTGACGCTCGGCATTGGCGCGGATCACCGCCGCGCCTTCGCCGGAACCGCCATAGAGCATCGCGCCGAGCGTTGCGCGCGTATCCCTTTCGAATTCTGCTTCGGCGACACCCGGCTCCTGGAAATACAGTTGATAGAACTGCGCATCCGCCGTCTGTGGCATTACGCTCGTCGGCCGCACCGGACTGCGTGGTCGATAGGGCACGCTAAGAATGGCGGCGGCGCGGAAGCGGTCGGGCCGCAGGCGCGCCGTGTGCCAGGCGATCGTCGCGCCCCAGTCGTGCCCGACGATGACGGCGTCCTTCGCCTCGAAAGCGTCGAGCACGCCGACGAGGTCGCCGACCATGTGGAGGATCGTGTACTGGTCGATCGCTTCGGGCCGGTCGCTCTTGCCGTAGCCGCGCATGTCAGGGGCGACCGCGTGGAAACCGGCTGCCCCCAGCGCCTCGAGTTGGTGACGCCAGGAGTACCAACCTTCCGGAAAGCCGTGGCAGAGCAGCACCATCGGCCCCTTGCCCTGCTCGGCGACGTTGAGGCTGATGCCGTTGGCCTTGATCGTCCGCTGCGTCGGTTCGCCCATGTCGCCGCCTCCCGGTCATCGTCGTTGGGTCTATCCTAGTCGGCCCTATAGGCTCCGCAAAGTTTCTAATATATTGGCCCCTCGCTTCCGGCACGCACGCATCGCCCAGCTTAAGCTTCTCGCGGCCCTGATGGGTGCGGTCCTCGTGTCGGCAATGTTCGGATCAGAGACCAGGACCTGTAAAGAAAATGGACCAGCAGAAACTCGATCGCGCGATCGGTCGTCGCTTGAAGACGCTGCGGACGCAGGCCGGCATGACGCTGAATGAGCTCGCAGGCCGCGCCGGCGTCAGCCGAGCGATGATCGGGCGGGTGGAGCGGGCGCAGAGCAGCGCGACGGCTGCGCTGCTGGGAAAACTCTGCGCCGCGCTCGACGTGTCGCTCAGCGACGTCGTCGCGCTGGCCGAAAAGCCGCCGGAGCGGCTGGTGCGGCTCGCCGACCAGCCGCACTGGCGCGATCCCGACAGCGGCTATCGCCGCCGTCACGCGTCGCCCACGGACGCGGCGAGCGGCATCGAGATCATCGTCGTCGATTTGCCGGCCGGTGCGCGGGTGCCATACAGCCCTTGGGGCCGCAATGCCTTCACCCAGCAGCTCCTGATGCTGGAGGGCGCGATCGCCGTGCACATCGACGCCAAGGCGGTTCGCCTGCGCGAAGGCGACTGTCTCGACTTCGATGTGATGCGCGCGGTGATCTTCGAGAACGAGACCAGACAGGACGCGCGCTACGTCATCATCACGCGCCGCGGCGCGTCCTACGGCAAGATGTGAGACCGTGACGATGCAGATCCGCACCGGCGACACCTTTGATCCGCGCGTCATCGCGCTGCTCGATCATCACGTCACGGCGGCGCGGGCGCAGACCGCGCCGGGCAGCGCCCATGCGCTCGATCTCTCCGGACTGCGCGCGCCCGACATCGCGTTCTGGACCGGCTGGGACGGCGAGACGCTGGTCGCCGTCGGTGCGCTGAAGACGCTGTCAGCCGAGCACGGCGAGGTGAAGTCGATGCACACGCTCCAGACCACGCGGCGGCGCGGCTTTGGCGGTGAGATGCTCCGCCACATCGTCACAGAAGCCCGCGCGCGCGGCATGGCGCGGCTCAGCCTCGAGACCGGCTCGTGGGACTATTTCAAGCCGGCGCTCGCGCTCTAC
Organism: Bradyrhizobium sp. 17; assembly: GCF_023073515.1. NCBI lineage: Bacteria > Pseudomonadati > Pseudomonadota > Alphaproteobacteria > Hyphomicrobiales > Nitrobacteraceae > Bradyrhizobium > Bradyrhizobium sp. 17. The sequence continues at coordinate 138,540 of NZ_JADPJQ010000113.1, read as the reverse complement.
CGGGCGCATGGCTTTGTCCTCTGCGGCCCGTTCGAGGGCTATGTCGAGGATCCCAACAGCCTGTTCCTGACCCTCGACCTGTCGGCCAGCCGATAGCTCAGGAGCGCGTCTCCTCGATCCTGTCGAGCACGCGCTCGGGAGCGATGTCGCGGCTTGCCTCCTCCAGATCCCGTTTCGAGTCGGGCTGGACATCGAGCCGCTCGGCGATCTGCGTAAGGAGGCGGGCAACCTTGGTCAATTCGTGCTCGGCGAGAAGGCTGATCTGGAGATCGAGATCGGCGCGCTTGTCCGCTGCTGCACTCATGCGGTTCTGCGAGATCAGCACGAATGTCGACAGGAAGATCGCCTCGACCGAAGCAATCATCGCCAGCACTACGAAGCTCTCGTCCCAGGCCGGGATTCCCGGCAGCCAATGCAGATTGGCGATGATCCAGAAGCCGAACACAGCGACATGGAGATAGACGAACGCCATGCTGCCGGTGAACGCCGTGATCGCATCGGCAAGCTTTTCCTGACCCTTGGCAGCGCGCTGCTCCCGGCGGCGGCGCTCGACCAGAGCCTGGATGTTGCGCTCGAGCGTCGGGCTCAATCCCTCGCCCGGATCATGGGTGATATCGTTATGCACAGGGCGGCAACGGCGGACGGGAAAGGCTGTTCCTGGGCTGAGCTGCGGGAAAATGCTGCCGCCTCTCAAAATGAGTTGCGTACCTCAAAACACCTCTGCTAGCCTTCAGCCATGGCCGAGACGCTCACCACGACCGCGCTGACGCTGAAGGACATCGCCCGCCAGGCCGGCGTCAGCCTCGCGACGGTGGACCGCGTCCTGCACAATCGGGCGGGCGTGCGGCCGGATACGGTCCGGCGCGTCAAGGAGGCGATCGAGCGCAATTCGTTCCAGCCGCACGTGGCCGCCGCCGAGCTCGCCCGCGGCCGCGCCCGCCGTTTCGCCTTCGTGATGCCGTCGGGGCCGAACCCGTTCATGCAGCAGATCCAGGATTATCTCGGCGAGATGTCGGGCTGGTTGTCGTCCCGCCGCCTTGGCGTCGAGACCGTCGCGACCGACGTGTTCGATCCGTCCATGCTCGCGGCATCCCTGGAAGGGCTCTCGGATGATTACGACGGTGTCGCTGTGGTGGCGCTGGATCATCCCAGGGTCCGCGCCGCGATCGACGATCTCGTCGATGCCGGCGCCAAGGTCGTGACGCTGGTCTCGGACGTGCCGTCGTCGCGCCGGCACCATTATGTCGGCATCGACAACATTGCTGCGGGGCGGACTGCCGGCGCGCTGGTCGGGCGGCTGGTCGGACAAAAGTCCGGCAAGGTCGCGATCGTCGCGGGCTCGCAGGGCCTGCGCGATCATGCCGAGCGCATTTTTGGCTTCAACCAGGTGATGGCGTCGGAATTCCCCGGCCTCACCGTGCTGCCGGTGCTCGAAGGGCGCGACGAGGACGCGCGTTCGGAGCAGGTGTTGACGCGGCTGTTGAGCCGGCATGCCGACATCGTGGGTCTTTATAATGTCGGCGCCGGTACGCAAGGCGTCGCCAACGCGTTGAATGAAAAGGCGTTGAGCGATGCCAGTCGCGACAAGCAGGCGGTGTTCGTCGGACACGACCTCACCGCGTTGACGCGTCGGCTGCTGCTGCAGGGCGTGATGCATGCCGCGATTTCGCAGAACCCCGGACATGAAGCGCGCGCCGCCGTACGTGTGCTGCTCGCGCTCGCCCGTGGCGAGCCGATCTTGCGCGAACAGGAGAAGATCAGGATCGACATCGTGATGCGGGACAATCTGCCTTAGCGGCAGGTGGAATTCAAAACGACCCGTTGCGGGTAAGGCGACTTTGAGTTCGCGCACCGCAACAGGCGAAAGGGAGGACGGCGTGTATCTCGGAATCGACATCGGCACATCGGGTGTGAAAGCGGTGCTCGTCAGCGAAGCCGGCGCTGTTGTCGCGACGGCGGCGCGCGAGCTTGCGCTGTCGCATCCGGCGCTGCTGTGGTCCGAGCAGGATCCCGATGCCTGGGTCGATGCGGCGGTCGGCGCGGTCGACGATCTTGCCGCCCGCCATCCCCGCGAGGTCGCGCGGGTGCGCGGCATCGGACTATCCGGCCAGATGCATGGCGCGACGCTGCTGGACGAGGACGGAGCGCCGCTGCGTCCCGCGATCCTCTGGAACGACGGTCGCTCGCATGCCGAATGCGTCGCGCTGGAGCGGCGCTGCCCGTCGTTGCATACGATCGCCGGCAATCTGGCCATGCCCGGCTTCACCGCCCCGAAGCTGCTCTGGGTCGCCAGGCACGAGCCGAAAATCTTCGCGCGCGTCGCAAAGGTGCTGCTGCCGAAGGCCTATGTCCGCTATCGCCTGACCGGCGAGATGGTCGAGGACATGTCGGACGCGGCCGGCACGCTATGGCTCGACGTCGGTCTGCGCCGCTGGTCGCCCCTGCTGCTGCATGCCACCGGGCTCGATCTCCATCACATGCCACGCCTGGTCGAGGGCAGCGACGTCAGCGCGACGCTCGCGCCGGACTACGCTCAACGCTGGGGCATGACTAGGGATGTCGTGGTCGCCGGCGGCGCCGGCGATAATGCCGCGAGCGCGATCGGGCTCGGCGCCATCGCGCCGGGCGATGCGTTTCTGTCGCTTGGCACATCCGGCGTGGTGTTCCGCGTCACCGATCGGTTTGCACCGGCGCCGGCCGCGGCGGTCCATGCGTTCTGTCACGCGCTGCCCGGCCGCTGGCATCAGATGGGCGTGATGCTGTCGGCGGCGGCTTCGCTGGCCTGGCTCGCGGGCGTGATGGAGACGCCGGCGCCAGCGCTGCTGGCGCCGCTCGGCGAGCGCGTCGATGGACCGAGTCCGGTCAAATTCCTGCCTTATCTCGACGGCGAGCGCACGCCGCACAACGATGCCGCCGCCAGCGGTGCCTTCGTCGGCCTGCGCGGTGCGACCGGGCGCTCCCAGATCGTTCAGGCCGTCCTCGAAGGCGTCGCCTTCGCTGCGCGCGACAATCTGGCGGCACTGAGCGCGGCGGGCGGGCCGCTTCCCGAGGTTGATCTCGTCGGCGGCGGCTCGCGCTCGCCGCTGTGGGCGCAGATCTGCGCCGATGTGCTCGGCATCCCCGTCCACCGCGTCGAGGAGGGCGAGGTCGGAGCGGCGCTCGGCGCCGCCAGGCTCGGACGGCTCGCCGCCACCGGCGAAGACGCGGCTGCGGTTTGCACCCGTCCGCGGCGGCTCGCGAGCTTTACGCCTCGCGCATCGGTCAGCGCGGCCTATGACGAGGCCTATCGCCGCTGGCGCGAACTTTATCCCGCGTTGAAGGAGTGTGCCTGAGTGACTGCGTCAGTGAAATTCTTCGATACAAGCGTACCTGTCGCCTTCGCCGGCGGAGATGCCGGCAACACGCCTGCCTTCCGCTGGTACGACAAGGACCGCCTCGTCCATGGCCGCAGGATGGAAGACCATCTGCGCTTTGCGGTCTGCTATTGGCACTCGTTGTGCTGGCCCGGCGGCGATCCCTTTGGCGGCGAGACGTTCCTGCGGCCCTGGCATCACGGCGCCGATGCGATGGCGCAGGCGCGCGCGAAGGCCGACGTCGCCTTCGAGCTGTTTCGCCTGCTCGACGTGCCCTTCTTCACCTTCCACGACGTCGATGCGGCGCCGGAAGGCAACTCGCTTGGCGAATCTGTTGCCAACCTCAATGCCATCGCCGATCTGTTCGAAGCGAAGATGGCCGCAAGCAAGGTGCGCCTGCTCTGGGGCACCGCCAATTTGTTCACGCATCGCCGCTACATGGCGGGCGCGGCCACCAATCCAGACCCGGAGATATTCACCTATGCCGCCGGCCAGGTCCGCGCCGCGCTGGAGGTGACGCACAGGCTCGGCGGCCAGAACTACGTGCTGTGGGGCGGGCGCGAGGGCTACGAGACGCTGCTCAACACCGATCTCAAGCGCGAGCTCGACCAGCTCGGCCGCTTCGTCTCGCTGGTGGTCGAGCACAAGCACAAGATCGGCTTCAAGGGACCGATCCTGATCGAGCCGAAGCCGAAGGAGCCGACCAAGCACCAATATGATTTCGACGTCGCCACCTGCTACGGCTTCCTCGCGCGTTACGACCTGCTGAAGGACGTCAAGCTCAACATCGAGCAGAACCACGCCATCCTCGCCGGCCACTCCTTCCATCACGAGGTCGCGCTGGCGGAGGCGCTGGGTGTGTTCGGCTCGCTCGACATCAACCGCGGCGACGATCTGCTCGGCTGGGACACTGACCAGTTCGCGATGAACGTGCCCGAGCTTGCCCTGGTGTTCCACGAGCTCCTGAGCCGCGGTGGCTTCAGCTCCGGCGGGCTCAATTTCGACGCCAAGATCCGCCGCCAGTCGATCGATCCCGACGATCTGATCCATGCCCATGTCGGCTCGATGGATGCCTGCGCGCGGGCGTTGCTCGCCGCTGCGGACATGCTCGACGCCGGCGTGCTCACTGGGCCGCTCGCGAAACGCTACGAGGGATGGGCCGGGCCTGAAGGCCGCGCCATTCTCGGCGGCCAGCGCTCGCTTGCCGAACTTGCCGACCGCGCGCACGGCCCGGGCTTTGACCCGCAGCCGCGCTCGGGCCGGCAGGAATATCTGGAATCCCTCGTCAACCGCTACGTCTGAGGAAGGCCGCTGATGACAAATGCACAAGCGACACCGGTCCTCGAGCTGACCGGCATCGGCAAGGAGTTCGGCGCGATCCGCGCGCTGCATGATGTCGACATGCAGGTCCTCCCCGGCGAAGTCGTCGGCCTGATGGGCGACAACGGCGCGGGCAAGTCGACGCTGGTCAAGATCATCGCCGGCAATTTCCGCCCCAGCCACGGCGAAATCCGCTTCGCCGGCAGCGCCGTCCATTTCAACCGGCCCGTCGATGCCCGCGGCGTCGGCATCGAGGTGGTCTATCAGGACCTTGCGCTCGCCGACAATCTCACCGCAGCGGCCAACGTGTTTCTCGGGCGCGAGCTGAAGCGCAGGATCGGGCCGTTCGCGTTGCTCGACCACAAGGCAATGGCGGCGCGTGCGCTGGAGCTGTTCGGCGAGCTGCGCTCGGAGACGCGCCCCGACGATCTCGTCAAGCAGATGTCGGGCGGCCAGCGCCAGGCGGTTGCGATCGCGCGGACGCGGCTCTCCAACGCGAAGCTGGTGATGATGGACGAGCCGACGGCCGCGATCTCGGTCCGCCAGGTCGAGCAGGTGCTCGGCCTGATTCACCGGCTGAAGGAGCAGGGCGTTGCCGTGATGCTGATCTCGCACCGCATGCCCGACGTGTTCGCGGTGTGCGATCGCGTCATCGTCATGCGCCGCGGCGAAAAGCGGGCCGACAAGCCCATCCACCAGACCTCCCCCGAGGAAGTCACCGCCCTGATCACCGGCGCGAAGGAGGCGGCGTGATGGCCATGCCCATGGAATCTCCGATCACCTTCTCGAACATCGGCAAGATTAGATGGTGGCAGCGCGGCATTTTCGCGTCCCAGACCGGCTATGTCCTGCTCGCGCTGGCGGTGCTGCTGGTGGTCATGCATTTCGCCAGCCCGTACTTCTTCACCGAGGGCAACATGCAGAACGTGGCGAAGAATTTCTCCTTCATCGCTATCGCTACCCTCGGCGTCACCTTCGTGATCATCACCGGCGGCATCGATCTGTCGGTCGGCTCGATGATGTGCTTCTCCGCCATGATCACCTCGATGGTGATGACCGAGCTGTCGGCGCCCGGCTCGCCGGCGGGATCCCTGTTCGTGCACATGGCGGCCGACGGCAAGACCGTGCTCGCCAATGTCCCTGGCCTGATCCTGGTGGTCTCGCTCCTCGCCGGCCTCGGCGTCGCGCTGCTCGCCGGCCTCGTCAACGGCTTCTGTATCGCGGTGCTCGGCCTGTCGCCGTTCGTCACCACCCTCGGCATGCTCTCGATCGTGCGCGGGCTCGGCTATGTCGTCTCCAACGGACGGGGCAGCTTTCCCGGTGGGCCGGATGCCGGTTATTTCTACGCGCTCACCTCCGGCGACGTGCTCGGCGTGCCCGTGCCATTCATTTATCTGATCGTCCTCGCGCTGGCGATGGCCGTGGTGCTGCACCACAGCTCGTTCGGCCGTCACGTGTTCGCGCTCGGCGGTAACGAGAAGGCGGCCGAACTCACCGGCATCCCGGTCGTGCGGGTGAAGATCGAGGTTTATGTGATCTGCGCGCTCGCCGCAGGCCTCCAGGGCATCATCATCTCGGGCTGGCTCGGATCGGCGCCGGCCAACATGGCGACGTCCTACGAGCTCAACGTGATCGCTGCGGCCGTCATCGGCGGTGCCAATCTCGCCGGCGGCATCGGTGGTCCACTCGGCGCCATCGTCGGCTGCGTGCTGCTCGAGGTGATCCGCAACGGCCTCGTGCTCGCCCAGGTCAGCTCCTACTGGCAGCAGACGCTGGTGGGCGTGATCATCATCCTGGCCGTATTGGTCGACCGCATCCGCTCGCGGATGATCTGAAACGACGTCGTTCCGGGACGGCAACGAAAATGCCGCCTGTCCACTTCCCGGACGATCTTGAGAGGACAGGCGCCAAAGAAGGGTGGAGGAGACGATGAGGAAATTTCTACTTGCCGGCATCGCGGTGGCGATGATGGCTACGCCGGCGTTTGCCGCAAACTACCGGTTCGTGATCGTGCCCAAGGCGATGAACAATCCGTTCTTCGACTTCGCGCGCGACGGCTGCCTGAAGCGTGCCAAGGAGCTCGGCAATATCGAGTGCATCTACAAGGGGCCGGTCGAGCACGAGCCGGCGACGCAGGCCCAGATCATCCAGGACTTCGTCACCCAGAAGGTCGACGGCCTCGCCATCTCGGTTGCCGACGTCGCGGCGATGACCAAGTCGATCGACGCGGCGACCGCGGCCGGCATCCCTGTCATCACCTTCGACGCCGATGCGCCCCGCGCCAAGCGCATCGCCTATATCGGCACCAACAACAAGGAGTTCGGCGTCGCCCTCGGCAAGGAGCTCCTGAAGCTGCGGCCCGACGGCGGCAAATACGCCATGGTTTCGGGTGGTCCCGGCGCCAAGAACCTCGCCGAACGCGTTGACGGCGTGCGCGAGGCGCTGAAGGGCTCGAAATGGACCGAGGTCGCGGGCTCTCCAACGTTCTGCAACGACGATCCCGCGCTGGCGGTTCAGCAGATGACTGACATGCGTACCGCGACGCCCGACCTCGCCGCAATCGTTCCCATCGGCGGCTGGCCGATGTTCGCCCCCAAAGGCTTCAAGGCCTTCGCGTCCAGGTACAAGAAGGATATCGATTCCGGCAAGTTCACGCTTGTCGTGGCCGATACGCTGAAGATGCAGCTCGAGCTGTTGCGCGATGGCTACGCCAATGCGCTGGTCGGCCAGCGTCCGTTCGAGATGGGCGAGAAGGCGATGGACACGCTGCTCGCCATCAAGAGGGGCGAGAAGGTGCCGGAGATCGTTTATACCGGCCTCGATCTCGTGACCAAGGACAACGTTGCGCAGATGTTGAAGTAGGAGCGTCGCCAGCCCCACGCTCCTGCGTGCCTCTCCCGCTTGCGATTTTCGCAAGCGGGAGAGATGATTTTGGCTGTTGGGGAGGACTGTTGAGGCAATGGGAATGAAAAGGTCGCGGCTCGGCTCGCTCGATGTCACCTCATTCGGCCTCGGTTCTGCCCCGCTCGGCGGATTGTTCACCCCCGTCAGCGATGCCGATGCGGAAGCGACCATCGCAAGCGCCTGGTCGCTCGGAATCCGCTTCTTCGACACCGCGCCGCTCTACGGCTTTGGCCTCGCGGAGCGATGCCTTGGCGCATTCCTGCGGCAACAACCCCGTGACTCCTACGCGATCTCGACCAAGGTCGGCCGTCTACTGCGTGCGCCCGATGGCGCTGCCGCCGAGGACGAGCATTACAAGGGCACGTCGCGCGAGCGGCCGGTGTTCGATTTCAGTTATGACGGCGTGATGCGGTCGGTGGAGGAAAGCCTGGCGCGGCTTGGGCTCGACCGCGTCGATGTCCTGCTCGTGCATGATCCCGACGATCACTATGACGACGCCGTCGCCGGCGCCTTCCGCGCGCTCCAGCGCCTGCGCGGGGACGGTACCGTCAAGGCGATCGGTGCCGGCATGAACCAGTCGGACATGCTGGTCCGGTTTGCAGAGGCCGTTCCGGTCGACTGCTTCCTGCTCGCCGGCCGCTACACGCTGCTCGACCAGGGCGCGCTGGATGCGCTGTTCCCGGTCTGCGCGGCGAAGAATATCGGCATCCTGCTCGGCGGCATCTACAACAGCGGCATCCTGGCCAATCCGCACACGGGCGCGAAGTTCAATTATCAGGATGCCGATGCGGCACTCGTCGCCCGCGCGCTCACGCTCGACGAGCTCTGCCGCAAGCACGGCACCGAGCTGAAAGCCGCCGCGCTGCAGTTCTGCATGGCCCATCCGGCAGTCACGGTCGCCGTGACGGGCGCGCGCAACGCCGCGGAAATTGCCGACAACATCGCGATGTCGGAGATGGCGGTGCCGGCGGCGTTCTGGCAGGAGCTGCGTGGGCGAAAACTCGTCGACGCCCGCGCGCCATTGCCGGCCGGAGCGTAAGGCATGATCGTCGACGCTCACCAGCATTTCTGGGATCCGGCGCGCGCCGACTATCCCTGGATGGACGCGCCCGAGCTCACGCCGATCCGGCGTGCCTTCGGTCCGGCCGATCTCGCGCCGCTTTTGAGCGCGAACGGCATCGACGCGAGCATCCTGGTGCAGTGCCGCTCCGCGCTGGCTGAGACCGAGGAATTCCTGCGGATCGCGCATGCGACGCCCTCGGTGATCGGCGTCGTCGGCTGGGCCGATCTGACCGACGCTGCACTTGGCGATACGCTGGAGCAGTTGCGTGCTTCGCCCGGCGGCGACAAGCTGGTCGGCATCCGCCACCAGGTCCATGACGAGGCCGACTCGGATTGGTTGTTGCGCGAGGACGTTCAGCGCGGCCTCACGGCCGTGTTCGCGCACGATCTCGCCTACGATTTCCTGGTCCGCACCCGCGAGCTGCCGGCCGCGATCGCAACCGCGCAAGCGTTCCCGCAGGCGCGCTTCGTGCTCGACCACGCAGCCAAGCCGCCGATCGCCGATGGCGGAAGCACTGGATGGTCCAACGGCATCGCGGCACTCGCGGCCTGCGGCAATGTCTGGTGCAAGGTCTCGGGGCTGGCGACGGAAGCGGTGTGGAGCGACTGGAATGCGGAACGGCTGTTTCCGTTCGTCGCGCACGCCGCGACATGCTTCGGCGAGGATCGCCTGATGTTCGGCTCGGACTGGCCGGTATGTTTGCTCGCGGGGAGCTATGGTGAGATCACGGGCGCGCTGGGGGCCTGCCTGATGAAGCTCGGGCCGCAGGTGCGGGAGAAGGCGTTCGGCGTGAATGCGAAGGCTGCGTATCGGTTGGCGATTGGTTGAAGCCGCCAGCGCGCGTGTCGCTCAGTGTTTGTCCCCAAACACCCGATCCAGCGCCGCATCGTACGTCGTCTGCACCAGCTCCGGATGCAGCTTCGCCAGCGCCTCCATCATCACGCCGGAATTGATCTCGAGCACGCGCCAGACGCCGTCGACGTGCACGAGGTCGATCGAGGCGAAGGTGATGCCGATGGCCTTGGCGGCGTTGATGGCGAGCTTTGCGCAGGCTGTGCGAAGATCGCCGTCCTGCATCAGCACGGGCTTCGCGCCCGCATCGAGATTGTGCCGCCAACCCGAGCCACGCTGCTTGCTGTAGACGACGAGTGGCACATCATCGAGCAGGACCACGCGTACTTCGTCCTCGATCACGGCATAGGGTGAGATCACGAGTCCGGCGCTCATCGAAAAGGCTTCGCCAACCGCATGATCGAGCTCTGTTTCCGTCGTGACCCTGAAGACGGATCGTCCCGACGTCCCCTCGTTCGGCTTCACCACCACGCCTTGCGGATTGTCGCCAAGCAGCGCCAGCATTGCCTCTCGCCAGCCAACGCCGACAACCTTCTCGCCCAACTTCGGATTGAGGAACAGGCGATGGGGAATGCAGGGCACGCCCTCGAGCGCCAGCACCTCGGCGGTGGCCGATTTGTCATTGGCCAGGCGGTGCGCGATGGCGCTGTTGAGGCCGATGTCGTAGCCGAACGCGAAGTGGCGCTGCTCGCCCCGGCGCATCGCGAGCAGCCAGCCATCGGCGCGGACATCGAGCGCGATGCCATGGGTTACGCAATAGCGCTTGATCGCCTGCACGAAGATCCGCTCGCCGCTCGCCATCTGTCTCTGTCGCCGGTCCTAGTCGCCAGTTCCGGTCGATCTTGGCGCCAAAAGCCGCAAAAATCGGGGAAACGACGCTAAACGGGGGTGAAATCAGAGCTATTCTTAATGAAATTCTCGCGAGCGCTACGGAAATTAAGTGCTGTATTCGAGCCTGGGAGGGAAAAGAAATTGCCTTCCGAATGCGCTGGACAGCAGATCCATTAATGATGTGACCATTTCCGCCGCAAATGCCGGTTTGACCGGCATCAATTGCATCCGGAACGAGGTTGATTATTGGTCTCAATGGCGTAGATCACACTCGCGAAATCCTCCGCCATGGCAATGGTGTCCGCTCCGCTTTCAGGGGCCGGGCAACGCTTTTGCCCTAAAACCGCAATTATTCGGAATATCGAAAATCATGAGCGCGTTTTACCGAGAGAAGGTTCTTTCCGTCCAGCACTGGACCGACACCCTGTTCAGCTTTCGCGCAACCCGCGATTCCGGCTTCCGCTTCCAGAACGGCCAGTTCGCGATGATCGGCCTCGAGGTTGAGGGCCGCCCGCTGCTCCGCGCCTACAGCATGGCGAGCGCTAATCACGAGGAAGAGCTCGAGTTCTTCTCGATCAAGGTTCAGGACGGCCCGCTGACGTCGCGTCTCCAGAAGATCAAGGAAGGCGACACCATCCTGGTCGGCCGCAAGGCGACCGGCACGCTGATCACGGACAATCTCATTCCCGGCAAGCGGCTGCTGCTGCTCTCGACCGGCACCGGCCTCGCGCCCTTCGCCAGCCTGATCAAGGATCCCGAGGTTTACGACCAGTTCGACAGCATCGTGCTGGTGCACGGCTGCCGCCAGGTCTCCGAGCTCGCCTATGGCGAGAAGCTCGTCGCCGGTCTTCGCGAGGACGAACTGTTCGGGGAGTTGCTCGCGGACAAGCTCATCTACTACCCGACCGTGACCCGCGAGCCGTTCAAGAATCGCGGCCGCATCACCGACCTCATCAGCTCCGAGCAGATCTTCAACGACATCGGCCAGGGTCCGCTCGACATCGCGACCGACCGCATCATGATGTGCGGCAGCCCGGCGATGCTCGAAGAGCTGAAACTGATGTTCGAAGGCCGCGACTTCGTCGAGGGCTCGGGCAACAAGCCCGGCCATTTCGTGATCGAAAAGGCGTTCGTCGAGCGGTAGGCCCTCTCGGTCTCGTCCTGGCAAAAGCCAGGACGCTTGCCTGAGTAAAGCGCCTTGACCGGTTAATGCCCGTCCCTCCCGAGCCCTGCTGCACCGCAGCAGCCCGCCCATCGGGCTGATTGATTTGTCCCCGCCGAATTCGCTAGCGTGAAACAACCGCCGCGTCATATCCGTATGACAGGCGCGGGCGTATCGTACCGCCTCATGCTGGCGAGAGGATGGGAATCGTGGCCGACGAGAACAAAACGCAGGAATCGCCCAACCCGTCGGTCAAACGGCTGCCGCTGGCGGAAGAGGGGATCATGGAAACCCTGCTGCTGCCATTCTCTCCGCGCTTCATCGTCCTGACGATCTGCGCGGTGGTCACTGCGCTGCTGACCGGCATCGGATTTGCCGATGGCAAGATCTTCGACATTCTGCTGATCCCGATCCTGATCTTCGGCGCGCTGACGGCGCTTGGCGTCCGCGACCTCATGCAGAAGGGCCACGCCGTTCTGCGCAACTACCCGATCTCGGCCCATATCCGTTTTTTGCTCGAAGAGATACGCCCGGAGATGCGGCAGTATTTCTTCGAGAGCGAGAAGGACGGCATGCCGTTCTCGCGCGACATCCGTGCGGTGGTCTATCAGCGCGCCAAGATGCAGCTCGACAAGCGTCCGTTCGGTACCCAGGAGGACGTCTACCGCCAGGGTTATGAGTGGATGCATCACTCGGTCTCGCCGAAGACGCATGCCGAGGAGAAATTCCGCGTCACTATCGGCGGCCCGGATTGCGCCAAGCCGTATTCGGCTTCGGTATTCAACATTTCCGCCATGAGTTTTGGCGCGCTCAGCCCGAACGCCGTGCGCGCGCTGAATGCCGGCGCCAAGAAGGGCGGCTTCGCGCACGACACCGGCGAGGGCGGCTTCAGCCCCTATCACGCGGAGATGGGCGGCGACATCATCTGGGAGATCGGTTCGGGCTATTTCGGCTGTCGTCATCTCGACGGCGCCTTCGATCCCGAAGCCTTCGCGCGCGTCGCGACCCAGGACCAGATCAAGATGGTCGAGCTCAAGATCAGCCAGGGCGCCAAGCCCGGTCATGGCGGCGTGCTGCCGGCGGCGAAAGTCTCGGAGGAGATTTCCAAGATCCGCGGGGTCGCCATGGGCGAGGATTGCATCTCGCCGGCCTCGCATCGCGCCTTCTCGACGCCTGTCGGCATGATGAAGTTCATCGGCGAGATGCGAAAGCTCTCCGGCGGCAAGCCGACGGGCTTCAAGCTGTGCATCGGTCATCCGTGGGAATTCCTGGCGATCTGCAAGGCGATGATCGAGACCGGCATCTATCCCGACTTCATCGTTGTCGACGGCAACGAGGGTGGCACCGGCGCCGCGCCGCTGGAGTTCATGGACCATCTGGGCATGCCGATGCGCGAGGGCGTCAGTTTCGTCCACAACGCGCTGATCGGCATCAACGCGCGCGACCGCATCAAGATCGGCGCCTCCGGCAAGATAGCCACCGCGTTCGACATGGCGCGCGCCATGGCGATCGGCGCGGACTACTGCAATTCGGCGCGCGGCTTCATGTTCTCGCTCGGCTGCATCCAGTCGCTGAGCTGCCACACCGACCGCTGCCCGACCGGCGTCGCGACGCAGGACCCGACGCGGGCGCGCGCACTCTATGTGCCGCTCAAGATCGACCGCGTGCACAATTATCACCTGGCGACGCTGCACTCGCTGACCGAGCTGATCGCCGCGGCCGGTCTCGAACATCCGCAGCAGCTGCGCCCGATCCACTTCTCCCAGCGCACCTCGACGACGGACGTGAAATCCTTCGCGCAGCTTTATCCGTCGCTGCGTCCGGGCGAACTGCTCGAAGGCACCGAAGACCCACGCTTCCGGGACGCCTGGCGGATGGCACGGACGGAGACGTTCCAGCCGGCGCTGTAGGACGCCGGTCCACTTGCAGGGCCGCGGCCGCGCGCGCAAAAGCATCGCGAGGGGGGTGCGTTTAACGTTTGATTCAACTTTGGGTGTAGATTGTTCCCATGGACGAGCGGCGCGACAAGGCAAGGCATCGCGTGCTGAAGGCCGGAACGATCGAGTTCGGCGGCGGCGGCGCGATCGACTGCACTATCCGCAACCTGTCAGATACCGGCGCCGCGCTCGACGTCAGCAGTCCCGTCGGCATCCCCGACCATTTCAGCCTGCTTGTGCGGGCCGACGGAAAACATCTCGCCTGCACCGTGATCTGGCGCAAGGAAAAGCGGATCGGGGTGAGGTTCGGGTGAGGGTCTAGAGTTTGGCGCAAGCTCTAACCACAAACTCCGCCGTCGTCCCGGACAAGCGCCAGCGCAGATCCGGGACCCATACCGCGTGATCTGTCGATCATGCGCAGACAGCAGCACCGCGCAACTACCAGTCTTCGCCAAGCTCAATCCTGTGGCTATGGGTCCCGGATCTGCGCTCCGCTTCGCTGCGCTTCCGGGACGACGAGAGTGGCTCACCCCGTCTCTACTTCGCTCCGCCGGCTCGCCAGAATCTTGTCGATCCTCCGCCCGTCGAGATCGACCACCTCGATGTGCCAATCGCCAAAGTCGAAGGCGTCGCCGACATCAGGCAGCACGTTGAACTGTTGCAGCACGAGGCCGGCGACGGTGTTGTAGCGGTGCGGCGGCAGTTCGATGCCGAGCAGCTCGCCGAATTCGTCGACCGGCATCCAGCCTGAGACCAGCAGCGAATCGTCCGCGCGCTTGACGTAGGCCGGTTCCGGCGGGCCTTCCTCGGAATGGAAGGCACCGACAATGGATTCCAGAATGTCAGCCGTCGTCACGATGCCTTCGAAGGCGCCGTATTCGTCGTAGACGAGGCCGACATGCACCGGTGCAGCCTTCAGGATCGCCAGCACGTCGCGGGCATCGGCCGAGGCGGGAATGCCGGGCGCCTCGCGGACCAGCACGCGCAAATCCGGCGTGCGCTCGTTCATGAAGGCCACCAGCAGGTCCTTGGCTTGAAGCACGCCAATCGGCTTGTCGCGGTCGCCGTCGGACACCGGAAAGCGCGAATGCGGACTCTTGGCGATGGTCGCTTGAATGCTTTCCGGCGTATCGTTCAGGTCGATCTCGTTGACCTCCGTGCGCGGCGTCATAATCGCGCCGACCGGCCGGTCGCCGAGCCGCATCACGCCCGCGATCATCTCCTTTTCACCTGACTCGAGCACGCCTGCGTTTTCGGCTTCGCTGACGAGATGATGGATCTCATCTTCTGACACTTTTTCTTCAGACTTGCCGCCATGGCCGAGCAGCGTGAGGATCAGCTTGCCGGAGAGATCGAGCAGGAAGACCAGCGGCAGCGAGACCTTCGCAAGCACGTGCATCGCGGGTGCAACCCTGACCGCGATGCTCTCGGGGTCGCGCAGCGCCACCTGCTTCGGCACCAGCTCGCCGACGATCAGGGTGGCGTAGGTGATGAGCGTGACGACCAGCCCCACTCCGACGATGTCGGCAATTCCTGCGGACAGGCCGAGCTCGAGCAGCCATTGCGTCAGCCGCTGTCCGAGCGTCGCGCCCGAGAACGCGCCGGAGAGCACGCCGACCAGCGTGATCCCGATCTGCACCGTCGAGAGGAATTTGCCGGGATCGGCCGCGAGCGTCAGCGCCCGCTCGGCGCCGCGGACGCCCTTGGCGGCGAGCATCGACAGCCGGGCCGGGCGCGACGAGACCACGGCCAACTCGGACATGGACAGCAAGCCGTTGATGACGATCAGGACGACGACGATGGCGAGTTCGGCGGAGAGCATTGATGTTCCGAGGTAAGGGAGTGTGGCGCGGATGGCCGCACAGGTCTTGATATAGGTATTCGAGGAAGAAATGCCGATGATTCTGTCCCATCGGGCATCGCGAAGGAACTTCGGCGACCCCGTCCCCGAAGGCACTCCCCAATACCCCGCGGAACTACGGGCATGCCGTTGCTTAACGGGCTCTTAGCGGCCACCAGCTAGGTCTCGGCATTTGCAGGAATGTATTCGGGGATCAGAATGCGGATCGGGAAGCTCTTTGCGCTGTCGATGCTGACGGTGACGGTGTTTGCAGTCATCCTTGGCGCCGAGGTGCTGATACCCCAGGCGCGCATCTTCACGAACCGCTCCGATGCGATCAAGACGGTCGAGGCCTTCGGTGCGACCCTGATGGTCAGTCAGCACGTTGCCGGCCTTCGTGCTCCCTACATTTCCCCGATCTTCCAGGAGAATTCTGCGACGCAGGTCCAGATCGAAGCCGCCGCAAAGGCGGCGAAAGCGGTCGATGGCGCGTTCGAGGGGGCAAGGCGCGCCATCATGGTGCTGGATGATTCCGGAGCGATGATCGAAAACCTGGACCGTACTGCGCGGCGGCTCAAGGATATCATCACGGCGGCAGATCGCGCGATGAGCGTGCCCCTGGCGACGCGCGACGGCGCTGTAATCAAGGGCTTCCTTCCAGGCGTTGCCGAGGTCATCGGCAATATCGAGCCGATCATGAACCGGCTTGAAGCCAAGGTCATCAATGCCGATTCCTCGCTTGCGGCGCTGTTGAGCCTGGCGCGAACGGCGCAGGATCTGCGCGTCTCGGCCGGCAGCCGCGCCGCCACGCTGTCGCCGGCGCTGAGCGCTCGCCGACCGCTCACGGCGGCCGAATTGTCGCTGATGGATCGGATGCAGGGACGTGTCGAGGCCGACCGCGAGCGCATCGAGGCCGGCATCGACCAGCTCGGAAGCCCGCCCCGGATCGCCACCGCGCTGAAGGCGGCGACGGATTCCTATTTCGGGAAAGCAGCCGCTGCCGTGGACAAGGAGATGCTCGCGGCGCGTGGCGACGGCAAGTACGGCATCAATGCCGAAGAGCTGGCCAACATCATCGTCCCCGCCATCCAGATGTTCTACGGCGTCCGCGATGCCGCGCTGGCGGAAGCTGCCGAGCGCGCCTCGGCCGCGCGCGACGGCGCGCTGGCGATGCTCGCGCTCGCGGGCGTGGCGGTGCTGGCGCTGCTGGGGACACTCGGTGGCGTGACGATGATGTTGCGCAGGCGCGTGGTGACGCCGCTCAGCCGGCTCGCGGACGTGATCGCAACTCTTGCCGCCGGGCAGCACGAGGTCGAGATTCCCGTGACCGGCCGCAATGACGAGATCAGCCAGGTGGCGGGCTCGCTCCAGCACTTCAAAGATTCGCTCTCCGCCAAGAAGGCCGCCGATGAGGCCGCCGCGGTGGAAGCCGAGGCGAAGCTCCGGCGCAGCCAGCGCATGGACCAGATCGCACGCGATTTCGAAGCGTTGATCGGCGACGTCATCAACACCGTGTCGTCGGCATCGTCGGAGCTGGAAGTGTCGGCGGGAACGCTGACGAGCACCGCCGATCAATCGGAAAAGGTCACCGCGACCGTTGCGGCCGCCTCCGAGCAGGCCTCCAGCAACGTGCAGACCGTCGCCGCGGCCGCGGAGGAAATGGCGTCCTCGGTCGACGAGATCAGCCGGCAGGTCCAGGACTCCGCGCGGGTGGCCGGCGAAGCGGTGCAGCAGGCTGCGCGTACCAACGACTATGTCGGCGAACTCGCCAAGGCGGCCGGCCGGATCGGCGACGTGGTCGAGCTCATCAGCCAGATCGCGGGCCAGACCAATCTTCTGGCGCTCAATGCAACGATCGAGGCGGCGCGCGCCGGCGAGGCCGGGCGCGGCTTCGCCGTGGTCGCCTCCGAGGTCAAGGCGCTCGCCGAGCAGACCGCCAAGGCCACCGGCGAGATCAGCCAGCAGATCACGGGAATCCAGAGCGCGACGCAGGATTCCGTCGGCGCCATCAAGTCGATCGGCGACACCATCACCCGCATGTCCGAGATCGCATCGGCGATCGCCTCCGCGGTCGAGCAGCAAGGCGCGGCGACGCGGGAGATTTCCCGCAACGTGCAGCAGGCGGCATGCGGCACCCAACAGGTCTCCGCCAGCATCGTCGACGTGCAGCGCGGCGCGAGCCAGACCGGATCGGCCTCCTCCACCGTGCTCGCGTCAGCGAAGTCGCTGTCCGGCGAGAGCGGCCGCCTCAAGGTCGAGGTCGGGAAGTTCCTGGACGCGATCCGGGCTGCGTAAGTCACGTAGCCGGAAGCGCTCAGAACTCGCCGTGTAGCCGCCCGGAAAATACCGACACCGGGCCGCGATCGGCGTTGTAGGCGGGGTTGACGATCAGCTGGTAGTCGGCGGTGAGGGTGAGACTCTTGTTCAGCGCGTAGGCGTAATAGGTTTCGAGGATGCGCTCGCGGCGGTAGTTGAGCGCGCCGTCGCCGATGAGAACACCGAGGCCGCCGGCGGCCAGGAAGTCGCGATAATCCTGCGAGATGGCATTGATGGCGCCGCCGACGCCGATCACGTCATCCGGCCGGCCCCATTTCGTGCCCTTGATCGACAATCCCGCCGACAGGCTGCGGTGAATGTCGGTGAAGGCCAGCGTCTCGGTCTTGCCGTCGTTCCAGCTCCAGCGGCTGAACAGACCGACATCGTCGGTGATCGCCTGCTCGAGGTTGAGCACGTAGCCATACTTCAGACGGCCGCGTCGGGTCTGCGCGATGTCAAGGTTGAGCGCGGGATTGTCCAGCGTCTCGCGGAAGCTGCCCATATTGGCGCTGTCGAGCCAGCCGATGGTCCTGAGCTTGCCGGGTTGGCCAAGGAGCGAGAAGCGCGTTTCGAGCTCGAGCACGTACTGGCCGCGCTCGCCGACCCTGGTGTCGAAATGATTCGAATTGGACTCGGCGACCATCAGGAAGTAGCCGCCGCGCAGCGCCCACTGCTTCTGGTTCAGCTCGGCGGTGACGCCGTAGGTGAGGCCGACCTTGTCGGCTGAATAGTCGAAGGCGCCTGGCGCCCACAGCGACCAGTTCATGAAGTCCTTGCGGGTGTCCTTGGCGTAGGCGTTGCCGTCGAACACGTCGATCACGGGGAATTTGCCGGCCTGCACCGTGAGCCTGGATACGTCGACCTTCTGTCCGAGCTGCAACTGGCCGCTCGCGAGCTCTTCCTGCTCGCCGCCAAAGCCGAATGTCTGGCGCACGAACAGGCGCGATGTGTTGTAGTGCGGATAGGGGAAGTTCGACTTCTGCGCCTCGCCGTTGGGGAAACCGGCCGCGCCGACCGTGTCGTTCAATCCAAATCCCTGCAGCAGTTCGGGATTGTAGTAGACCTCGCCGCCGTCCCACAGCTTTGCGTTCAGGAACAGGCTGTTGCTCCAGGTCGCCTTGGCCTGCCTTGATGGCGAGAGCGAATTCGGCCCGGTGTAGAGGGCGGGGAACGACGGGTAGCCTTGCGGCAGATAAGTGCTCTGGCCGTGGATCTCCCAGCGATCCGATTCGGTGTCGATTAGCGAGCCGATCCCCAAGCTCTTGGGATTGTAGCCCGGCATGCCCGGCCAATCGACCTTGCGGTTGAGGCCGAGCCGGATCGTTTGGAAGTCGAGCGACGACGAATTGTATTGGGCACCTGTGGAGAAGGCGACATTGGCGCCGTCGAAGCGGCTATAGAGATATTCGAGCCGTGCGCTCCAATGCGGCGCAAAGCCGTATTCGATGCCGGCACCCGCGATCCAGCCGGGCCGCGTGTTCAGGATTTTCGGGACTGCTTCGCCTGCGGCCGGCGTGTCGAAATAGCGCTCGCCCATCCATGCAAAGCCGCCGGTGGCGTAGACCAGCCAGGGACCGCTGGTGTAGCCGACGCGGCCGCGCAGGCTCGCAGTGTAGTCCCATTGCTGCGTGACGGTGTTGGCGGGTGTCGCCAGGAAGGACACGATCGAGTTGGAAGTGATGTAGTTCGGAAACGAAAAATCGCCTTCGACGCCGAGGAGCCAGCCGGAATTGAGCCGGTAATTGTAGCCGGCCTGCACGCCGCCGATCATGCCGCTGAAGACGCCGCTGTCGCTAATGCCTGTGCCGTCGTTCAGCGCGAAGCGCGACGAGCCGAGGCTGTAGCCGGCATGCGCACCGATGTAGAGGCCGGTCCAGTCATAGACGGCCTTCAGCGCCGGTGCCTTCAGCGGCAGATCAGCCGCGCGGCTGCTGGCGGGCAAAGTCAAGACGCCCGTGGCAATCGCCGCGGCCGTTCGCAAATACCTGTAACGGTGACCCCTCAACGTCAAAACGCACGCCCCCAAAGCGAGTGTGTCCACTCGCCGCACTATCCCTGCCGATTCGCGGCGACCCTGTCATCAGGATTAGGTGCTCCGCGATCGGTCGAGATGATCTCGATCCGGCGCGATTTCTTCCCAAGCCCCTGAGTCTCTGGAAACCTTATTGCGATTAATTCGCAGTAGCAACTAGTGCGGATTGTCGCAGGAGATGGTTCGCACCGCGATGTGACGGGACTGCAACAAATTCCAAGGTCCAAAACGGTTGACCCCGCCCGGGGGGACATCCGGGCGGGGTCGGGGGCACGACACGGGGTGGATGAGGCGCCCGTGTCGGACGCGGGATCCACGTGAGATCGGCCTCAGGGACTCAAATCAGAAGCAGGTACGCACGCGGCCGACGTACTGGCCAAAGGCGTTGTACTGGGCGGCCCAGCCGCAGCGGTGATAGCCGTTGTAATAGGGATCGTTGCTGGCGGCGATCGCGGAGCCGACGACGGCGGCGGTGGCGATGCCCAGGCCGACACCGACGCCCCAGCCGAGCGGCTTGGCTTGCGCCTGCGAGGTGGTGGCCACGACGCTGCCGGTCAGGGTGAGCGCGGTGAGGGCAACTGCGAAAATCTTGGTCTTAATCGACATGTGAAACTCCATCCGGGTTGAGGCGGTCCCTTGTGGCCCGCGTACCGAGTTGGACGGAGGCTCCGCGCGTCCGGTTCGAACTCGGCAAAGGCGGAGCTCGAGTCTGGCTCTTTCCTGAATGATTCCAGAAGGATGAGCGCTAGCCGAGCGGGCCTTTTGCGAGCCTGTTCACGTCGAAGTTATCAACCTCGGCAAGCAGCTCGCAAAAAGCGCGGGCGCCCTGGTCGATCAGCTGCTCGCCCTTCGCGGCCACGGCTAGCGTCGCGTTGCCGGCGGCGCCGCTCGCGTGGAGATCCTGCGCCTGCCAGGCGAACGGCGCGGGTCGCTGCGTCGACAGCCAGCGATATTGCTGCTCCATCGCGATGCTGCTCGCGGGAAAATTCGCGATCGCATCCATGCGCACCCGATCGGGATAGCGCGCCAGCATGATCGAGGTTTCAATGGCGCCGCCGTGGATGCCGTGGCGCACTTCGTCGGCCGGGAACAGCTTGTCCGCGCCCGACAGCCGCGACCACGACGTCGTCACCACGAACAGTTTCCGATGCGCGCGAAGATCCTGCGCGACCAGCATCATGGCCGCGCTGTTGCCGCCATGGCTGGTGACGATGACGAGCTTCTTCACTCCGCGGCGCGCGACGTCCTCGCCAATCGCGGTCCATTTTTTCAACGCGATGTCAGTCGGCAGCGTCTGCGTGCCCGGATAGTCGATATGCTCGGTGGAAATCCCGATCGGTTCAACGGGCAGGAAAGTGGCCGGAGCGCGCTCGGGCAGGAGCTCGCGCACGCGCGCGAGATAGGCGTCCGCGATCAGCACGTCGGTCTCGAGCGGCAGATGCGGGCCGTGCTGCTCGGTCGCGGCCAGCGGCAGCACCGCGATCCAGCGCGAAACCTCCGCGAGGCTGGCATCGGCCCAGCGAATCTCGGTCCAATCGCGGGAAGGCGTCATCAAGGTTTCTTTGCCCGAATTTGTCGCGTAATTTAGGGTATCAGGGGACGCGGGCCAGGCCGGCTCGCGTCCCCGAATGTCTTGCGGTTTTATCGCGTTGCTTGGACATCGGCTAGAAGCGATCGACGGAGTCCCATCATGAGCCCCTCTCATCTGCGGCGAGCCTTAACGGCGGGCCTGATGGCCGCTTTCGTCTCGGTCGTCCCGGCCCGCGCCGAAACCCTGGACAAGGTCATGTTCGGCACCAATTGGGTCGCCGAGGCCGAGCATGGCGGCTTTTTCCAGGCCGTCGCCGATGGCACTTACAAGAAATACGGGCTGGACGTCACCATCGTGCCCGGCGGGCCCAACGAGAACAACCGGATGCTGCTGATCGCCGGCAAGATCGATTTCTTCATGGCCGCGAACACGCTGATGTCGTTCGACGCAGTCGCCAACAACGTCCCGGTCGTCACCATCGCCGCGGTGTTCCAGAAGGATCCGCAGGTGATGCTGACGCAGCCCGATGCCAAGGTCGCCAAGATCGAGGACCTCAAGCCGCTGACGCTGTTCGTCTCCAAGGAGGGCATGACCAGCTATTTCCAGTGGCTGAAGTCCGAATACGGCTTCAGCGAGAAGAACGTTCGCCCCTACAATTTCAATCCGCAGCCCTTCATCGCCAATCCCAAGAGCGCGATGCAGGGTTACGTCACCTCGGAGCCCTTCGCGGTCGAGAAGGCCGCGGGCTTCAAGCCCAACGTGTTGCTGCTCGCCGATTACGGCTTCAACACCTATTCGACCCTGATCGAGAGCCGCCGCGACGTCGTCGAGAAGAAGCCCGACCTGGTGCAGCGCTTCGTCGATGCCTCCATGGTCGGCTGGTACAATTACATCTACCGCGACAATTCAGCGGGCAACGCCATGATCAAGAAGCTCAATCCGGAGATGACGGACGAGCTGCTCGCCTATTCCGTCGCCAAGATGAAGGAATACGGCATCGTCGATTCCGGCGATTCGCTGAAGAACGGCATCGGCGCGATGAGCGACGAGCGCTACACCTCCTTCTTCAACAAGATGGTGAAGGCGGGCGTGGTGAAGGCGGACCTCGATTTCCGCAAATCCTATACGCTGCGCTTCGTCAACAAGGGCGTCGGCGCCGAGCTGCGCCCGAGCAAGCCGTAGCGCAGGGCCGATGTCATCAGTCCAAACGTCGGCGGGGGTCGAGACCGGCCTGACGGCTCTGGCTGTCAGCCTGCGCGGCGTGACGAAGGCCTATGACAACGGCCTGATGGCGCTCGGCCCGCTCGATCTTGCGGTGCGCAAGGGCGAGTTCATCTCGCTGCTGGGGCCGTCAGGTTGCGGCAAGTCGACGGCGCTGCGGCTGATCGCCGAACTCAGCGCGCCGTCGTCAGGAATCGTCCGGCTGGCGCGTCGTGAGGGCACACCGCAGCCAGGTCATGTTCACCCAGGTCATGGCATCGGCTTCGTGTTTCAGGAACCGACCCTGATGCCCTGGACCAGCGTGCGCGAGAATGTGCGGTTGCCGCTGAAGCTCTCAGGCGTTCCGAAGGCGGAATCGCGCGCGCGCGCCGATGAGGCGCTCGCAAGCGTCGGGCTTGCCGATTTTGCCGACGCCTTTCCGCGCGAGCTCTCCGGCGGCATGAAGATGCGGGTGTCGCTGGCGCGCGCGCTCGTCACAGACCCTGATATCCTCCTGATGGATGAGCCGTTCGCGGCGCTCGACGAAATCACGCGCTTCCGCCTCAACGACGATTTGCTCGCGCTGTGGCGCAGGCTCGGCAAGACCGTCATCTTCGTCACGCATTCGGTGTTCGAATCCGTCTATCTGTCGCAGCGCGTGGTGGTCATGACCGCGCGGCCGGGCCGCATCCAGGCCGACTTCCGCGTCGAGACGGTCGAGCCGCGTGGCGAGGAGTTTCGCACTTCAGTCGCCTATTCCGATTATTGCCGGAAAGTGTCGGCGGCGCTGGCGCCGTCCTATGCAGGGCAGTCGACGCTATGAACGCGCAAGCTTCCGTCACTGCGAAGCCGTCCGGCGCGCAACGCGCGGTGCGCTTCGCGCTACCGGTCATCGTGTTCGCGGCGGGACTGCTCGCCTGGGAGCTCGTGGTCCGGATCAAGGACATCCCGCCTTACGTGCTGCCGGCGCCCTCGGTCATATTCGCGACACTGATCAAGGATTGGGCGGTGCTGTCGCAATCGCTTGCCGCGACGCTGCTGACCACGCTTGAAGGTTTTGTCGCGGCCAGCGTCGGCGGCATCGCGCTGGCGCTGCTGTTCAACCAGTCCAAATGGGTGGAAGCATCGCTATTCCCCTATGCCGTGGTGCTTCAGGTCACGCCGGTCATCGCGATCGCGCCGCTGCTGCTGATCTATCTGGAGCAGCAGACCGCGGTCGTGGTCTGCGCCTTCATCGTCGCCTTCTTCCCGGTGCTGTCCAATACCACGCTCGGGCTCAATTCGGTCGATCGCAACCTCGCGGGCCTGTTCCAGCTCTATGGCGCCTCGCCACAGCAGACCCTGCGCTATCTCAAGCTGCCGGCGGCGCTGCCTTATATTCTCGGCGGCCTGCGCATTGCCGGCGGCCTGTCGCTGATCGGCGCGGTCGTGGCCGAGATCGCGGCGGGAACGGCCGGCGCCGGCTCCGGGCTCGCCTACAGGATCGCAGAATCCGGCTACCGCTTGAACATACCCCGCATGTTCGCAGCGCTGCTGCTGTTGTCGCTGGCCGGGATTGTCATCTATGGGGTGCTGGCGCTAGTTTCCCACCTCGTCTTACGGCGCTGGCACGAGAGCGCGCTTGGAAAGGACAACTGATGACCACCGGTTCGATTTCGTCCGAAAAGATCGACCTTCTGATTTATGGGCCGGTCCGGCCGATCCTCGAGAACGGGTTTTCCGATCATTTCGTCGTGCACAAGGCGGAGACGCGGGGCGATCTCGAGCGGCTGACGCCGGCGATCCGCGAAAAGATCCGCGGCGTGGCGGTGACCTATCACACCGTGCGCGCCGACCGGGATTCGCTGTCGCAATTGCCCAAGATCGAGATGGTGGCGAGCTTCGGCGTCGGCTACGACCACGTCGATGCCAAATACGCCGCCGAGCATAACATCATCGTCACCAATACGCCCGACGTGCTGACCGAGGAGGTCGCCGACGTCGCGATGGGGCTTCTGATCTCCACGGTGCGCGAGTTCATCAAGGCCGACCGTTATGTGCGCTCCGGTCTCTGGCAGACCCAGAACTATCCGCTCAGCGTCGGCTCGCTGCGCGACCGCAAGGTCGGCATCGTCGGCATGGGCCGGATCGGACAGGCGATCGCGCGCCGGCTCGATGCCTCGCTGGTGCCGGTGGTCTATCACACCCGCAACCCGTCCAAGGACGTCTCCTACAAGCACTACCCCGACCTGATCGAGATGGCGAAGGCGGTGGACACGCTGATGGTGATCGTGCCCGGTGGCGCCTCGACCAACAAGATGATCAACGCCGAGGTGCTGAAGGCGCTCGGCCCGCGCGGGGTGCTGGTCAACGTTGCGCGCGGCTCGGTGATCGACGAACCGGCGCTGGTCCAGGCGCTCAAGTCCGGCACCATCCTCGCGGCCGGCCTCGACGTGTTCGCGGCCGAACCGAACGTGCCGGACGAGCTCAAGGCCATGCAGAATGTGGTGCTGCTGCCGCATATCGGCTCGGCCTCGGTGGTGACGCGCAACGCGATGGATCAGCTCGTGGTCGACAATCTCAAGTCCTGGTTCTCAGGCAAGGCGCCGTTGACGCCGGTTGCCGAAACGCCGTTCAAGGGACGCTGATGGGAGTTCTTCGCGTCGTTACATTCGCCGTCGTGGCCTGCTTGGCCGCGATCGGCATCGCGCAGGCGCAGGATACGACGACCCTGAAGAAGGAGATGCCCGGGCAGTGGGAGCTCTCGACCACCGAGCGCAGCAAGACCTGCGTCGTCACGCTCAAGGCCGACGCCGCGGCGCAGGGCTTCAAGCTCGAGCTGGAGCCGGCCTGCAAGGCCGCGCTGCCTTTCACCAAGGACATCGTCGCCTGGAGCGTCAGGGGTCTCGACATCGTCCGCTTGCAGGATGCGAGCGGTGAGGCCGTGATCGACTTCACCGAGGTCGAGGCCGGCATCTTCGAGGGCCTGCGGCAGGGCGAGGGCGTCTACATCCTGCAAGACCTCGCCGCCGCCCGCTCGATGGCGAAGTCGATGGACCAGATGATCGGCGACTGGTCGATCGTGCGCGGCAACGGCCAGCCTGTCTGCGGGCTAACGCTGACCAACACGGAAGCCGGGCCGGACAATTTCCAGGTCTTCCTCAAGCCGAAATGCGATGCGGCCATCGCGCAGTTCAACCCGACGCAATGGCGGCTAGACCGCGGCCAGATCATCCTGCTGTCGAAGGCCGGCGAGGCCTGGCAGTTCGAGGCCGACGACAACGCGCAATGGCGGCGCGTCCCCGATACCGCCGATCCCCTGATCATGCTGCGGCAGTAGCGCCGCGAAACGCAATCTCGTCCTGAGGGCCCCGCCATAGGCGGGCGTCTCGAAGGATGGTGGCAGGCTACGTCGTCGGCTTGGGCGGCGGCGCTGTGCCTTGGGCCCACTTCTCCATCTTGCCGAGCACGCCCCAGGCTGTGAGCGCCAGCGAGATCGGCATCGCGAACTGGCCGAGGCCCGGCACCGCCGACACGAGCGTCCCGAGCAACCCGGCAAGGCCTCCCGCATTGGGGCTCGCCGTCACCGACGACAGCAGCGCCGTGATCAGCGAGCCGCCGATGCCGAGCGCAGTCTTCTTGCCGTCGAGCATCTTGCCGATGGTCTCGCCGAGCGCGCCATTGACCTGGCCGAGGACGGGCTTGCCGTCCCGGTTGAGCAAGGTGCCGAGCAGGTCGACGACCTGCTTCAACTGGTCGACGGGAGCGGGGCTGGTTGGGGTGAGGGTGACTGGTCCTGGCATGGGGGCTGACTTGTTGACGAGGGAAAAGAGCCGTTCGAACAGGCTGATCGGATCATTGGTGGCGGGCAGCGTATTGCCCGATGTCGTCGTTGCCGGCGTCACACCGCCGACCGGCGGCCGCAGCAATTGCGCGAGGTCCTCCAGCCGCTTCATGATCCGGGAGACATCGCCGGTCGGTCCGGTGGGGCCCGACTGCGCCGCGCGCGTGAGGGCGCCGACGGTGGCGCCGTCGAGAAGTCCGGTATCTCTCAGGCCGTTCTGCTGCTGAAACTGCGAGACCGCGGCCCTGGTCTTCGGCCCGCTGATGCCGTCCTCCGCGAGCGGCGGATTGGCGCCGAGCTTGTTGAGCGCCTGCTGCATGAGGACGATCGTCGACGCCGCGTCGTCCTCCGGCTCGGCGCGGCTTGCGAATTGCGGGCTGCCGTCGAGGGTGATCGAGGAATCCAGCGACATCATCGCATGCAGGATCACCGCGGTGCCGAGCTGGGAATCGACGTGGTTCGAATCGAACACATGATCGCGGACGAATTTTCCGGCCCTTGCCTCGGGCGGGCCATACAGCGTCGAACCGCCATAGAGATAGGGCGAGTTGCAGCCCTTGGCGTGATAGCCGAAGCCGTTGAACGCTTCGAGCCGGAACAGAATCCGCGCGATCCCCCAGTCGTGAGCGCCGACAAAATTCTCGATTCTGAAGGCGTCCACGGCGCCGTCCACGAACGTGGCAAACGGACCGCGTCCTTTCGGAACGAGCGTCGTCGCGCGATGGAGCGTTTCCCCGTTGCCGAGATAGGTGTCGAAATCGAAATTGGATTCGCGGTAGTGGCAGAGGGCAGCGAAATACCAGGGCACGCCGGTCAACCGCTCGATCTGCTGATAGGTCGCCTTGCCGTTGATGGCTTTGCGCGCGATCGCGTTCGCGTCGGAGAGGCGCGAAGGCCGGATCTCGAGATTGGCCCAATTACGCTCGTATTCGCTTTTCAGACTCTCGAATGAAATCATTTTCCGCTCCCGCAATGAATGAGTTTTCGCAACTGCGCGTCAGTCGAAATGAACCAGGTGCCGTGATCAGGGCGTGAGGCCAGCGTGATCTCCTGCAAGTCTGGCAGGCCGCCGGGGCGCCGCGTGTGAAGTGGGTTACAACCTCGCCGGGAAAATGAGCGGCAGGACCGGGATCAGGGCGGCGGTCCGCGACGGAACCGGCAGGGCCGCTGCCCCGTTAGCGACGCGAGGCAGTCTGGCCAGGGAGTCCAACATGACCACGCGCGTCCTCGCGATCGGCATCGAACCCGGCAACGCGGACTACAGCGCATTCCCGCAGCTCACGCCGGAGCTCGTGCGCAACTATATCGATGCGCAGCTGCTGCGCCTGCGCGATCTCGGTTACGAGGTCACGAGTTGCCTGATCGATCTCGATGCCGCGGCGGAAGCCGCCGTCACGGTAGCGTTGCGCGAGGAGAATTTCGACTGCATCGTGATCGGCGCGGGGCTGCGCGAGCCTCGGGAGCGTCTGCTGCTGTTCGAGAAGGTGCTCAACCTCGTCCACCGCCTGGCGCCCGACGCCGCGATCTGCTTCAACACCACGCCAGCCGACACCGCCGAGGCCGTGCAGCGCTGGGTCGATGCATGAGATGAAGCGGCCGGCCCGTGCTGCGCATGCGCCATGGTCTGAGCCGCCTTCGATCCGAGCCTCCGACGCCATAGCGTGACGCGCCGGGTCCCGAAATGGTGATTTTTCTGGTCCGAATCCGGCTGCGGCGCTATGACTCGTCTGACCACAGGGGAGGGCGAGCATGCTTCGAGGTCTTCGCATTGGAAGTTTCGCTATCGCGGCATGTCTGGCGGTCGTGATCGCGATGCCGGCTCATGAGGCGGCGGCGCAGGACGCCATTGGCGGTGCCATCCTCGGTGGCGTCGGTGGAGCGATCGTGGGTGGCGCCATCGGCGGAGGCCGCGGCGCCGCCATCGGCGCCGTCGTCGGTGCCGGCACGGGCGCTGCGATCGCCTCCGAGGGCGAACGCCGCCGCTCCGGCTATTACGCCTATCAGCGCGGCTGCTACGCGCAGCGCCGGGACGGCTCCTATGTCCCGGTCGATCCGCGATATTGCTACTAGATCAGCCGCATCCCGCGCAAACTCGCATGCCCGCTCTTGCCGACGATGATGTGGTCGTGCACGGCGATGCCGAGCGGTTTTGCGATGTCGATGATCGCCTTGGTCATCTGGATGTCGGCCTGCGAGGGCGAGGGATCGCCTGAGGGGTGGTTGTGCACCAGGATCAGCGCGGTCGCGGACAATTCCAGCGCGCGCTTGATCACCTCTCGCGGATAGACCGGGGTGTGATCGACGGTGCCGGTCTGCTGCACCTCGTCGGCGATGAGCTGGTTGCGCTTGTCGAGGAACAGCAGGCGAAACTGCTCTTTGTCGGCGAACGCCATGCTGGTGCGGCAATAGTCGATCACTTCGTTCCAGGACGACAGCGCGTTGCGGCTGTTGACCCCGCCCTTGGCGACGCGATGCGCCGCCGCCGCGAGCAGCTTGAGCTGGTGGATCGCGGACTCGCCGACACCGTCTACCTCGCGCAGGCGCGCCACCGGCGCGTGCACGACCTCGGCGAACGAGCCAAAAATTTTGATCAGCGACTTCGCCAGCGGCTTGGTGTCACGCCGCGGCAGCGCCGAAAACAGTGCCATCTCCAGCAGCTCGTAGTCGCTGAGCGCGTCCGCACCCGCGCTGTAGAAGCGCTCGCGCAGCCGTTCGCGATGGCCGAGATAGTGCGGCGCTTCTTCGGGCTTGCTCTTGTCGTGGTCGGTCTTGGCGGGCATCGGCCGCCAGCATTGCCGCGGATAACCGTTTTTGCAACCGTCAATTGCGGCGGCAAATCCGTTTCACGCCAGCCGGCGAATGCGAACGTCAGCCGCCGGGATCACCCGATCTGCTTCTCGCCGTGCCGCTCCGACAGCGTGAAAATCTCGACGCCGGTGGCGGTGACGCCTACCGAATGCTCGAACTGCGCCGATAGCGAGCGGTCGCGAGTCACGGCGGTCCAGCCGTCGGAGAGGATCTTCACATGCGGCTTGCCGAGATTGATCATCGGCTCGATTGTGAAGAACATGCCGGGCTTGAGCTGCACGCCCTCGCCGGGCCGGCCGATATGGATGATGTTCGGCTCGTCGTGGAACATGCGCCCGAGGCCATGGCCGCAGAAATCGCGCACCACGCTCATGGCTTGCGGCTCGACGAAACTCTGGATGGCGTGGCCGATGTCGCCGGTGGTGGCGCCGGGCTTCACCGCGGCGATGCCGCGCATCATGGCCTCATAGGTCACCTCGATCAGCCGCTCCGCCTTGCGTGCGATCGGGCCGACTGCATACATCCGGCTGGAATCACCGTACCAGCCGTCGACGATGAAGGTGACGTCGATGTTGACGATGTCGCCCTCTTTCAGCGGACGGTCGCCGGGCATGCCGTGGCAGACCACGTGGTTGAGCGAGGTGCAGGTTGAATAGCGGTAGCCGCGATACATCAGCGTCGCCGGATAGGCATTGTTGCTGAACGCGAAGTCGCGGACGAACTGGTCGATGCGGTCGGTCGGAACGCCGGGCCCGACGATGTCGGTGAGCTCGTCGAGGCACTTCGCCACCAGCGCTCCCGCCTTGCGCATGCCGGCAAAGGCGCTTGGTCCATGCAGCTTGATCTGCCCGGTCTTGCGGAGCGAGGTATCGGTAGCTTCGACGTAGCTCATGCGGGCGCAATCTTCTGGGGTGGGCTCGATATCGGCGGAAAGGCTTGATTTCGCGCCCAATTTAATGATTGCGCGCCTTCATGCAAGTCAGGCCTGCCCTGCCTTGCGCCTGAAAGCGGGCCTAATTCGGGACTTCCATGATGGTTTCCACCGGCAGGGCGCCGCCGCGGACGCGGATTTCGCGAACCGGGTAGGGAACCCGGATGCCTTCGCGCTTGAAGGCGTCCCACAGCGCCAGCATCACGTCGCTCTTGACGTTGTCCATGCCGTCGGGGTCGGCAATCCAGAAGGTGAGCGAGAACTTCATCCCGGCTTCGGCGAACTCGGTCAGGATGGAATTCGGCGGCTTGCCCTTCTGCGCGCGCGGGTGAGCGGCCGCGGTCTCGGCGGCGAGCTTGCAGACCAGCCGCGGGTCGGCGTCGTAATTGGTGCCGAAGGCGATCTTCACCAGCGTGTTCTTGTCGGTGTAGGTCCAGTTGACGACCTTCTGCGTCACCAGATCCTCGTTCGGCACCAGGAATTCGCGGCCATCGCCGGCGGCGACGGAAATATAGCGCGTCTTCATCGCGCTGATCCGCCCGGTGTTGTCGCCGATGGTGACGAGATCACCGGGCTTCACCGATTTGTCGGCGAGCAGGATGATCCCCGAGATGAAATTGGCGACGATCTTCTGCAGGCCGATACCGATGCCAACGCCGACCGCGCCGGAGAACACCGCGAGCGCCGAGAGATCGATGCCGACCGTGCCGAGCGCGATCACGATCGCGACCGCAAGCAGGCCGATGCGGATGATCTTGACCAGCAGCACCTGCACCGATGGCGTCAGATCTGTGGTCGAGTTGATCCGGCTCTCGGCGAAATTGCTGGCGATGTTGGTGAGCCAGAGCGCGATGAGCAGCAGCGCACCCGCCTTGATCACGAGCAACGGCGTCAGCCGCAGGCCGCCGAGCACGATGGCGAAAGAGTCGAGCAGGTCGACCGTCGCATCGAGCTGGCCGAGGATCGAGAGCGCCGCGACGAACCAGGCCGTGATCGACACCAGCTTGACGATGAAGGCGTTGCGCAGCACCGAGGTCAAGAGCCGGATCGCGAGCCAGGCCAGCCCCAGCTTGGCGGCGACCATCAGGAGATAGCTGCGGCTCGGCCAGGTCGCGTGGTACATGACCACGCGGGAGACGATCACGAGCAGGGTGAAAACCGCCGTCGAGGCGCTGGAGACCATCACCCGGACGAAGTGCCGGAGCGGCAGCGGCCAGCGCATCGCCAGCGAGGTCATGTCGACGCGGCTGCGAACGGCGGCTTCCGCGGCATAGGCGATGCCGGCCGCGGCCAGAATGAGCCCGAATTGCAGGTAGAACCAGGGCGAGGAGATTTCCGCCCCGACGCTGCGCGCGGTGGTCTGCACGAACTCCATGAAGTCTTTGAGGTCCATGTCTATCGGTCTCGTCGGGGAGCGGGCGGGAGGCGTTGATTCGAGCGCGCCGGAGAATCCCACAAAGGGCGCGGCCGGACCACCGATACACCGCCAAGTGAAGTGCGTTAAGGCCGCAAAATGCGGGCAGATTGCCGCGAGCGGGAGAAAATGGGTTGGCGTGGGAGTCCGCCGACGATAAGGATGCAATTCCAGCGATTTCGTACCCGGAAGGTGGATGGCTTCCCTCGACAGTGTCAGCCTCGCCATATTGCTCGGTGCCGTCCTGGTGTTGGCCGGGATCCTGTCAAGCCTGCTTGCGCTGCGCTTCGGCGCGCCCCTTCTGCTCGTCTTCCTCGCGATCGGCATGCTCGCGGGCGATTCCGGTCCCGGACAGCTGCAGTTCGACGACGTCCGAACCACCTATCTGGTCGGCTCGGTCGCGCTCGCCCTGATTCTGTTCGACGGCGGCTTGCGGACCCGCTTTGCCAGCATCCGCACCGTGCTCGCGCCTTCCATGGTGCTCGCGACCGTCGGCGTGCTGCTGACCTCGCTGATCACGGCGCCGTTCGCGAAATATGCGCTCGACCTCAACTGGACGGAGTCGCTGCTGGTCGGCGCCGTGGTGGCCTCGACTGACGCGGCCGCAGTGTTCCTGCTGGTGCATACCCAGGGCCTGCGCCTGCGCCCGCGCGTCGGCGCGACGCTGGAGGTGGAATCCGGCACCAACGATCCCTTCGCGATCTTCCTGACCCTGATGCTGGTCGAGTACATCTCGCTGGGAACAGGCACGGCCGCGCATGTGCTGATGGAGTTCGCCCAGGAGGCCGTGCTGGGCGCCGTCGTCGGGGTGATCGGCGGGCGTCTGGTCGTCATCGCGCTCAATAAGGTCGCGCTGCCGCAGGGCCTCCATGCGCCGTTTGTCACCACCGCCGCGCTCGTCATCTTCGGCGGCTCGCAGATCATGCATGCCTCAGGCTTCCTCGCGGTCTATCTCGCCGGGATCATCATCGGCAACCGCCCGACCCGCGCGCATAATTCGGTGGTGGCCTTCCTGGACGCCGCGACCTGGCTGGCGCAGATCGTGATGTTCGTCCTGCTCGGCCTGCTGGTCTCGCCGAGCCGGCTCGGCGGCAGCGTGCTGCCGGCGGTCGGGATCGCATTCGTCCTGATGCTGCTGGCGCGGCCGATCGCCGTGTTCGTCTGCCTGGCGCCGTTCCGCTTCAACTGGCGCGAAAAGATCTTCATCGCCTGGACCGGCCTGCGCGGCGCGGTCGCGATCTTCCTGGCCTCGATCCCGATGCTGGTCGGGCTGTCGAAGGCCTATCTCTATTTCGACGTCGCCTTCGTCGTCGTCATCATCTCGCTCCTCCTGCAAGGCTGGACCCTGGGGCCGGCCGCGCGCAAGCTGCACGTGGCGCTGCCGCGCGCCGAACGCGGCCCGCGCCGTGTCGAATTGGACTTGCCCGGCCAGCTCGAGCAGCAGCTCGTCGGCTATCCGGTGCGGTCCAAGAGCCTGTATTTTCGCCGAGGCCTGATCCCGTCCTGGTCGAAGCCGACGCTGGTGATCCGCAAGGAGAACATTTTGACGCCGGCGGAAGCCGAGCCGATCGCGCCCGGCGATTACATCTATCTGCTGGCGCCGCCGGAAAAGGCCGAATCGCTTGACCGCTTCTTCGTCGACATGCAGCCGAGCTCAGCGCCGGACCCGCATCTGCTGGGCGACTTCATGGTCTCCGGCGAGCACACGCTCGCCGAGCTCGCGGAGATCTACGGCGTGGAGGTCGGCGAGGACGAGCGCGGGCACACGCTCGCTGATTATTTCGACGTCCATCTCGACCGCGCGCCGAAAGAGGGCGCGGAGCTCGTGCTGGATCCGATCGTGCTCGTGGCGCGCTCCATCTCCGGTGGCCGAGTCAACGTCGTCGGCCTGCGCCTGCCGGAAGACGAGGAAACGCCCGCGCCGCTGACGCGCAGGCAGGTCCTGCGGCGCAAGCTGGCGGATCTGTGGAGCTCGGTGGCTGGGGTTTAACGCCACATCCGCGTTGGCGGTCATTGATGAAGCGCACGTCTGCTTCTTCGTCGTCCTGGCCTAGTGCGCAATTGCGCACAGGCGCCAGGACCCATACCCACCGTCAGCTGTTTTGCGAAGGCTGGTGGTGACGATCTGGCCCACCCACTCTCCTCTCTGGGGTAATGGGTCCTGGCTTTCGCCGGACGACGGCGGAGAGCGATGGCGACAACGCTGGAACCGCCCCCAAATCGCCGCAACCGCCGAAGATTTGCGCGTCTTCGTGACCGCTGCTCCCGGAACGCTCCGCGATGCCGCTCGTTCTTAGCGGCGTAAACGCATCCGACAGGAGTAATCCATGCGAAAGCTCATCTTGCCGGCCATCGTCGCGATCGGGCTCGGATCGGCCGCGCCCGCGATGGCCTATGACACCGGCGATCAGATCTCGATGCAGGTCGCGCTCGACGTCGCCACCGACATCGGCGTCATGACCGTCTCGCACACCGAGTTCCTCGGCGACGAATGGCAGATCGAAGGCCGTGATCGCGCCGGCCGCTGGATGGAGGTCGATGTGGACGCGCGAACGGGTGAGGTGCGCAACGTCGATCGCGGCTGGTAGTGGCGGGTCTCGGTAGCGGTGTCGGCGAGGATCACTCGGCCGGCACCGCCACCATCCAATGCAGCGCGATCGCCGCTCGCGGTACGATCCATTACCCCGGGGAGTAGTTTTGCGAACACCGGCAGTTACGTTTTCTTCGCTGGTACGCACACCACCTGCCGCTGATAGATCACGCGGTATGGGTCCTGGCTTTCGCCAGGACGACGGCGGAGGGTGGGCCGGCGGCTTGCCTCATCCGTTGCCTGCTCAACGGACCCCTCACGTCAGCACCTTCACCCCGCCGAACGACGTCACGCGGCCCTGCTTCAGCATCACGATCTGCGTCGCGAGCTGGCGCAGCTCGGCGACGTCGTGGCTGACATAGACCATGGGGACGTTGGCCTCATCGCGCAGCCGCACCAGATAGGGCAGGATCTCCAGCTTGCGGCCCTCGTCGAGCGCGCCGAGCGGCTCGTCGAGCAGCAGCAGGCGCGGCCGCGACAGCAGCGCGCGACCGAGCGCGACGCGCTGGCGCTCGCCGCCGGAGAGCTTTCCGGGGCGGCGACCCTGCAGCGCGCCGATGTCGAGCAGCTCGATGACGCGCTTGTGCTGCGCCGGATCGGGCGCGAGGTGGTTCATCCGCCTGCCATAGTCGAGATTTTGCGCGACGTTGAGATGCGGAAACAGCCGCGCATCCTGGAACACATAGCCGATGCGGCGGCGCCAGGTCGGCACATGAATGCCGGCCGCGCTGTCGTCGACCGTCTCGCCGTCGATCACGATGGTGCCGCGGTCGGGCCGCAGCAGCCCCGCGATCATGTTGACCAGCGAGGTCTTGCCGGCGCCCGACGCTCCGAACAGTCCGATGACGCGGCCTTCGCTCGCGAAGGACGCGGACAGCGAGAACTCGCCGAGCTGCTTTTCGATGTCGACGCGCAGCATGGTCAATTCCCGTGCAGGCGCGCGGTGGCGCGGCGGGCGAACCATTCGGCCGCGATCAGCGCGCCGAGCGCCAGCACGATCGAGACGATCACGAGCCGTCCCGCGGCGGCGTCGCCGTCCGGGGTCTGGATCAGCGAATAGATCGCGGACGAAATCGTCTGGGTCTCTCCGGGAATGTTGGAGACGAAGGTGATGGTCGCGCCGAACTCGCCGATCGCCTTGGCAAAGCCAAGCACCATGCCGGCGAGCACGCCGGGCAGCGCCAAGGGCAGCGTCACCGTGAAGAACACTTTGAAAGGAGTGGCGCCGAGGGTCTCGGAGGCCTGCTCGAGCCGGCGGTCGATCGCCTCGATCGACAACCGCATCGGGCGCACCAGCAGCGGAAACGCCATCAGGCCGCAGGCAAGCGCGGCACCGGTCCAGCGGAAGGCGAATACGATGCCGAGATGGTCCGCCAGGAAAGCGCCGACGAGTCCGCGGCGGCCGAAAGTGAGCAGCAGCAGATAACCCGTGACGACCGGCGGCAGCACCAGCGGGAGATGCACCAGCGCATCGAGCACCGACTTGCCCCAGAAATCACGCCGCGCGAGCAGCCATGCCAGCGCAATGCCGAACGGCGTTGCCACCAGCGTCGCGATCACGGCAACCCTGAGCGAGAGCAGGATCGCGGTCCATTCGGCGGGAGAGATGTCGAGCATCAAATCGCAAATTAAGTAGAGGGGCTGATCAGGAACTTGAAACCGTATTTTTCGAGAATGGTCTTGGCGGCGGTCGAGCGCAGGAAGGCGAGATAGTCGCTTGTGTCGCCCTTTGCCGTCGCGGTCGCAGCGACGGGATAGATGATCGGCGGATGCGAATCCGCCGGGAAGGTGCCGACGATCTTCACGCCGGGCTCGACCTTGGCATCGGTGGAATAGACGATGCCGAGGTTGGCCTCGCCACGCGCGACCAGCGTCAGCGCGGCACGCACGCTCTCGGCCATCGCGAATTTCGGCTCCGCCGCCTGCCAGGCGCCCAGGCTCGTCAGCGCCGCCTTGGCATATTTCCCGACTGGTACGGACTTGACGTCGCCGGTCGCGATCCTGCCGTCGCCGGCGAGTTTTGCGAGGTCGAACCCCTGCCCGATGGGGACGTTGTCGAGCCTGGAATCCTTCGGCGCAATCAGCACGATGCTGTTGCCGAGCAGATTGACCCGGGTCGGCTCGTTGATAGTCTTCTTGGAGATCGCGTAATCCATCCAGTCGGTGTCGGCGGAGACGAATACATCGGCCGGCGCGCCCTGCTCGATCTGCCTGGCGAGCACGGAGCTTGCGGCATAGCTGACGATGAATTTGACGCCGGTCCTGGCGGTGTAGGCGGCGTCGACCTCGTCGAGCGCGTTCTTCATCGAGGCGGCCGCGAACACGGTGATGGTCTTGTCCTCGGCTCCAGCAGGCGAAAGGCCCGCGGCCAGAAGGAATAAAGCTGAAAAAAGCACGGAAAGGCGGGACATCGGCAGCGCTCCATGCGCGCGCTCAGGGCACGCAAGGCGGCGCGCGCAAGACGGCGTGGGTTGAATGAGGCTTGCGACCGGCGGAAGCGCTGTTCCGGCAGGCCCGACGGACTTACGGTCCGGCAAGCGATCGCTGGGTCATCATAACAGGGTGGCGGAACAGGTCAAAGGCGACGGTTCGCATAGCGCCAACCAGGAATTCGTCATCCTGGCGGAGAGTTTTACGGCTTCGCATTGCCCGCGTGCAGCACGGCCTTGCACGCCGCCGGCATCTGCGCCAGCGTCATCGGCGGTTTCGGCTTCGGGGGCTCCGGCGGGGGTTTGGGGTGCAGCACGCCGTCGCTGAACCAATAGGCGAGATCGGAGGGCTTGCAGCCTTCGTCCTCGGATTGCGACGGCTGGCCCTCGCAGTCGCTCGCGCCCGCCGGGCAGTGCATGCGGATGTGGAAGTGATAGTCGTGGCCCCACCACGGCCGGATCTTCGACAGCCAGGAACGGTCGCCCTTGGCCTCGCGGCACAGCGCCTTCTTGATCGCGGCATTGACGAAGATGCGCTGCACCGCCGGCTCCTGCGCCGCGTCGCGCAGCACCAGCACATGGCCCGGCGTGAACACCTTCGGATCGATGTCGAGCCGGTCCGGGCGCACCATCATCACCGCCGACATGTCCTCGCGCTCCTCGCGCGATAAGCGATGGTCAGGCATCGGCGTCAGCCAGATGTCGGCATCGAGGCCGATCTGGTGGCTGGCATGGCCGGACAGCGCCGGCCCGCCGCGCGGCTGGGCGATGTCGCCGACCAGGATGCCCGGCCATCCCGCGTCCTTGTGCGCTCTTGCCGCAAGCCGCTTGATCAGCGCGATCATCGCGGGGTGACCATAGCTGCGGTTGCGCGACAGCCGCATCACCTGCCAATTGTCGCCGTTGAGCGGCATCTGCTCGGCGCCGCCGATGCAGCCCTTCACATAGGAGCCGATGACGTGC
Organism: Bradyrhizobium sp. 17; assembly: GCF_023073515.1. NCBI lineage: Bacteria > Pseudomonadati > Pseudomonadota > Alphaproteobacteria > Hyphomicrobiales > Nitrobacteraceae > Bradyrhizobium > Bradyrhizobium sp. 17. The sequence continues at coordinate 101,241 of NZ_JADPJQ010000113.1, read as the reverse complement.
GCCGGTCCCTTCGACGGCAGCAGCTTTCGCGCGAACAGCTCCTTGGCGCCGATAGTGGGATCGTTTGGATTGGCGAGCGGCGGCAGCGGCTTTGGGTTGACGCTGCCCTTGTCCTGGGCCAGCGCGTCGCCGGCGGCCAGGAGCGTCATGACGAGCAGGAGAGGGGCGAGGCGGCGGGGACTCATGTTGACATTCTTATAACCCAACACAGCGTCAGGGTTAAGGAACAGTCCTTCCGCTGAAATATCGTCTCGAAGTCGTAGTTCCCGGTGCGTCGGCCGGCCGGTTTTTAACAATGCGATAACCCTCTCATGCATTGACCAAAATTCGTGCGTGGGACGCGTACTCACCCCCTTCTGCATGCAAGCGCGCGGGATCCCGGAAATGATTCAAGGCAGCGCGCAATTTTGCGCCATCTCGTTCTCCGATGACGACAATGCGATGCGCTTGGAGCGCCCATCGGCACGGCCGCGCCTTGCAAACGGGCAATGAGGGCTGTTTTGTCGAGACTGCCAGACCGTGCGTCCCATCGCCATGCCACCCAGGATTACCTTTTTTTCAGACACTTGCCCCAAGAGTTGCGGGGCTGGGTGCGACTGGGACGAGTGAAGTTGAGTTTGGGGTTTCGAAAGCCGAAAAAGCGAATGGGCAGCGTGCTCGGCGGCCTGCACCCGCGCAAGCCGCGCTTTGCGCGCCCCCCTCATCTTCCGTCCGAACGCGACGAAGTTCTGCGCAGCCGTGCCGAGGCTGAGGCCGCGATCGCGGAAGCGCGCAAATCCCATGAGCGCCTGCGCCAGGCCATCGAGATCCTGCCGCAAGGCATCGTGTTTCTCGACGCCGAGGGCCGCTACGTCCTCTGGAACAAGCAATACGCGGAGATCTACAGCAAGACCGCCGATCTGTTCGAGGAAGGCGCGCGCCTCGAGGACACGCTGCGCATCGGCGTCGCCCGCGGCGACTATCCCGAGGCTGCCGGCCATGAGGAAGAATGGATCGCCGAGCGGCTGCAAAGGCTCTATCAGCCCGGCGCGCGCCACGAACAGAAGCTGGCGGACGGCCGCGTCATCCTGATCGACGAGCGGCTGACCGACGACGGCGGCGTCGTCGGCCTGCGCGTCGACATCACCGAGCTGAAGCAGCGCGAGGCCTCGTTTCGCCTGCTGTTCGACGGCAATCCCGTCCCAATGATCGTCTGCGCGCTGGACGATGAGCGCATCCTCGGCGTCAACGATGCCGCGGTCGCCCATTACGGTTACAGCCGCGCCGAGTTCGAGCGGCTGACGATCCGTTCCCTTCAGGCTTTCGACAGTGAGCCGCCCTGGACCGCCGATGCGGCCGGCGAGGAGCAGGCCGGACGCACCTGGAAGCACGTCAGGGCCGACGGCGCCCTGATCGACCTTGCGATCTATTCGCGCGAACTGATCTATGCCGAGCGGCCCGCGGTGCTGCTCGCGCTGATGGACATCACCGAGCGCAAGCGCGCCGAGGCGCGGCTCGCCTTCATGGCCCAGCATGACGGGCTGACCGGTCTGCCAAACCGCAATCTGCTGCGCCAGCAGGTCGACGAGATGCTGCTGCATACGAGGCGCAGCACCGACAAGGTCGCCCTGCTGATGCTGGGGCTCGACAATTTCAAGGCGGTCAACGACACGCTGGGACACGCGGTCGGCGACAAGCTGCTGCGTGGCGTCGCCAAGCGGCTGCGTTCGACCTTGCGCGAGAACGACGCGCTGGCGCGGCTGAACTCGGACGAGTTCGCCATCGTGCAGAGCGGCCTGACGCGTCCCGAGGATGCGGTGCTGCTGGCCAAGCGCCTGCTCGAAGCCATCGCCGATCCCTATCTGCTCGACGGCCATTCCGTGGTGGTCGGTGCCTCCATCGGCATCGCGATGGCGCCGGGCGACGGCGACGATTCCGAAAAGCTGCTCAAGAGCGCCGACATGGCGCTGTCGCGCGCCAAGCTGGATGCGCGCGGATCGTTCGCGTTCTTCGAGGCGGCGCTCGATGCGAAAGCGCAGACCCGCCGCAAGATCGAGGTCGAGCTGCGCGACGCCATTCAGAACGACGTGCTGCGGCCGTACTATCAGCCGCTGATCGACCTCCAGAGCGGCCGCATCACCGGCTTCGAGGCGCTGGTGCGCTGGCCGCATGCCGAGCGCGGCATGGTCTCGCCGGCCGAGTTCATTCCGGTCGCGGAAGAAACCGGGCTGATCAATCCGCTCGGCGGCCTGATGCTGCGCCGGGCCTGTCACGATGCCGCGACCTGGCCGGACGACGTCCGCGTCGCCGTCAACCTGTCGCCGCTCCAGTTCCGCAGCGGCAATCTGCTTTCGGTGGTGACGGATGCGCTGAAGCATTCCGGCCTGCCGCCGCGGCGGCTCGAACTCGAGATCACGGAGACGCTGCTGCTGGAGAAAAGCGCCCAGGTGCTGGCGACGCTGCACGCGCTGCGCGCGCTCGGCGTGCGCATCTCAATGGACGATTTCGGCACCGGCTATTCCAGCCTGAGCTATCTGCGCAGCTTCCCGTTCGACACGATCAAGATCGACCAGTCCTTCGTGCGCGATCTCGGCGCCAATCGCGAGGCACAGGCGATCATTCGCTCGATCGTCAGCCTCGGCAAAGGCCTCGGCGTCACCATCACCGCCGAAGGCGTCGAGACCGAAGCCGAGCTGAGCTGCCTCCGCACTGAGGGCTGCGACGAAGGCCAGGGCTTTCTGTTCAGCAAGGCCCGGCCGAATGCGCAGATCATCAGCCTGCTCGCCGCGCAGCGCGGCATCGACGGCGTAGGCGAGGACGCCGCGCTGGTGGCCTAGGGTTAAGGTGCTGACCTGTTGTCTTGCGTCTCGAGATGCACAAACCCGGAAATTCAGTGGCCGACAAGTGTTACGGCCTCGGCAGGAGCGGTTTCATGGGACCGCACGAATACAAAACGGGATGCCGCGGGGATCTGTGCGTCGGCGCTGCCATCCTGGCCGATGAGGATAAGTCCCGCGCCGCCATTGGCTACATTCAAGATGACGGGGGCGCCCTGCCAGGTCCTGATTGGCTCCATTCCGATGATGAGAAACTCACCGATCGGCTGGTCGAAATATTGAAGCCTCAGTTGTGGTCCGACTTCTGCAGCCGCCAGGCCGAAACCCAATTGTTTGGCGCGCGCGTAGATGTCTGCCAGCAACGCAGTGTCGGTCCGAAAGCCCAGTTCGGCTGCCGACACCGTGAAAAGCTCTACGCTCGTTGTCGTGGCGCTCACGGTAAACGTCGGCCGCGCGAGAATTTCGCCGGCCGAGTTTCCGATGCCACAACCTGCCGCATCCAAAGCGTTACTGAGGGCGAAGAAGTTTGCAAACGTCCCGATCCTGATCGTCTTCCACGCAGGGACATCGACGGCGGATTTGATTGGGATTTGCGGCCCAGACGGCGCTTGCTTGAGCTTCAGGTGATTCCGCAGGACGTCTCGCGCCGAGCATTGAGCCACGGCCTCGCTCGCAAACAGGAAAGTGCATGCGATGCAGAGGATGGCGATAATGAGAATGCCACCATGGTGCCATCCCGGCGAACGCCCCTGAATGGCATGGCAACTGACTTTCCTGCCAGCTGTTCGGCCCATAACGGACCTCTCTTGCGCAAATCCAGCGCGCTAAGAAGAATTCGGAATCATCACTTCCATGTGGTCGGCGCGGTTACAGCGGAAAAGCTGTCGTTCCTATAGCTATGGAAATTAGTCGGAGAAAATTCACGAAGGTTCAGCGACGAAGACGCCGGAGGGCAACTCAATATAGGTCAGCGTGCGTGCACTTTCGTAACTGCTCGACGTCAGCGGTCCCCTGAAAGGATCATCTTACCGACATCCTCGTAATGCGTGTCGCGCGCCTGGATCTGCTGAGCGATGGCGTGCATGTCGCGAAAGCGGCGCTCGAACGGATTGCTGCGGAATACGGCGGTCGCGCCGGCCATGTGATAGGCGGTGTCGACCACTTTGGCCGATTGGTGGATGGTCCAGGTCGCGGCGAGGCGAACCGAGCCCCGATGTGCCGCGCTGAATTCGCCGGTCGTACAGAGATCGCGCCACATCGCACTTGCCGTCGCATAGAGATAGGCGCGCGCGGCCCGCAGGTCGCCCTCGGTGCGGCCGATCAGGCCCTGGACCGCCTGGTTGTCGCGCATGGCGCTTGCCGCCAGCGACTGATGCTTGCCGCGCGCCAGCGCGATCGCGGCATCCAGCGTGGCGCGCGCCACGCCGAGCGACACCGCGGCAAAGCCGAGGCTGAACGTCGAGCCGGTGCCGATCCTGTAAAGAGGACCCTGCTCGCGTAGCGCGGACGGCACGTCACGAAACGCGGTGAAGCGCTCGGGGATGAACAGGTCGGCGACCTCGTAGGAATCGGTGCCGGTGCCGGCGAGCCCGATCGCCTGCCAGACGTCGTGCAGCACGCCGCTCGCGACCGGAAACAGGATGGTGCGCACCTCCGCCGAGCCGTCGGCATTTTTCCGCGGCGCGCCGTCGGCTCCGACGATGCGGACATGCGCGCCGAGCCAGCTCGCCTGCCGCGAGCCGGAGGCAAAATCCCAGCGCGCCGTGACGCGATAGCCGCCTTCGACCGCCCGCGCCTCATGCGCGATCGCGCCCCAGGCGAGGATGCCCGGCGCCGTGTTGAAGATCTCCTGCGCGGTGTCGTGGTCGAGCGAGGCCGCGATCATGGCGCAGACCGTGCATTGGCCGAGGCACCAGGCGGTGGAGGCATCCGCTTTCGCGATCTCCTCCAGCATCTGCATGAAGGCTTCCGGCGGCGCTTCGGCGCCACCAAGGTTCTGCGGCAGCAGCGCGCGATAGAGCCCGTTCTCGATCAGCGCGCCGACGACGGGATCGGTCAGTCGCCGCGTCCGCTCGATCTCGTCGGCTTCGCGCGCGATCAGCGGCGCAATAGCCCGTGCCCGCTCGACGAGGCCAAATCCGGAAGTTGCGTTCATGCGCGTTTCCTCGCCCATTCTACCGTGAGCGGTCAATCGCACGATGGTGATCTATTTGGCGAGGGGGATCAAGTTGGTGTGGCGTCAATCCGGCCATCGCCACGTGAAGTGCGGAATCAGAGATGATCGCGCAAGCTCGAAAGGCTCACGCCGGGCCAAGAAACTATTGGGGCTGCTCCGACATTATCGTTTTCCAGAAGAGCATGATACTGTTCCGAAACAGGCAGCGATTTTGGCCTCCAACCGGCAGCGGCAAATGTCCTCGTCTGATGCTCCGATGAAACGCAGTGACGCAGCCCGCAGAGGGCGGAGACAGACGAAGACCCTATTGCTGATTTTAGCCATCGGATTTCTCGTTTTCGGTGCCGCTGCGGGCACGTTGTATTACGCGCTGCGGCCGATAACGCTTCGGATTGCCGTCGGACCGCCGGGAAGCAACGATCACAAGGTGATCGAGGCGATGACCGAGGCCTTTGCCAACGAAAGCAGGACGGTGAGGTTGTCTCCGATCGCGACCGCCGGAGCGGCCGAAGCTCTCGCTCTGCTCGGTGCCGGCAAGGCCGACCTTGCGGTCGGTCGCGGCGATCTGGAAATGCCGGCCGACGCGCAAACAGTCGTCATCTTGCGCAAGAACTTCGTCGTGCTGTGGTCTTCTTCGGGACCGGCGGGCAAGGGCTCCAAGCGAAAGCCGGCGCCCAAAATCAAGGAGGTCGCCGATCTCGCAGGGCGCAGGGTGGGGGTGATCGGCGCGACCCCGGCGAACGCCGCGTTGCTGAGAGTCATCCTGAGCGCCGCCGGTGTGGAGCCGGACAAGGTCACGGTCACTCAATTCGGCACTGGCCAGCTCGAGGAGCTGGCGCGTGACCCGAGCCTCGACGCCTTCATGGCTGTCGGTCCGCTCGACAGCAAGATAACTGCCGACGCCGTCGCCGCGACCGCCCGGGCGCGTGGCGAGCCGAAATTTCTCGCGATCGACGCATCGGAAGCCATCGCCCTGAAGCATCCGCGTTATGAATCGGAGGAAATTCCGCCAAGCATTTTCAATGCGAATCCAGCCTGGCCCGATGACAAGGTGGAGACCGTCAGTGTCAGCCATTTGATCGTCGCCCGGAAAGCCTTGTCCGAAACGACAGTGTCAGCGTTTTACCGCCAGCAATTTGCCCTCCGGCAGGCGATTGCCAGGCAGGTGCCTGGCGCTGCGCAAATCACCAAGCCGGACACCGAGAAGGAAGCCGAGCTGCCGGTTCATCGGGGAGCGGCGGCCGTGATCGACGGGACCGAGCGCACCTTCCTCGACAGATATGGCGACTACTTCTGGTTTGCGCTCCTGCTTCTCTCCGGCATTGGCTCGGCCGGCGCCTGGCTGCGTCAATATCTGAATCGGGATGAACGCGACGAGAACACTGGCCATCGCAACAGAATTCTGGCGCTGGTTTCCAAGGTGCGCACCGCGGAATTCGACCACGAGCTATTGGCCATGCAGCAGGAGGTCGACGCCATCATCGTCGAAACACTTGGCTGCTACGATGACGGCGCCATCGAGGAAGAGGAGCTGGCAGCCTTCGGCCTGGTGCTCGAACTGTTCGATCATGCGCTCAGCGAGAGGCGCGCAGCGTTGCAAACCCCTCCTTCGAACGTGCTCGCCGCGCGGCGGTAGCGATACCGGCTTTGGTATCCGGAAGTTGCGTTCATGCGCGTTTCCTCGCCCATTCTTGGTGTGAGCGGTAAGGAGGCAATCGTGGTCTATCCGGCGGGGAGGATCAAGCTGGTCCTAGCGTCGGTCTCGCCAGCTCGCGCTGACACGGGCGACATCACAGCTCGGGCAGACCCGACGGCGGCCTGCGTGCGTTGGCTGCTTGCTCGAAGGCATACGCCAGACGCAGCAGCTTGTGCTCGCTCCAGGCGCGCCCTGCGAAAGTGACGCCGAGCGGATAGTCGGGCGTGTCTTTGCCGTCGTCTGTCCCCGAGACGAATCCGCCGGGCACCATGACGCTGGGATAACCTGCCTTGGCGGCGATTGCGGCGCCATAGGCGCCGGGGAATAGCACCGCGTCGAGCTCGTGCTGGTTCATATAGGCGTCCATGCCGCGCGTCCTGGCGGAGAGCAGGTCCATGGCACGTGCGGACTTGTACTCGGGCTCGCTCAGATCGCCCCTGGTCAAGTCAGCGGCGAGGAAGTGGTCCTGTCCGAAACGCAGCGCATTGTCGGCGTTTGCTGCGTTGAAGGCCACGATGTCGGCCATGGTCTTGATGTCAGTGTTGGTCGCCCAATCCCTCAGGTAGAGATTGAGATCGTGCTTCAGCTCGTACAGAAAGACGACCGGCGGCCTTGCGACCGTGCCTTTGTGGGCGCTGAGCGGATTGCGGTTGAGCACAGCCATGGTCGTGCCCGGCCCACCGATCCAGCCAAGTGTGGGCATGCTGGCGCGCACGATGACGGCGCCGAGATCCTCCAGCACCTTGATCACCTCAGCCATCAGCTTGGCCGACTTCGCCGGCAGCTTGCCGTAATAGCAATCGTTCAGCGGGTCAGCGGGGTCGCTCGGCACGCCGATGCGCGCGCCCTTCATCGCGTCGGCGACGAGGCCGGCGGTGTAGTCGGCCGGCCGCCGCTGCTCTTGCGTCGCTGGGTCGAGCGGGTCCTTGGCAGCCAGCACATTCAGCAACATCGCGGCATCGCGCACCGTGCGCGTCATCGGACCGGCGGTGTCCTGGCTGTGCGCAAGCGGCAGGATGCCGGCGCGGCTGATCAGCCCGACGCTCGGTTTCACGGTGACGAGGCCGTTCAGGCTGGCGGGGTGCAGCAGCGAGCCCGAGGTTTCGGTACCGATCGAGGCCGCGCACAGTCCGGCCGCCACCGCGACCGCCGAACCCGAGCTTGAGCCCCCTGGGGTCAGAACCGGGATGCCGTGCTCGTCCATCAGCCCTGGTGCGTAGGGGTTCTTACCTGCCCGCCCAGCGATGAATAGCCCGAGGGCATGTCGATCGCGAGCATGTTGGCGAACTCCGTCAGGTTCGCCTTGCCCAGGATCACCGCGCCGGCGCTCCGCAGCAGCTTGACGATGGTGGCATCATCCCTGGCGCGCGCGCCCTCCAGCGCCAGCGAGCCCGCCGTGGTCGGCTGTTCGTCTCCGGTCGCGATATTGTCCTTGAGTAGGATAGGGACGCCCGCCAGCGGCCGCTGGGCCGACGGCCTCGTGCCGGCGAGCGCATCGGGATTGAGTGCACGGACCGAGTTGAGCTTAGGCCCGTCGCGGTCATAGGCCGCGATGCGCGCGAGATAGAATTCCGCCAGCGCTCTCGCGGTGATCCGTCTGCCGGCCAAGGCATCGATGACGTCGCTCATGGGCGCGTGCGCGAGCATCTGCATGGTCGACGCCGGCGGCTCAGTCAGGCCAGCTCTAGGAAGCTCGGACATTTGCCTTTCCTTGCTCCATTCCATCGCGAGTGCGAGAGGCACTATCGTGGCGGATTTGGCGGGGAGGATCAATGAGGGGCGATGGGTTTCGCAAGCGCCAAGCCCATCTTACGAACTGCCATCGAGCAATCGCTCCATGACGATCGTGCGTTCGTCACCATGATAGCTGTCGCGCGCCGCCCTGAATCCAAGGCCGGCGTAGAAGGTTTCAGCGGTGATTGAGGAAGAAAGGGTCAGCGAAGGGATGTTGCGCTCGCGTGCGGTACGCTCGATCTCGGCCATCAGCAGCTTGCCGATGCCGCGGGCCTGAACGTGTGGAGCGACGAAGACAGTGCGGACGACGGACCCGTCGAGGCTCGCGGTCCCGACGATGCGGCTGCGGATGGTAGCGACAAAAACGGTGCGTTGCCCAATGAGCTGCCGCACAGCGTCCGGACTGAAGCCGCGCACGATCCTTTCGATGACCTCGTTCGGATAATCCTTCGCGTTGGTTTCCCGCAGTGCACGCACGATGACCGCGCTGATATGAGCGGCGTCATCTTCAAGTGCAGGACGGATTGTGCATTCCATGGGCCACTCCAGTTCGCGGCGTGAAAAGCACAAAGACCGCTCGCTATTGCAGTCCCAGACCGCTGCAGTACCACGCCATGTCTTCGTGTCTCCAGCCGCGCTTGACGCCTGATTCCTTGCATTCATTGTAGGTCTTGAAGTTAGCTCCGTTTCGGCAGCCTGACGGATAGCTCCCAAAGCCGCCACCCGAGGTGGAACATGCGACCGAACTGGCCGCCGTGGTCGGGGCGACAGTGGCTTTGGGTGCTGCGTTCGCTGATGTGATCGACAAAATCAGCAAGCCCCCTAACGCAAGAACCGACGCTTTCATTGCATTCTCCTGATGGAACGATGCGTATACTATCTCAGGATGCATTATAGCTGGAGGCGCAACCTGAATGAAAGAGACCCGCGCTGCGGGCGCCCTCTGGTTTTCCATTCAACACCAAACCGGACAGCGTTGGTTCCTCTGAAGGAACGGTCAGGAGCTCAAGGCGTTTGAGGTAGCGAAAGGACACTTGCATGACCGAGAAATTCGATCCGGCACCGCCGGACAAGAACGCGGAAGATCTCAAGCGTGGCATCCGACGCGACAAGGCCAGGGACGACGAGCTGGACAAGGGCTTGAAGGACAGTTTCCCGGCGTCGGACCCGGTGAGCAGCACCCAGGCGTCCAAGGCAACACCGGACGCATGAAGGAGGGATAGACTATGGGCCTCGCAGCCTATGATATTGTTGGCAGGGACGGTGCCTGGCACGTCGACCACGATGGCGAAATCCGGAACACTTACCAGACCAAGGAAGCCGCTTTCGAGGCGGCTGTGGCCGCGGCATCGCTCGCCATGCGGCAGGGTCATTCCGTCCGGCTAACGGTGCCGGAGAGCGAGAACACCGTCGGCGCAGAAAATTCGGGCGGATGACCTTCGAGAGCATCCTGGTTCTACACGGCCGCCAGCAAATGGGCGGGCGCAAACGGCTTGCGCAAAAAGGTCGTGTTGGGCGGCAGCGGCGCCATCACCGTCCCGGACATCAGCACGATGTTGAGCCCCGGATGAGCACTGCGAGCGTATTCTGCGAGCTCAAGCCCGGTCATTCTCCCTGCGAGGTTGTGATCGGTGATGAGCGCCCGCAGCTCCGTGCCCGTCGAGGCCACGATAAGCTCCGCGGCTTCCGCAGTGGCGCACTCGACGACTTCGAACCCTTCGTCCTTGAGAAGGTCGGACAGAACTTCGCGCTGGAGTGAGTCGTCCTCGACCAGCAGCATGACGAAATTCGACATGCGGTCATTCCCAACTTATCGGATGTTAATGCGCATCCCGGAAGATTGTTCGGTTGTGATGTCTTCGTTCGGCGCTCCTTGCGCCACGGCATGATCAGTCGAACATGTTGCATTCTCCTTGAGGTTTCGACGCAGGCGCCGAAGCGGGGGTCGAACAGGAGCGGCAATGGCAATCGTCTTCATCACCGGCAGCACGGACGGTCTGGGCCGCGCAGCTGCCCAGTCTCTGCTCGAACAGGGCCACCAGGTCGTCCTGCACGCACGATCAGCGGAACGTGCGACCGCAATCTCCGAGCTTGAATCGCATTCCGCACGGGTCGTGATCGGCGATCTCAAGAGCGCCGCCCAGACGAGACACGTGGCAGATCAGGTCAACGCAATCGGACGAATGGACGCGGTCATCCACAACGCCGGGGTCTATACCGAGCGCAGCCGCGGCCCGACGCCCGAAGGCCACGCCACCACCCTGGCAATCAACACGCTCGCGCCCTATTTGCTCACCGCCCTGATGAAGCGCCCCGATCGGCTGGTGTATCTCAGCAGCGGACTACATCGCGGCGGAGAGGGATCGTTGAGCGATCTCGACTGGACGAGGCGAACCTGGGATCCGGCCAAGGCGTACGCGGAGAGCAAACTGCACATGGTCGCACTGGCCTTTGCCTTGGCGCGGCGTTGGCCGCAGGTGCTGAGCAACGCCGTCGATCCCGGCTGGGCGCGCACCAAAATGGGCGGTGCCGGAGCGCCGGTCGGCGTGGCCACCGGACAACGGACGCAGACCTGGCTCGCTGTGAGCGATGATCCCGCCGCCCTGGTTAGCGGTCGTTACTGGCATGACCTCCGGCAACAAGAGCCGGCGCACGAAGCAGTTGATCCCGATTTTCAGGAGCGGCTTCTGGACAGGCTGGGCGAGTTGACGGGAGTGATGCTTCCACCGGCGTAGAAGCAATTCGCCTGAAGCCCACATCTTCCCAAAGCGTCGGGAGGCCGATGCTGCCTCTCATGCGCACGGCATTGCCACGTGCTGCATGATGCCATCATGCCCCTGTTTTGCCCGACGAGTCAAACGAAATTCTGAAAATCAAAAGTTCAATCCGAACAAGCCCCTCGCTACTGTGCATGGGGTTGTTTTCGCGTTTTTTTGTTTTCGGTCCCGAAAAGCGCGGACCGGACCTGTCTCGCCGCGCTCGCGGCGGCCTAAAGCCGTCGCCTCAGCTGTCCACCTTCAACGCGGCGATGAAGGCTTCCTGCGGGATGTCGACCTTGCCGAACTGCCGCATCTTCTTCTTGCCTTCCTTCTGCTTCTCCAGAAGTTTGCGCTTACGCGTGATGTCGCCGCCGTAGCACTTTGCGGTGACGTCCTTGCGCAGCGCGCGCACCGTCTCTCGCGCGATCACCTTGCCGCCGATCGCCGCCTGGATCGGGATCTGGAACATGTGCGGCGGGATCAAATCCTTCATCTTCTCAACCATGGCGCGGCCGCGCCCCTCGGCGCGGGTGCGATGCACCAGCATCGAGAGTGCGTCGACCGGCTCGTTGTTGACCAGGATCTGCATCTTGACCAGATCGGCCGGCTTGTAGTCGGTGAGATGATAGTCGAACGAGGCGTAGCCCTTGGAGACCGACTTCAGGCGGTCGTAGAAGTCGAACACGACCTCGTTGAGCGGCAGATCGTATTTCACCATGGCGCGGGAGCCGACATAGGTCAGCTCCTTCTGCGAGCCGCGGCGGTCCTGGCACAGCTTCAGCACGCTGCCGAGATATTCGTCGGGGGTGAGGATCGTGGCCTCGATCCAGGGCTCCTGGATCTCCGCGATCTTGACCACATCAGGCATGTCGACGGGATTGTGAATCGAGATTTCCTGTCCGTCGGTCAGGCTCATCTTGTAGATCACGCTCGGCGCGGTCGCGATCAGGTTGAGATCGAATTCGCGCGACAGACGCTCCTGGATGATCTCCAGGTGCAACAGCCCGAGGAAGCCGCAGCGGAAGCCGAAGCCGAGTGCGGCCGAGGTCTCCATCTCGTAGGAGAAGCTGGCATCGTTGAGGCGCAGCTTGCCCATCGCCGCGCGCAAGGTCTCGAAGTCGTCGGCGTCGGCGGGGAACAGGCCGCAGAACACCACGGGAATGGCCGGCTTGAAGCCCGCCAGCATCTCGGTGACCGGCTTCTTGTCGTCGGTGATGGTATCGCCGACACGGGTGTCGGCCACTTCCTTGATCGCGGCGGTGATGAAGCCGATCTCGCCGGGGCCGAGCTCGTCGACCTGCGTCATCTTCGGGGTAAAGAAGCCGACGCGCTCGATGTCATAGGCCGCGCCCGTGCCCATCATGCGGACCCGGCTGCCCTTCTTCATGACGCCGTCGACGACGCGGATCAGCACCACCACGCCGAGATAGACGTCGTACCAGCTGTCGACGAGCAACGCCTTCAGCGTCGCTTCGCGATCACCCTTCGGCGGCGGCAGGCGGGTGACGATCGCTTCCAGCACATCGGGCACGCCGAGGCCGGTCTTGGCCGAGATCATCACGGACTCGGAGGCGTCGATGCCGATGACGTCCTCGATCTGCTGCTTGACCTTCTCCGGCTCTGCGGCGGGAAGGTCGACCTTGTTCAGGACCGGAACGATCTCATGCCCCGCATCGAGCGCGTGGTAGACGTTGGCGAGCGTCTGTGCCTCCACGCCCTGGCTGGCGTCGACCACCAGCAGGGAACCCTCGCAGGCCGCCAGCGACCGCGACACTTCGTAGGCGAAGTCGACATGGCCGGGCGTGTCCATCAGGTTGAAGATGTAATCCTTGCCGTCCTTGGCGCGGTAGGCGAGGCGCACTGTCTGCGCCTTGATGGTGATGCCGCGCTCGCGCTCGATATCCATGGAATCGAGCACCTGCTCCTTGCCCGCCATTTCCCGGTCGGTGAGGCCGCCGGTCATCTGGATCAGGCGGTCGGCCAGCGTCGATTTGCCATGGTCGATATGGGCGACGATGGAGAAATTGCGGATGTTGGAAATGGGGACGGTCGTCATGGGCGCGGGATACCACTCACACCCCCGTGCGGCAACCATATTGCTGTAATTTCAGGGCCTTTGTTCACGCCAAGCTGATTCCACGAAGGCCCGAAACGCGCTACGCAACGCCTGATGTCCAGGCCCATGACGACGACCTCGATCCCGTCTGCCCGAGCGCGCGCGAAGACCCGGGTGAGCTATGCCCGCTTTCGCGCCTGGCTGGTTGCCAGCGCGACCCGCCCCGAGGCGCGCCTCTGGCTGGTGATCCAGCTCGCCATCCTGCATGCGGTGCTCTGGACCTTCATCCTGATCAATCTCAAGGCAGCGCAGGACGTTCACATGGACGTCGCGGAAGCCTGGGGCTGGGGGCAGAAATTCCTCTGGGGCTATGGCAAGCACCCGCCGCTGTCGGGCTGGGTCGCCGGCCTCTGGTTCACAGTGTTCCCGCCGACGGACTGGGCGACCTATGCGCTGGCGATGGCGACCGTCGGCACCGGTATGGTGATCTGCTGGCTCATCGCGCTGCGCGTCGTGGATGCGCGGCGCGCGTTCCTGGTCGTGGTGATGGTCGCGCTCTACCCGATCTTCAATTTCAAGGGTTTCAAGTACAATCCCGACCTGCTCCAGCTCGTCACCTTGCCGCTCCTCGTGCTCGCTTATCTCAATGCGTTCGAGAAGCGGAGCTGGCAGTCCGGAGTGTTGCTCGGCCTTGCCGGCGCGCTGGCGCTGATGACCAAATACTGGGTGCTGACCATGATCGGCGCCATCGGGCTTGCCGCGCTGATCCATCCGGAGCGAATGAGATTCCTGTCGTCGCCGGCACCGTGGGTTGCGATCGCGACGATGGTGGTGGCGATGATCCCGCACATCGTGTGGCTGGCGGACGCGCATTTCGTGCCGCTGACCTATGCCGGCGATACCTACAGCCTCGAGGACAGCGGCCAGGTGCATCAGCTCGTGACCGGCTATGCCCTGCATAATGTCGCGCTGCTGGCATTGCCGGTGGCGCTGGCCGCGCTGGCGATGGCGCTGGTGCCACCTTGGTTCAGGCTGCTCCTGCGTGCGCCCTTGCGCATCGTCACGCGGGACTGGGCGCGCGGCGCGAATTCCAGCGTGAACCTTTCGCAGGCGCGCAACGTCTGGCTCATCCAGATCATCGTCGCGGTCGGCCCCGCGCTCGGCGCGCTGGCCTTCAGCATCTACATGAAGACCGATTGGGGCATCTCGCTGTTCTTCCTGGTGCCCTTGGCGCTGGTCGCGATCCCGGCGTTGCGGGTGCAGAGCGCTGCGCTGTTCAACATTGTCGCGATCTGGCTCGTGCTCAGCGTTGCCACGCTCATTGCCTCGCCCTGGATCGCCGCCCGCGAGATGGCGGCCAATGCCGGCAATACGGCGACTTACGGCGCGCGCTCGGATCTCGCGCGCGAGCTGACGCAGGCCTGGCACGCGCGCTTCGCCTCGCACTGGGCGGTCGTCGCCGGCACCATGGAATCGATCCAGCCGATGGTGTTCTACAGCCCGGATCATCCGGCCGCGTTCACGCCGCTCGAGGCCTGGGGGTCCGGATTGATTTCGCCCGATGACGTCAAGCGATACGGCTTCATCGGCGTGTTCGACCCGGCCGATGGTCGCCTGCCGGCGTTCGAAAAATGGGTGTCCGAAGTTGCGCCGAAGGCCGAGCGCATCGTAATGACGACGCGCCGTTTCACTCACGGCAAAGCCGGTCCGTCGATGAGCTGGAACATCTACATCGCGCCGCCGGGGAATTGATCGAAGCGAATCCGCCTAAATCCCTTCCTCGTTGAATTTGCTTTCAACGAGTTCGGTGATCGCCGCGAGCGCGGCCTCGGCATCATCGCCGGACGCGGCGACCGTGATGGTGGTGCCGGGACCGGCGGCGAGCATCATCAGGCCCATGATCGAGGTGCCGCCGACGGTTTCGCCGCCGCGCGTCACCCAGACCTGCGCGCTGAAACGCTCGACGGCCTGAACGAACTTGGCGGAGGCCCGCGCGTGCAGGCCGCGCTTGTTGATGATCAGGAGGTCCTTGGAGATCGCGCCCGCGGGCACGCCCGTCCCGGCTTGCGGCGCCTCGTCGCTCATTTGCCGGCGAGGACGCGGCTGGCGATGGTGACGTATTTGCGGCCGGCTTCCTGGGCCATCGCGATCGCGTCGGGGAGCGGACGCTCCTCGCGCACCTTGGCGAGCTTCACCAGCATGGGAAGGTTGATGCCCGCGAGCACTTCGACCTTCGGCCGGCTCATGCAGGATATTGCCAAATTGGACGGCGTGCCGCCGAACATGTCGGTGAGGATCGCGACGCCGTCGCCGGAATCGACGCGGTTAACCGCCTCGATAATGTCGCTTCGACAGAGATCGGAATCATCTTCGGCGCCGATCGTGATCGCTTCGATTTGCTTTTGTGGGCCCATGACATGTTCAAGCGCTGCCTTGAATTCGTCGGCAAGGCGCCCGTGGGTCACAAGTACTAGACCAATCATCGGAAAACTCCTCGCGGGCGCTTTTGGTGCACCGCACGAACGCGCCACTTTGACCATCCAGAGCCCCCGCGCAAGAGGGGATGTTGCGTATCTCCCTGAATCTAGACGGATGGATAAGGGGAGCTGCGCCGGTCTATTCGGTCGCGAGTGTGGGGTTCATATGGTTACCATTTCCCTTCAAACAATCGCCTGAAGGGTTAACGGGAGATGAACTCTTGGTAGTGGTCAAGGCCGCGACAACCAGAGGAAGGGGCAAATAGTCGCGGCCGACTGGGATTCGTGGTATTTCGACACCTAAAATGGCTGTTTTCAGGGATTGGGCCGGCGGCAGCCGCTCCGCATCCGCGGCGTCCAGATCGACCACGAGGCCGACGGTCGCATGCTCCACAAAGTCGCAGCGGCGGATTCCCAGCCCCCGGATCTCGATCAGGCCGGCCAGAACCGGGGCGGGGCGGACCTCAATTTCGCGGCCGACTGTCGCCAGATGGACACGGTCATCACCGACCAGAACGGCCGTTTCGAGCACGCCGCTGCGTCCTGCCATGATCAAATCGAAGGCAAGGCGCGACTTGCCGGAGCCCGAGGGCCCGCGGATCAGCACCGCCAGATCTCCAACCTTGACCGCCGAGGCGTGAACGCTGGGGCCACCGTCGCTCATAGCGCCGGCAGCCTCACCACGAAACGCGCGCCGACAACACTGGGCGCGCCGTCCTCGTCCGCCGGGCCGAGGCGGTTCTCCGCCCAGATGCGTCCGCCATGTGCGTCGACGATCTGCTTGGAGATCGACAGGCCAAGGCCGGAGTTCTGGCCAAAGCCCTGATGAGGGCGGTCGGTGTAGAAGCGCTCGAAGATGCGCTCCAGCGCGTCGTCGCGGATTCCGGGGCCGTCGTCGTCGACCACGATCTCGATCTCTCCGCGTACGCGGCGGCAGGTGAGGCGCACCTTGTTGCCGGGCTCGGAGAAGGACTGTGCGTTCGAGAGCAGGTTGGAGACCACTTGTCCGAGTCGCGAATCGTGGCCGGTCACGGCGAAATTGTCGGTCGGGCTGCGGCCCTCGAAACGCATTTCGACCGCGACGTCATGGCCGAGCTTGGTTTCATTGGCGACGGAGACGAGCGTCGTCAGCAGGCGGCGCAGGTCGACCGGAATCGCATCCTGGCGCTGCAGTTCTGCATCGAGACGGCTGGCGTCGGAGATGTCCGAGATCAGCCGGTCGAGCCGCTTGACGTCATGCTCGATCACCTCGAGCAGGCGCGCGCGGCTGTTCTCGTTGCGCGCCAGCGGCAACGTCTCGACCGCGGAGCGCAACGAGGTCAACGGGTTCTTCAATTCGTGCGCGACGTCGGCGGCGAACATCTCGATCGCTTCGATGCGGCTGTAGAGTGCACTGGTCATGTCGCGCAGCGCACCGGAGAGATGGCCGATCTCGTCGCGACGACGGGTGAAGTCGGGAATTTCGACGCGGGTCCTGATCCGGCGGCGGATCAGCTCGGCGCTATCGGCGAGCCGGCGGACCGGACCTGCGATCGTGCTGGCGAGCAGCAGCGACAGCATGATCATGACCGCGGCGGCGACGCCGCCCACTTTGAGGATGGCGAGGCGCTCGGCGGTGACCATCTGGTCGATGTCGTCGCCCTGCGTCGACAGCATCAGCGCGCCATGGATGGCGCGCGAGCGCAGCACGGGGACCGCGACAGAGACGATCACCTCGCCGCGCGCATTGACCCGCACCATCGAGCGCTTCTGGCCCTGGAGCGCGTCGCCGACCTCCGCATAGCCATTGCCGTTCTCGGGGCCGAGCTCGCGATAGAGCGGCAGGTCGCCGCGATTGAGCCAAGTACGGACCGCGACCATGCCGCGTTCGACCATGCCAGGCTTCTCGGCGGACACTGACGGCAGGGGGAAGCGCACCACGGTATCGAGGCTGCGGCTATCGACCAGCAGGCTGCCGTTCGGGTCGTAGATGCGGGCGCGCGTCTTGGTCGGCGAGATCAGCGTGCGCAGCACCGGTGCCACGCGCTCCGGATTGATCGGAAAATCCAGCGGGGAATACTCGTCCGAGCCGCCATAGGTCTCGCCCGGCTTGAGGTCGAGCAACCGGTCGGGGTCGATGGTGATGGCGTTGGTCTGCACCGTCGCGGACGCCGCGATCGCGCCGGCGATGATCTCCGCCTGCACCAGCAGGCTCTGCGCGCGCGCGTCGATCAGGCCGGCGCGGAATTGCGACAGATAGAGGATGCTCGCCACCAGCGCGACCAGGCCGGCGAGGTTGAGCGAGACGATGCGGCGGGTCAGGCTCGAGAAGGACAGCGCGAAGAAGAACTGCCCGGCGCGCTTCAACCAGTTCAGTGGACGCCAGCCCCGCACGGCCAGCTTGTCCTCAGCCAATTGATCCGGAGCGCCGTGGGCGGTGACGTCCTCGGCGTTCTGGTTCTCGTCAGGCTGCGTTCGGTCAAGCAATGCTCACGCCCGCGTTAGGACAGCTCGTGCGAAGGTCCCCGCATCCTAGAGCCATCCCGGTCCCGATGGAATCAGAACCGGCGATGCTCTCGGTCTTTCGTGGAGGCGCGTGCGCCTCAGGCTTCCTTGAAGCGGTAGCCGACGCCGTAGAGCGTCTCGATCATCTCGAACTCGTTGTCGACCACCTTGAACTTCTTGCGCAGCCGCTTGATGTGGCTGTCGATGGTGCGGTCGTCGACATAGACCTGGTCGTCATAGGCGGCGTCCATCAGCGCGTTGCGGCTCTTCACCACGCCGGGCCGGGTCGCGAGCGCCTGCAGGATCAGGAATTCGGTGACGGTCAGCGTCACCGGCTCGTTTTTCCAGGTGCAGGTGTGCCGTTCAGGATCCATGCGCAGCAGGCCGCGGTCGAGCGCCTTGGCGTCGTTCTCCTTCGGCGTGACGGTCGGGTCCTTCGGCGCCGAACGGCGCAGCACCGCCTTGACGCGCTCGACCAGCAGGCGCTGCGAGAACGGTTTGCGGATGAAGTCGTCGGCGCCCATCTTGAGGCCGAACAGCTCGTCGATCTCTTCGTCCTTCGAGGTCAGGAAGATCACCGGCAGGTCGGATTTCTGCCGCAGCCGGCGCAACGTCTCCATGCCGTCCATGCGCGGCATCTTGATGTCGAGGATGGCAAGATCGGGCTGGGTGGTGCGGAAACCGTCGAGCGCTGAGGCGCCGTCGGTATAGGTCATGATGCGATAGCCTTCGGCCTCCAGCGCGATCGAGACGGATGTGAGAATGTTGCGGTCGTCGTCGACCAAAGCGATTGTGGGCATGAGCCTCTGCTTTCTGCTTTCCGTTTGGGTCGTGGCTTGAAAACGGCGAGCAATCCACTGATGCGCCGCATACATGGGTGCCGATGTTGGCATTCGAACCTTGTCACCGAGCAATGCAAGCTAGGCTGAAGTGTGACCAAGTTCCACGAAACACGGCAGATTCGCCGCATCTCGACCCATAACCGGGCCCCGGTTTACCCGAAAAAAGGCCCTCCATGCAACCACCTGACCCGAGAAAGCCGATGCAACCGACCCCCGACTTCGACCCCGGAAAGCTCGCCAAATCGCTGCTGCGGCGGTCACGGCAGGGGGCCTTGGCGACATTGATGGCCGGCAGCGGCGATCCTTATTGTTCCCTGGTCAATCTGGCGAGCCATCCGGATGGCTCTCCGATCCTGCTGATCTCAGGATTGGCCGTGCACACCAGGAACATCCTGGCCGACAGCCGGGTGTCCTTGATGCTGGACGAGCGGGCGGCGGGCGATCCGCTGGAAGGTGCCCGGATCATGCTGTCCGGCCATGCCGAGCCGGCCGATGCCGACAAGGATCTGCTCCGGCGACGGTATCTCAATGCTCATCCCTCAGCGGGAGCCTTTGTTTCCTTTAAAGATTTCTCTTTCTTTCGGATCCGGCCTACGGGAACCCATCTGGTCGCCGGCTTCGGCCGGATCGTCGACCTCAAGCCGGAGCAATTCCTGACCGACCTCACGGGGGCCGAGGACTTGCTGACGGCGGAGGAGGGCGCGGTGGAGCACATGAATGCCGACCACCGCGAGGCCATGGGCCTCTATGCAACAAAACTGCTCGGTGCTGCCGCGGGCGACTGGCGCTGCACCGGCTGCGACCCGGAGGGCCTCGACATGCAGGACGGCCAGACCGTCTTGCGGCTGGATTTTCCGGAGCGGGTGGCTGATGGCACGGCGCTGCGCAAGATGCTGGTTCGCCTCGCCGGCGAAGCGCGCACCAGGATGAACCAGAGCGCAACACATTGAACGCTGCTGCCCATCGCCGCGACCCAAGTTCGTTACCGGTCAGAAGGCGGCGGCGAGAGCGTCATGACAGAATGGAATAGACGGACGCTGGTTGCGGGTTTGACGCTCGCGATCACCGCATCGCTTGTCACGCCTAGCGTCGCCCAGAAAGGTCTCGCCGCGGAGAGCGCGCGGATCAACACCCTCATGAGCGCCGGCAGATATTCGGAAGCACTGCCTTTGGCGCAAGGTATGGTCGCGAACCTGGAGAAGAGCGACACAGGTCGCGAACTCGCCGCCGCGCTGAACAACCTCGGCCAGGTTCATGCCGGTCAGGGCCACGACGATCTGGCGGAGCCGCTCTACAAGCGCGCCATCATGCTGATGGAAAAGTCGCTCGGTCTCGAAACCCCGTTGATCGGAGCCGAACTGAGCAACCTCGCCGCGCTCTACCAGCGGCAGAGCCGCTACGCCGAGGCTGAGCCGCTGTTCAAGCGCGCGCTCGCCGTTCGCGAGAAGGGATTGTCGCGCGAGCATCCCGATGTCGGCCAGTCACTCAATAATCTCGCCACGCTCTATGTGAAGCAGCAGCACTATGCCGAAGCCGAGCCGCTGTTTCAGCGGGCGCTCGCGATCTACCAGAAGGCTGGCGGCTCCGAGCATCCGGCGGTGGCCACCGTCCTGAACAATCTCGGCCAGGTCTATCGCGATCTCAATCGCGATGCGGACGCGGAAGCGCCGATCAAGCGCTCGCTCGCGATCCGGGATAAGGTGCTGGGACCGGATCATCCCGACGTCGCCCGCTCGCTGAACAATCTCGCCGGCCTCTACGAGCACCAGCAGCGCTACGGTGACGCCGAGCCGCTCTATCGTCGCGCGCTGGTCATCCGCGAAAATGCACTCGGGCCCGATCATCCCGAGGTCATGACCTCGACCGGCAATCTGGCTTATTTCCTCTACGTGGCCGGGCGCGCCGCGGACGCATTGCCGTTCGCGGAAAGGACTCTTCGGGGCGATCGCGCCCAGTTGCGCATCGTCTTGCCGGTCCTGTTCGCCGCGCGCCAACAAGATCTGCTGTCCGGCGACAAGGCGCTCGACGAGGCCCTCGCCGCGATCCAGCGCGGCACGCAATCCTCCGCCGCATCCGCCGTGAACAAGCTCGCGGTTCGGCTTGCCGCCGGCAGCGACCGGCTCGCCGAGCTGGTGCGCCGGGATCAGGATCTCGCGGCTGAGTCAGAGGCACTCGACAAGGCGATCGTTGCCGCAGTGTCGAAGCAATCCGCGCAGCGCGATCTCGCAACCGAACAGCGCAGCCGCGCGCGGATTGCAATGATTGCCAACGAGCGTGCGGGCTTGCAGAAGACGCTCGCGGTCGAGTTTCCCGACTACGCGTCACTCTCCAATCCGCTGCCGTTGACGGCAAAGGACATCCGGCTGCTGCTGTCGGCCGACGAGGCGATGGTGCTCTATTCCGTCGTCGACAAGCAGAGCTGTGTCATCGCGATCACGCGCGAGGGCGTCGACTGGAAGGCCATCCCACTCGGCGCGGATGCGCTGACGCAGAAGGTGACGGCATTCCGCAAGGGACTCGACGTCGGCAAAGCGCGCGACGCCTCCGGCAAATCCGGATTGTTCGATCTGGCGCTCGCCAACGAGCTCCATGTCGCGCTGCTCGGTCCGGTCGAGGCGTTGACAAAGCACAAGCACAGCCTGCTGGTGGTGCCGTCGGCTGCGCTGACCGCATTGCCGTTTCATCTGCTCGTCACGGAGAAGCCGCAGGCTGCGATCCCGGACACGCTCGAAGGCTATCGCGGCGCCGCCTGGCTGCTGCGGCGCCAGGCCGTCTCGGTGCTGCCGTCGGTGGGCAGTCTGAAATCGCTGCGGGCCTTCGCGCGTCGGGATCAAAGCGTGAAGCCGATGACCGGCTTCGGCGATCCCGTGTTCAATCCTGCACTGGAAGGGCCCGCCGAGCGGCGCGCCGCGAACGGCAAGGTCGCCGCGCGCAGCATCGCGACCATCGCCTATAGTGATTTCTGGCGCGGTGCCGGCGTCGATCGCGCGCGGCTTGCGCAGGCGCTGCCGCAACTGCCCGACACCGCCGATGAGTTGAACGCGGTGGCCAGGGATGTCGGGGCTTCCGAGGCCGACATTCATCTCGGCCGCGACGCCAGCGAGACGACGCTCAAGCGTGCAGCGCTTGCTCAATACGGCATCATCTACTTTGCCACCCACGGCCTCGTTGCCGGCGACATCAAGGGACTGGGTGAGCCCTCGCTCGCGCTCTCCATTCCCGATCAGCCCACTGAACTCGACGACGGTCTACTCACCGCGAGTGAAGTCGCTCAGCTCAAGCTCAATGCGGATTGGGTTGTACTGTCGGCCTGCAACACCATCGCGGGCGACAAGCCCGGCGCCGAGGCCCTGTCGGGACTGGCGCGCTCGTTCTTCTACGCCGGTGCGCGCGCGCTCCTGGTCTCGCATTGGGCCGTGGATTCGGAAGCTGCCACCCGCCTGACCACGATGACTTTCGAGCTGCTCAAAAACGAACCACAAATCGGGCGTGCCGAAGCCTTGCGCCGCGCGATGTTAACCTACGTTGACGACACCTCGTCTCCGCGCAACGCCTATCCAGCGATGTGGGGGCCCTTCGCGCTCATCGGCGAAGGCGCGGTACGATAGGGCGGGCTGCGATTGTCCTTCAGCTGTCTTGGACATTGTGCGTTGCAATAACCTCAGGAAACGCCGAAACGCACATTTGGTTGCGCGATCATTGTCGATTTTTTGATGCGCCTGCTCAGAGCTGACATGCGCGACGTTTGGCGCGGTCCTTGAATAAACCAAATCCTAAGGGATCAGCTTGGCAACGCCAGCGTTCATCAGTATTAGGTCGTTCCAACCGAGGCCGAACGGCCTGTAATCACGGTGACCGCGGCGGCGCCAAGCATGATCGCGCTGAGTGGGTTCTAGGAGGATTTTTCGTGCAAGAGACGGGCGTGCGCAACGGTGCCTTCGGCGCCGACAAATTCGGCTTAAAGAATCTCAAGCAGGTTCACTGGAACCTCGGTGCGCCGCAACTCTATCAATACGCGCTCTCCGCGGGCGAGGCGGTGCTGTCGGCCGATGGCGCGCTCTGCGCCGACACCGGCGAGTTCACCGGCCGCAGCCCCAAGGACAAATTCACGGTGCGTGACGCCACCACCGACAAGAAGATGTGGTGGGCCGGCAACCAGTCGATCACCGCAGAGCAGTTCGAGACGCTCTACCAGGACTTCCTCAAGCACGCCGAAGGCAAGTCGCTGTTCGCACAGGACCTCTATGGCGGCGCCGATCCGGCTTATCGCATCAAGACCCGCGTCTTCACCGAGCTCGCCTGGCACTCGCTGTTCATCCGCACGCTGCTGATCCGTCCCGAGGCGATCGAGCTCTCGGCGTTCGTGCCCGAGCTCACCATCATCGACATGCCGAGCTTCCGCGCCGATCCGAAGCGCCATGGCTGCAAGTCGGAGAATGTCGTCGCGATCGATTTCGCCCGCAAGATCGTGCTGATCGGCGGGTCTTACTATGCCGGCGAGATGAAGAAGTCGGTCTTCACCACGCTGAACTACTATCTGCCCGAGCGCGGCGTGATGCCGATGCATTGCTCGGCCAATGTCGGCGCCAAGGGCGATGCGGCGATCTTCTTCGGCCTGTCCGGCACCGGCAAGACCACGCTGTCAGCCGATCCGAACCGCACGCTGATCGGCGATGACGAGCACGGCTGGGGCCCGAACGGCGTCTTCAACTTCGAAGGCGGCTGCTACGCCAAGTGCATCAAGCTGTCGCAGGAAGCCGAGCCCGAGATCTATGCCGCCTCGACCCGCTTCGGCGCGGTGCTCGAGAACTGCGTGTTGGACGAAGACACCCGCGTGGTCGATTTCGACGACGGCTCCAAGACCGAGAATACGCGCTCGGCCTATCCGCTCGAGTTCATCCCGAACGCCTCGCGCACCGGCCGCGCACCGCAGCCGAAGAACGTGGTGATGCTCGCCGCCGACGCCTTCGGCGTGCTGCCGCCGATCGCCAAGCTCTCGCCGGCGCAGGCGATGTATCACTTCCTGTCGGGCTACACCGCCAAGGTCGCTGGCACCGAGCGCGGTCTCGGCAATGAGCCGCAGCCGGAATTCTCGACCTGCTTCGGCTCGCCCTTCCTGCCGCTCGACCCCTCCGTCTACGGCAACATGCTGCGCGACCTGATCGCCCAGCACAATGTCGACTGCTGGCTGGTCAACACGGGATGGACCGGCGGCAAGTACGGTACCGGCTCGCGCATGCCGATCAAGGTGACGCGCGCGCTGCTGACCGCGGCCCTCGACGGCTCGCTTCGCAACGTCGAATTCCGCACCGATAAATATTTCGGCTTCGCGGTCCCGACCGCGCTGCCGGGCGTGCCGAGCGAGATCCTCAACCCGGTCAACACCTGGAAGGACAAGGACGAGTTCGACAAGACCGCCCGCGCGCTGGTCGGCATGTTCCAGAAGAACTTTGCCAAGTTCGAAGCCCAGGTCGACGCCGAGGTCCGCGCCGCTGCACCGGACGTGAAGCTCGCGGCGGAGTAAGCTTGCGTCGTTTGAAATTCGAAAGGGCGGCCGCGAGGCCGCCCTTTTGCTTTTCAAGATGTCTCTCCACCGTCATTGCGAGCGCAGCGAAGCAATCCAGAATCCCTCCGCGGAAACAGTCTGGATTGATGGCGAACTCGCGGAAGCAGCTACGCCTTGAAATAGGCGATCTGCGTCGTGGTCGCGAGCAGTCTTCCGTTCGGCGACCACAGCTCGGCGTTCTGGTCGGCGTAGCTCTTGTGCATGATCTTTGAATCGGCCGTCGCCAGCACGCGCGTGATGTCCTCGGCGGCGAGCTCTTCGCTGTCAGTGTGGAAATACGTCGTCAGCGACACCGTGCCGAACGGAACCAGCTCGCGTCGCGCGTGGAAGATGCGGCCGAAGAAGGCGTCCGACATCGACATCAGCGACGGCATGTCGAGCTTGCGCGGTTCGCGATCACTGATCCAGAGCTTTGAGTAAGTGCTGGCGAGCTCGGGCTTGAGCGGGCCGATCCGCATCTCGCCCTCGACGAAGCGGAATTCGTACTGGTTGGCCCAGGACGCCGCGATCTTCGGGAACGGCATCGTCTCTTCGAACGGCTTTGCATCGGGATATTGCGCCACCCTGTGCTCCCAGGACGGCCGGCGTTCGGCGAACACGGCGGTGGCGAGCGTTGCGACCTCGCCGCCGCCTTGCGACAGTTCGACGCTCCAGTGCTGGCTGGAGCGATTAGCCTTCACCAGCCGCACGTCCAGATCGAACGGCCCCTTCGCGATCGGCGCGCAGTAATTCACGGTGAGCGCCAGCGGGTCGCCGGCACGTTCCGGATGCTCGATCAGCGCACGCAGGATAGTCGCGGCGGTGGCGCCGCCGAACGGGCCGACAAAGGCCCAGTAATCGTCGCTGGTGTGTCCCTGCCAGCTGGAGTCACCGGCGGTGACGCGGGTGGCGTCGTCGAAAGGGTGCGGGAGCTTGGCGTGCATTATTCGATCCGGCGTTCAATGACGGACGTCATATCACGTCCGCCGCCGGCTTGTGCAATTACCTCGTGAGTAACCGATTTCACGTCGCGGAAATTCAGCCCGCGACGTCGCGCAAGGTCGGCAGCAGCGGCGTGGTGGGGTTGACCGGCACGTTCCAGATCTCCTCGGCGTATTCGCGAATGGTGCGGTCGGAGGAGAACCACGCCATGCGCGCGAAGTTGAGGATCGAGGCGCGGGTCCAGGCCGGCGCCACCTGCCAGCGCGCATCGACGCTGCGCTGCGCCTCGTAATAAGAATCGAAGTCGGCGCTGACCATGTAATGGTCGAGATAGCGCAGCGCATGCGCGATCGATTCGAAGCGGCCGGGATCGCCGGGCGAGAATTCGCCGGCGCCGATCGCATTGATGGCGCGCTGGAGCTTCGGCGAATTGCGGATCACGTCGGAGGCGTCCAGCCCCTGCTTGCGCCGGATCATGACATCGCCGGCTTCCATGCCGAAGATCGCGATGTTCTCCGCGCCGACATGGTCGCGGATCTCGATGTTGGCGCCGTCGAGCGTGCCGATCGTGAGGGCGCCATTGAGCGACAGCTTCATGTTGCCGGTGCCGGAGGCTTCCATGCCGGCCGTCGAGATCTGCTCGGAGAGGTCGGCCGCGGGAATGATCACCTCGGCGAGGCTGACATTGTAGTCGGGCAGGAAGACGACCTTGAGCTTGCCGCCGATCGCGGGGTCGTTGTTGACGACTTCCGCAACGTCGTTGATCAGCTTGATGATCAGCTTGGCGTAGCGGTAGCTCGCCGCCGCCTTGCCCGCAAAGATCTTCACCCGCGGCACCCAGTTGCCGTTGGGGTCGTCCTTGATCGCCTGGTACAGCGCGACCGTCTCGATGACATTGAGAAGCTGGCGCTTGTATTCGTGGATGCGCTTGATCTGCACGTCGAACAGCGCGTTCGGGTCGACCTTGATGCCGAGGCGCTCGCCGATCAGGCGCGCCAGCGCCGTCTTGTTGTGAAGCTTGACTGCGCGGAACCTCTTCTGGAATTCGACGTCGCTGGCGCGGGCCTCGATCAGGCTGAGCTGCGTCGGATCATCGAGCACGGCGTCGCCACAGGTCTCGCGCAACAGATCGGTCAGTTTCGGGTTCGCCAGCATCAGCCAGCGGCGGAAGGTGATGCCGTTGGTCTTGTTGGTGATGCGGCCGGGGTAGAGATGGTTGAGGTCGTGGAACACGGTCTCCCGCATCAGGTCCGAATGCATCGCCGAGACGCCGTTGATGCGGTGGGAGCCGACGAAGGCGAGCTGGCCCATGCGCACGCGCCGGCCGCTCCGCTCGTCGATCAGCGACACCGAGGCGCGGAAGTCGATGTCGCCGGGGGCGCGCGCCTCTGCGAGCGCGAGATGCTGCACGTTGATGCGGTAGATGATCTCGAGATGCCGCGGCAACAGCCGTTCGAACAGCTCGACCGGCCAGGTCTCCAGCGCCTCAGGCAGCAGCGTGTGGTTGGTGTAGGACAGCGTGGCGACCGTGATCTTCCAGGCCTCGTCCCAGCGGAAATTGTGGTCGTCGATCAGGATCCGCATCAGCTCGGTGACGGCCAGGCTCGGATGGGTGTCGTTGAGCTGCACCGCGACCTTGCTCGACAGGCTGCGAAGCTGGCCGTCCGACGCAAGGTGCCGCTTGATCAGGTCCTGCAGCGAAGCCGAGACGAAGAAATATTCCTGGCGCAGGCGCAGCTCGCGGCCCGCCGGGCTCTCGTCGTTCGGGTAGAGGAATTTACAGATCGCTTCCGCGCGCGACTGCTCGGCGCTGGCGCTGACATAGTCGCCGGTGTTGAAGGCATCGAGCTTCAACGGATCGGGCGAGCGTGCCGACCACAGCCGCAGCGCGTTGACGTGCTGGCCGCGCCAGCCGACGATCGGCGTGTCATAGGCCATCGCCTGCACGGTCTCGGACGGATGCCAGATCGCGCGATCGCGGCCCTTGTCTTCGACATGCTCGACACCGCCGCCGAAGCGAATGTCATAGATCACTTCGGGCCGCTGCAATTCCCAAGGGTTGCCGAAGCCGAGCCATTCGTCCGGATATTCCTGCTGCCAGCCCTGATTGATGATCTGACGGAACAGGCCGTAATCATAACGGATGCCGTAGCCGATCGCAGGGATCGACAGCGTCGCCATGCTTTCCATGAAGCAGGCGGCGAGACGGCCCAAGCCGCCATTGCCGAGCGCCGCGTCCGGCTCGCATTTGCGCAGCTCAGGCAAGGAAACGCCGAGATCGCCGAGCGCGACCTCGAAGATCTTCAATAGCCCCATATTGTTCAGCGCGTCGCTGAAGAGGCGGCCGATCAGGAATTCGAGCGAGAGATAATAGACCCGCTTGCGCCCCGCATCGTAGCTGTGCTTCTCGGCCGTGAGCCAGCGATGCACGATGCGATCGCGCAGCGCCAGCGCCGCGGCCTGGTACCAGTCGTGCTTGGTGGCCATGCCCGCATCCTTGCCGATGGCAAGGCGCAGCTTCGCCAGGATCGCGCCCTTGATCTCAGCCAGAGCGAGTTCGTCGATGGGCTGGTTGGGGGCGGAGAAATTGGGCTGGAACGATGAATCTTGCAAAGTCGTCACTTCCTGGTCGCGAGAACACTACTGACCCTACGCATCTTGCCTCTGTACGGAACCATTGCTGGTGCGACCGTGCACTGCGTTTGGCGTAAAATTATGCAAGGAACGGGCCGATTTGGGAACCCGGACGCATACGGGGAAACGTGGATTTGGTGCTAGAATGGCGGCCAATTCAGCCATCAGTGTGGAGGAGGCGCCCGATGAACTCTCTGATGAGACCTGTGACGCGACGGCTGATCGAAATCGCCGCCGCCACCTTCCTCGTCGTCTGCATCACCGCGTCCAGCGCCGCCTTCGCCGCCGGCAAGATCGGCCGCAGCGCCGACGGCCTGAGCTGCGCCGTCACGCTTCCGCAAAACGCATCCTCCGCCGCCCGCTGCGCCGCCATCAAGCGCCAATGCGGCGGCAAATTTTACGCAAGCGCGTGCGGGGATAAGTTGATGTCAGCGGCGAATTGAGCAGGGGCTGGTGCAACGAAGAAGGTGTCGTCCTGGCGGAAGCCAGGACCCATTACCCGCCTGTCAGATGAGGCCTGACCGATCATTCCAATCGGGATTTCTTCCTCGATCAGCTTGATCTTCCAGTCCCGCTTCCAGAACTTGAGCTGCTTCTCGCGCGCGATCGCCTCCTGCAGTGTTGCGTAGGCTTCGACATGAACGAGGCGGAAGATTTTATACTTGTGCACGAACTTCGAGCCGCGACCCGAACGATGTAGCTCAAGCCGCGCGCGGACGTCGTTGGTGATTCCGATATAGATCGTGTCGTGATGGCGGCTTGCGAGAATGTAGACGAAGTAGCTGCTCGTGCTCATGGCCCAACCCGCAAAAGCAACACTGACCGGGGTAATGGGTCCTGGCTTTCGCCAGGACGACGCTCTCCAACAATCGCGCCTAACATCAGAACAAATTAAGAACACTTTAGCAAGTCTTTGATATATCATTGTGATTCGGCGTGTTGCCGACACCATATCTAGCGTCTGCCAGACTTCGCGAGGACTACATGTCCACCATTGCCTTCGATCAATTTGCCCTCACCAGGATCGCCGATTTCGCGCGCTCGCTGTCGCGGCTGCATCAGGCGGCGCGGCGCCACGCGGTCGACGACGACCAGTTCGACCGCGAGTTCAACGCGGTGTGCCAGTCGATCTGGGGCTACACCATCGACGACGTCAGCGACGATCTGTTTTCGGCGCAGGACCATCTGTTCCTCGACACGCTTGACGAAGCGCATGCGCGCATCTTCGCCGCCGAGCAGGGTTATGATCTCGTCGACGACCAAGGCATGCTCACCGACTGGTGGGGTTTTTGCTGGATGATTTTAGCCGAGAAGCGCGGCCTGCTCACGGCAGACAACCGCGCCGCCGCGCGCGCGGCGATCGAGGAGAAATATCTGGCGGCGCCGAACGTGATCGGCGTGATCATCGGACGGTGACCCACCATCCTCCGTCATTGCGAGGAGCCTCTTGCGACGAAGCAATCCAGAGTGCCTCCACGGAGCCAGACTGGATTGCTTCGCTTCCGCCTTCGCTCTTCGAGCTTCGGCGGACAAGTCGCTCGCAATGACGGCTTGGCTACAGACGAGCCTGAGCTAGTCCAGCCCAGCCCGCTTCGCCGGCTTTTGCGTTTTCGGCACCGTCACGTCGGGGAGCGTCTCGCGCACGATCTCCGCGGCAGGGGCATCCGCCGCCACCGTGTCGGCGCGCACCGGCGCCACCTTCATCTCGCCGAGCCGTGCGCGGACCTGCGCGGTGAGACCGGGATAGGAGGCGACCGGGGTGAAGTCCGCGGCCTGGTCGTTGCCGACGCGGATGCCGGTATAGGCGACGAGACCGTCGCTGGTGGCGATCACGTCGCCGGGCTTTAGCGACGAGTCCAGCGCCAGATCGACCGGAGCAAGGCCGACCGGCTCGCGGCCGTTGCAGGTGCAGTCGGCGCGCAGCGCCTTGCGATAGGCGAACGCGTTCTCGCCATCGGCATAGCGCTCGCCGGTCTGCGACGCCGCGCCGTCGATCGAGGAGCCGAAATAGATCTTGGTGGCGCTTGCAGGACAGAACGCCTGACACATCTGCGCGGGCGAGGTGAGACCGCGCATCAGCGGAAAATATTTGCCGTCGCAGCTGCGCACGCAGAACGCCGGTCCCGAGCCGCCGGCCGCAGCCGAACGTGTCGGCGGCACGTATGGCGGACTTGCGCCGTTCTGCTGGCCGGTGAATGGATCGGCGTAGGAGCTCGGCTGCTGCGGCACCTCACGCTGCGGCCGCTGCTGCTGCTGCATTCCGCCGAAGAAGAAGTCGAACAGGCCTTCGGCCGAAACCGGGGCCGGAGCCGCAACCAGCGGTGCTGCCAATGTGGCGGCTACGAGCATCGCGCGACGCCACCGGCGCGCATGGGACATGACTGTACGCAAACGCTTACTCCACCCGGCGCTACCCAACCGGCCGGGACCATCAGGTCTCAGCACATGATTCACCATAAGGCGGGATGGTAAATGAGCGGTTGAGGGGGGAGGAGCGGTGTCGCCGGACGGGTGGACCTCGTCCATGGCCGGGCTTGTCCCGGCCATCCAGGATCTCTGGTGCGGCAAAGACGTGGATGCCCGGTCAAGCCCGGGCACGACGGCGGAAAAAGTCTAGCCGCTCAAGCCTTCAAGAACTCCGACGCCTTGTACAGCGAGCGGAACGGCAGCCCGGCCGCGCCAAAGGTGTCGTCGGCGCCTTCCTCGCGGTCGACCATGGTCAGCACCAGCACCACTTCCGCGCCGGTCTCGCGCACCGCTTCCACGGCCTTCATCGCCGAGCCGCCGGTGGTGGTGACATCCTCGACGATCACGACGCGCTTGCCCTCCAGCGTCTCGCCCCTGGGCAGCCCCTCGATCGCAAGCTTCGCGCCATGCTCCTTCGGCTTCTTGCGCACGAAGAAGGCCGCGATGGGATGGCCCTTGATCCAGGAGATCTGCGCCAGCGCGCCGGCCAGCGGCACCGCGCCCATCTCAAGCCCGCCGATGAAATCGAGCTGGTCATCCTTCAGCGCCTCATAGGTCAACTCGGCGAGCAGGGTCGCACCCTCCGGGTCGAGCATGGTCGGCTTGAGGTTGAAGTAGAAGTCGCTCTTGCGGCCCGACGCGAGCGTCACCTCGCCGCGGCCGAAGGAGCGCCGGCGGATGATCTCGAACAGGCGGGCGCGGGAGGCTGATTTAGACACGGCGGGCCCTCGGGAGCATTTTTGGAGGTGGCGGAATTTATCCGCGACGGCCTCGACATTCCAGAGGGGGCTTCCCCCGTCAACAGGGATCGGCCATCCCGGGCGGCCGGTTGTGGGGGTGCAACGTTCTGGGGTAGGTGGATGCCGGATATCTCGGGCAAGAAAACCTGCAAGAAGGCTGGGCAAGGACACGCGACAAATGACCATCGAGCTGCACACCTGGAACACGCCGAACGGCCGCAAGATCTCGGTCGCGCTGGAGGAGATGGGGCTGCCCTACAAGGGGATCCCGGTGAATATCAGCAAGGGCGAACAGATGGCGCCGGAGTTCCTGAAGCTCTCACCCAACAACAAGATCCCCGCGATCGTCGATCCTGATGGCCCGGACGGCAAGCCCGTCAGCATCTTCGAGTCGGGTGCGATCCTGCTGTATCTCGGCGAAAAGACCGGCAAATTTCTGCCGAAATCGCTTTCGGGCCGCATTCCCGTTTATGAATGGTTGATGTGGCAGATGGGCGGTTTCGGGCCGATGCCGGGCCAGGTGCACCATTTCATCGCGCTCGAGAACGAGCAGGACCGCGCCTACGGCCTCAAGCGCTACATGGCCGAGACGCGACGGCTCTACGGCGTCCTCGACCGCCGGCTGGAGTCCAGCGATTTCGTCGCCGGCGAGCTCTCGATCGCCGATTTTGCCATCCTGGGCTGGGCCTGGCGTCACCCTCGCCACAAGGTTGACCTGGCCGACTTTCCCAACGTCAAGCGCTGGTACGAGGCCCTGATGGCCCGCCCGGCGGTGAAGCGGGGCATGGAGGCGAAGCTAGATTGATCTTTCTCTCCCTCTCCCCGCAAGCGGGGAGAGGGGAAAATCACACCTTCCGCGCTTCCACCGCCATCCGCACCGCAAGCCCGGCCAGCACCGTGCCCATCAGCCAACGCTGGACCAGCATCCAGCTTGGCCGGCTTGCGAGAAACAGCGCGATCGACCCGGCCGCGAGCGCGATCATCGCATTCACGCTGACACTGATCGCGATCTGGATCGCGCCGAGCACCACTGACTGCGCCAGCACGCTGCCGGCGGTGGGATCGATGAACTGCGGCAGCAGCGCGAGGTAAAGCATCGCGATCTTCGGGTTGAGCAGATTGGTGACGAACCCCATCGCGAACAATTTGCGCGGGCTGTCGATCGCAAGCTGCTTCACCTGGAACGGCGAGCGCCCGCCCGGCTTCACTGCCTGCCAGGCCAGCCACAACAGATAACCCGCGCCGGCAAAGCGCAGCGCGTCATAGGCGAAGGGAACGGCGAGCAGCAGCGCCGTGATGCCGAATGCCGCGCACAGCATGTAGAACAAGAAGCCGAGCGCCACGCCGCCGAGCGAGACGATGCCCGCCGCAGGCCCTTGCGTGATCGAACGCGAGATCAGGTAGATCATGTTCGGCCCGGGCGTGAGCACGAGGCCGAGGCAGACGAGAGCGAAGCCGAGCAGGGCGGAGGCGTGGGGCATGGCTGAACCGGTGCGGGAGACGGCACGGTTCTAATATGCGTGGCGCAGTGGGGCCATCGCGCAATTGCTCGGAGGACAATTCAGCTTGTGCGTGTGCCTTCGCCGGGGCGGTACCGTCCGATCAATGCGCCTCGTCCCAATTGTTCGCTGCGCGTGCATCGACATGCAGCGGCACCGAGAGCAGCACGGCCGGGAACGGCGCGTCCTGCATCACGTGCTGCACGACGGGGAGCGTCGCCTCGACCTCCGCGTCCGGTACCTCGAAGATCAATTCGTCATGCACCTGCAGCAGCATCTGCGCAGACAGTTTCTTCAGGACCAGGGCATCCTCCATCCGCGTCATGGCGCGGCGGATGATGTCGGCGGCGGTGCCCTGGAGCCGGGCGTTGATCGCGGCGCGCTCGTTGAAGGCGCGCACCGAGGCGTTCGAAGCCTTGATGTCGGGATAGTACATCTTCCG
Source organism: Bradyrhizobium sp. 17 (assembly GCF_023073515.1). Classification (NCBI taxonomy): domain Bacteria; kingdom Pseudomonadati; phylum Pseudomonadota; class Alphaproteobacteria; order Hyphomicrobiales; family Nitrobacteraceae; genus Bradyrhizobium; species Bradyrhizobium sp. 17. The sequence continues at coordinate 67,933 of NZ_JADPJQ010000113.1, read as the reverse complement.
TCCGAACAGCGTGGTGACGTAGCCGTGGTTCCGGCAGAAGTCGCGCGTCTCGTCCATGTAGGCGCGGATGCCGGGGAAGCGTTCGAAGTATTTCTTGATGTAGGCGGAGGCCTCTTCGCGCGCGATGCCGAGCTGGTTGGCAAGGCCGAATGCCGAAATGCCGTAGATGATGCCGAAATTGATCGCCTTGGCCCGGCGCCGGATTTCGCTCGGCATGCCCTTGATCGGCACGCCGAACATTTCCGATGCCGTCATGGCGTGAATGTCCAGACCGTCGCGAAACGCCTGCTGCAGCACGGGAATGTCGGCGATCTCGGCGAGCAGCCGCAGCTCGATCTGTGAATAGTCGGCGGAGACCAGCTTGTGCCCTGGCGTTGCGATGAAGGCGCGCCGGATCTTGCGCCCGTCCTCAGTGCGCACCGGAATGTTCTGCAAATTCGGCTCGTTCGACGACAGTCGGCCCGTCGTGGTCGCGGCCAGCGCGTAGGTCGTGTGGACGCGGTGGGTCTGGGGATTGACGTAGGTCGGCAGCGCGTCGGTGTAGGTCGATTTCAGCTTAGAGACCTGGCGCCACTCCAGGATCTTCCGCGGGAGCTCGTGGCCCTGCTCGGCGAGTTCGTCGAGCACCTGAGCGGTGGTCGACCACGCGCCGGTCTTGGTCTTGGTGCCGCCCGACAGTCCCATCTTGCCGAACAGGATGTCGCCGATCTGCTTCGGGCTGCCGACATTGACCGGCTCGCCCGCGATCTGCTGGATCTCGGCTTCGACACGGGCCGCAGTCTGGGCGAAGTCGCCGGAGAGACGCGACAGCACCTGACGATCGATCGAGATGCCGCGCCGCTCCATGCGTGCGAGCACCGCGACCAGCGGGCGTTCCAGCGTCTCGTAGACCGTGGTCATGTGCTCGGCGATGAGGCGCGGCTTCAGCACGCGCCAGACGCGCAAGGTCACGTCGGCGCCTTCCGCCGACAGCGACGCGGCCTTGTCGATCGGCACCTGGTCGAACGTGATCTTGCCCTTGCCGCTGCCGAGCAGCTCGTTGTCTTTGAGCATCGCGTGACCGAACCAGCGCTCGGACAGTTGCTCCAGCGCGTGCGAGCCGCGGCCGGCATCGAGCACGTAGGAGATCAGCTGCGCATCATCGGTGTTGCGCAGTGTGATGCCGTGCTGCGCCAGCATCACCGCGGTGAATTTGACTTCGAAGCCGATCTTGAGAATGCCTGGTGATTCCAGCACCGGCCGCAACGCTTCGATCGCATCAGTGTGCTTGACCTGGTCGGGCGCGAGGCCCGCGTCGAACAGGCCGGCGCCGCCGCCGGACTGCTTGTGCGCCAGCGGCACGTAGCAGGCCTCGTTCGGCGCCAGCGCCAGCGCGATACCGCAGAGGTCGGTCTGCATCGGATCGATCGAGTTTCCCCGGATCTCGACCGCGACATGGCCGGCATCGTGAATGCGCGCGATGAACGCGTTCAATTCCGCGAGCGTCTTGATGGCCTGGTACTTGCTGCGGTCGACCGGAAGCTTGCGCAAAGCCTCTTCCCGCGCGGCGGCGAGCGAAATCGGCGCGCCCTTCGGACTCGCGGCCTTGTCCTCCTTGCTCGCCGAAGGGTTGCGCTGGCCCACCGGAACTTGCGCCGGCGCGCCGGGTCCCGGGGCCGGCACGACGTCCGAAGGCGGCAGCGGCGAGAAGACGCTGGCGCCGCTGGAATAGCCGGGATCTGCATCGACGTTGGCCGGGTCAATCTGCGAGAATTCGGCGACGCGGCGCGTCAGCGTGGAAAACTCCATCGCCTTCAGGAACGCGATCAGCTTGCGCGCATCGGGCTCGTGGACGGCGAGATCGTCCAACGGGACGTCGAGGTCGACCTTGTCGTCGAGCAATACGAGCTGCCGCGAGATGCGCGCCTTCTCGGCGTTCTCGATCAGCGCCTCGCGCCGCTTCGGCTGCTTGATTTCGGTGGCGCGGAACAGCAATTGCTCGAGATCGCCATATTCGACGATCAGCTGCGCCGCGGTCTTGATGCCGATGCCGGGCACGCCAGGAACGTTGTCGGTGGAATCGCCGGCCAGCGCCTGCACTTCCACCACCTTCTCCGGCGGCACGCCAAACTTCTCGATCACCTCGGGGATGCCAATGCGGCGGTCCTTCATGGTGTCGTACATGGTGACGCAGTCGGTGACGAGCTGCATCAGGTCCTTGTCGGAGGACACGATTGTCGCGCTTGCGCCGCGCTCGCAGGCTTGCCGTACATAGGTCGCAATCAAATCGTCGGCCTCGAAGCCCACCTGTTCCAGGCAAGGCAGGTCGAAGGCGCGCACCGCCTCGCGGATCAGCGAAAATTGCGGGATCAGATCGTCCGGGGCCGGCTGCCGGTGTGCCTTGTACTCAGGATAGATCTTGTTGCGGAAGGTGATTTCCGACTTGTCGAAAATGATCGCCAGATGGGTCGGCCGGTTGTCCTCGGGCATCTCGCGCAACAGCTTCCACAGCATGTTGCAGAAGCCGAGCACGGCATTGACCTGCAAGCCGTCGGACTTGCGGTTCATCGGCGGCAGCGCATGGTAGGCGCGGAAGATGTAGCCGGAACCGTCGACCAGGAAGACATGATCGCCCTTGCCGGCCGCCTTCGCGGCAACGGGCTTGGCAGCAGCTGTCGCAGCAGCGGGCTTGGTTTCGGCGGCCTTGGGCGCGGCAGCCTTGGTGTCAGCTTGGGCGGTGGTCTTTGGGGAGCTCTTGGGCATGGCCGCAATGTATGAATTTTTGCGGGATTTGACAGCCTTGGGAGGTGGATTTTTGGCTTGCGGATGCCGCTATCCCCACTGTCATTTCCCGCATCCCCCGCTGTCATTCCCCGCGACGGCGGGGAATCCAGTACGCTGCGGCTTCTCCGTATACGACTGCTGCCCTCTGGAATACTGGATCCCCGCCTTCGCGGGGATGACAGCAGAGTATCACTCCGCCGCCTGCAACACCGCGCTTGTCTTCTTCGGCGCGATCCAGAACGCATCGGGCCGCTCGAACAGGAAGTTGCCGCCAAGGCGCAGTGCGATCTGCCAGATTGCGAGCGAGCCGATCACGCCGGCGATGGTCACGATCAGCGACACCGCACCGATGTCGGGAATGATGCCCGTGCGCAAGAGCAGCGTCCGTGTCGCCGCCATCGGCAGGAAGAAGGCGAGATAGATCACGATCGAATGCTCGCCGCAGAAGCGGAAGACATTCAGCCATTGCACGCGCGCGAGCAGCGTGCCCATCGTGATGATGGCGCAGGCGCCGGCGAAGCCGAGCACGAGCGATACGATTTTCCATTCGCTGGCGCCGAGCGCAACGAGGCCGGCATTGACCAGCACCCATGTCGCGAGCGCTGTCAGCGCCCATGCGGGATGATTGCGCGCGCGGTCCGACAGCGCGAACACGTAGGGCGCGAACAGATAGCCCGAATAGAAATAGATGAAGCGCGCGCAGAACTCGTCGATCGCGGTCCAGCCGGTCGAAATGCGCGCCGTCTCCAGCGCGGCCGCGACGAGCCATATCGCGGGCTGCGGCATGCGCCGTGTCAGTTTTGTGACGACGAAGAAGATCGGCAGGAGGTAGATGAACCATAGCGTGCCGAACGGCTCGACGAAGGATTCCAGATATAGCAATCCGGCGTCGCGCCAGCTCGTTTCCGCTGCGAATGCGGGGGCCTTGAAGCCGAACTGGATTGTCACCCAGACGACATAGAAATAGGCGAAATGCACCATCTTGCGGTCGAGATAGGTTCGCCAGTCCCGGTCGATCACCAGTGACAGGAACAGACCCGAAATCAGGAAGAAATCCGGCATCCGGAATGGCTTCGCGAAGGCCACCAAAACATGCATGAAACCGGTCTCGCCGGCGGCAAGCTCGACCCCCAGCACCGAATGCATCATCACGACCATGACGATGCAGATGCCCTTGGCGTAATCGACCCAATCGACGCGCGCAGCAGCCGGGGCCTTGAGTCCCCCGCTCGCGGCGATTGTGCCTGATGGTGCCATGGTGTCTCTTTTCGAGGCGTGTTCCGCCAGCATCTGTGTGAACGCGGAGCAGTTTGCCGCCTTGCGGCTTACGATTTCTTTACTGGTACAATTGCTGTGCCGTTTTTTGCACGCGGGCTGTTCCCTCACCCCGGGAAAATGCTAAACCGCCGTGGAATTGGGGTTTTGTTAACCAAGCCAAACAGGGTTTTTCATGCGCATTGCTATGATCGGCACGGGCTATGTGGGACTGGTGTCCGGAGCCTGCTTTGCGGATTTCGGCCACGACGTCATCTGCGTCGACAAGGACGAGAAGAAGATCGCGGCCCTTCATCGCGGCGAGATCCCGATCTACGAGCCTGGGCTCGACGAGCTGGTGGCGACCAACGTCAAGGCCAAGCGGCTGGAGTTCACCACCGATTTGTCCAAGCCGGTTGCGGATGCCGATGCTGTCTTCATCGCGGTCGGCACGCCGTCGCGCCGCGGCGACGGCCATGCTGATCTGTCCTACGTCTATGCCGCTGCGAAAGAGATCGCGCAGTCGCTGTCCGGCTTCACCGTCGTCGTGACCAAGTCGACCGTTCCGGTCGGCACCGGCGACGAGGTCGAGCGCATCATCGGCGAGACCAATCCCAAAGCCGACGTCGTCGTCGCCTCGAATCCCGAATTCCTGCGCGAGGGCGCGGCGATCCGCGACTTCAAATTCCCCGACCGCATCGTCGTCGGCACCTCCGACGAGCGCGGCCGCAAGGTGATGAGCGATATCTATCGTCCGCTGTCGCTGAACCAGGCGCCGCTGATGTTCACGGAACGCCGCACCGCCGAGATGATCAAATACGCCGCCAACGCCTTCCTCGCGACCAAGATCACCTTCATCAACGAGATCGCGGACCTCTCCGAAAAGGTCGGCGCCAACGTGCAGGAGGTCGCGCGCGGCATTGGCCTGGACAACCGCATCGGCACCAAGTTCCTGCACGCCGGTCCGGGCTTCGGCGGCTCCTGCTTCCCAAAGGACACCAAGGCGCTGATCAAGATCGCGCAGGACTACGACGTGAGCTTGCGCATCGTCGAATCCGTGCTCGCGGTCAACGAGAACCGCAAGCGGGCGATGGCGCGAAAAGTGAGCCAGGCGCTCGGCGGTTCGCTGCGCGGCAAGACCATCGCCGTGCTCGGGCTCACCTTCAAGCCCGACACCGACGACATGCGCGACGCGCCGTCGATCCCGCTGGTGACCGGCCTGATCGACATGGGCGCGAAGGTGAAGGCCTTCGATCCCGTCGGCATGGAGCAGGCGAAGACTGAGCTGCCCAGCATCACTTATTGCGAAGACGCCTATTCCTGCGCGGAAGGCGCCGATGCGATCGTGATCGTCACCGAATGGGTGCAGTTCCGTGCGCTCGACCTCGACCGGCTGAAGGCAACCATGGCACAGCCCGTCATTGTCGACTTGCGCAACATCTACCGCCCCGAGGAGATGGCTGCGGCCGGCTTCGTCTATGAGAGTGTTGGACGGCCGCCGGTGCAGGGCTAGCGATCCGACCTCGCAACGATTCCGTCATGGCCGGGCTTGTCCCGGCCATCCACGTCTGTTTTCTAGTGTGACGACGTGGATGCCCGGCGACTTCCGTGCGAAGACGCGCTTCGCGCTTTTTGCTCGGGCGTGACGAATGGACAGGCCTTGCCCCTCAGTTTCGACACGCCCCTCCCGATCGATGCCGTGCTCGACGACCTCTCGCGCACGCTGGAGGCGCATCATGCCGCCGTGCTGGTGGCCCCTCCTGGCGCCGGCAAGACCACGCGCGTGCCACTGGCGCTGCTCGATGCCCCCTGGGCCAAAGGCAAGAAGATCATCGTGCTGGAGCCGCGGCGCATCGCGGCGCGCGCCAGCGCCGACCGCATGGCCAAATCACTCGGCGAACGCGCCGGCGAGACTGTCGGCTATCGCGTCCGCTTCGGCTCGAAGATCTCGCGCGCGACCCGCATCGAGGTGGTGACGGAGGGCATCTTCACCCGCCAGATTCTCGACGATCCCGAACTGTCGGGCATCGCCGCCGTGCTGTTCGACGAATTCCACGAGCGCTCGCTCGATGCCGACATGGGCCTGGCGCTGGCGCGCGACGCGCAGCTGGGCTTGCGCGAGGATTTGCGCATCCTCGTGATGTCGGCAACGCTCGATGGCGCCCGCGTGGCAAAATTGCTGGGCGAAGCGCCCGTCGTCGAAAGCGAGGGCCGCGCCTTTCCGGTCGAGACGCGCTATCTCGGCCGCAAGGCTGACGCGCCGATCGAGCGGCAGATGGCGGATGCGATCGCCTCGGCGCTGCGGGCCGATGCCGGCTCGGTGCTGGCGTTCCTGCCGGGCGCCGCCGAAATCCGCCGCACCCAGAATTTCCTCGCCGAACGCATACACGATTCCAGCATTGAAATCGTGCCGCTGTTTGGCGCGCTCGACGCCGCCGTGCAGGATCGTGCCATCTCGCCGGCGCCCAAGGGCACGCGCAAGGTGGTGCTGGCGACCTCGATCGCGGAGACCTCGCTCACCATCGAGGGCGTGCGCATCGTGGTCGATTCCGGTCTCGCCCGCGTGCCGCGCTACGAGCCCGACATCGGCTTGACCCGGCTCGAGACCGTGCGCGTCTCCCGCGCGGCGGCGGACCAGCGCCGCGGCCGCGCCGGCCGCACCGAGCCCGGTGTCTGCTACCGGCTCTGGGACGAACCTCAGACAGCCTCGCTAGCGCCCTACACCCAGCCCGAGATCCTCAGCGCCGATCTGTCCTCGCTGGTGCTCGATCTCGCGCAATGGGGCGTCGCCGATCCTGCCGCGCTGTCGTTTCTCGACCCGCCGCCGCAGCCGGCCTGGAAGGAAGCAAAAAGCCTGCTCTCCGAGCTCAACGCGCTCGATGGCGATGGCCGCATCACCGCGGAGGGCAAGAGCCTGCGCGCGCTGGCGCTGCCGCCGCGGCTCGCGCGCATGATCGTGGATTCGCACCGTGCCGGCGAAGGCGAGGCCGCCGCCGAGATCGCGGCCATCATCACCGAGCGCGGGCTCGGCGGCGACAGCGTCGATCTCGAGCACCGGCGCGATCAGTTCCGCCGCGACCGTTCCCCGCGTGCCGCAAGCGCGCGCGACCTCGCCCGGCGCTGGGCTTCGCAGGTGGCGGCGTCAGAGAAGGCGGCGACCGCAGAAGGTGACCTCTCGACCGGCCTGATGCTCGCCTACGCCTTCCCGGATCGCGTCGCGCGCAACCGCGGCAATGGCAGCTTCGTGCTCGCCAACGGCCGGGGTGCTGCGGTGGATCAGACCTCGTCGCTCGCGCGCACGCCTTATATCGCGGTCGGCGAGATGACCGGCACGGCGGCGAGCGGGCGCATTCTGCTCGCGGCGCAAATCTCGCAGGACGAGATCGAGCGGCATTTCGCCGAGCATATCGAATCCGTCGAGGAGATCTCGTTCGATCGCGGCGCGATGGCGCTGCGGGCGCGGCGCAAGCGCGCGCTGCACGCGATCACGCTCTCCGAGGCGACGCTCGCCGTGTCGCCCTCGGGGGACACTGCGCGCATCTTCGCCGACGGGTTGATCGCCGCCGGACTCGACCGGCTGCCCTGGTCGAAGGTAGCCAAACAATGGCGCGATCGCGTGATGTTTTTGCGCAGGGCCGAAGGCGACAGCTGGCCCGATCTCTCGGACGACGGATTGATCGCGCGGCGCGACGATTGGCTGGTGCCGGCGCTCTACGACATGATCGCGCTGAAGGATATTTCCGCCGGCGATCTCTCCGACGCGTTGATGGCTTTGTTGCCGTGGGAGATGCGCGCGCGGCTCGACCGCGAGGCGCCGACGCATTTCGAGGCCCCGACCGGCAGCGTGCTCGCGATCGACTATGAAGCCGAGCAGGGGCCGACCATCGCGGTGCGGCTGCAGGAATTGTTCGGCCTCAACACCCATCCCTCGATCGCCGCCGGCAAGGTGCCGCTGGTGCTGGAACTGCTGTCGCCGGCGCAGCGCCCGGTGCAGGTGACGCGCGATCTCCCCGGTTTCTGGCGCGGCAGCTACAGTGCCGTGCGGTCCGATTTGCGCGGCCGCTACCCGCGCCATCCCTGGCCGGAAGATCCGGCGAATGCGCTGCCGACCCGGCGGGTCAAGCCGCGCGGGACGTGAGGCGCAAGAAGACCCTCATGGTGGGGAGCGCGGCCCGCCCTTCACGGGCATCCTTCGAGACCCGCTCCTATGGAGCGCTCGTTAATCCAAGCACGGCACCGACCTCTAGCTGCCGCCGGAGTGGGGCTGTTTATCGCGGTAAATGGCGGCTCTGAGTTCGTCAATGAGTTATCATTTATGCGCTGCGGAGGCGCTCCGAACGAGCAAAAGCGTCACAAGCTCTCAGGATGAGGGTCTCACAAAATTGCATTCTGCCCGGAAATCGCTATTTTCCGCGGCCCGGAGGCCCCTTAGATGTCTGTTATCGATCTTGCCGCGAATCCGAGCGATCTGCGTGCGCTCGCCGAACAATCCAACGCCTGGCCGTTCGAGCAGGCGAAGGCCATTGTCGCGCGGCTGAAGAAAAGCCCGAAGGACGAGGTGCTGTTCGAGACCGGCTACGGGCCATCAGGCCTGCCGCATATCGGCACCTTCGGCGAGGTCGCGCGCACCTCGATGGTGCGGCACGCTTTTCATGTGCTGACCGAGAACAAGATCAAGACCCGCCTGCTCGCGTTCTCCGACGACATGGACGGGTTTCGGAAAGTGCCCGACAACGTCCCCAACAAGGAGATGCTGGCCGCGCATCTCGGCAAGCCGCTGACGCGGGTGCCGGATCCGTTCTCCAACGAATACCCGTCGTTCGGGCACCACAACAATGCGCGGCTGCGCGCCTTCCTCGATCATTTCGGCTTCGACTACGAATTCGCGAGCTCGACCGACTATTACACGTCCGGCCGTTTCGACGCGACGCTGCTCAAAATGCTCGCGGCCTACGACAAGGTGATGGCGATCATCCTGCCGACGCTCGGTCCCGACCGCCGCGCGACCTATTCGCCGTTCCTCCCCATCAGCAAGACCACGGGTGTCGTGCTGCAGGTGCCGATGATCCGCCGCGACGTTGCGGCCGGCACGGTGACCTACCTCGATCCCGATACCAACCAGGAAGTCGAGACGCCGGTCACCGGCGGCAACGTCAAGTGCCAATGGAAGGCCGATTGGGCGATGCGCTGGGTCGCGCTCGGCGTCGATTACGAGATGGCCGGCAAGGACCTGATCGACTCGGTCAAACTCTCCGGCGCGATCGCCAGGGCGCTCGGCGCCACGCCGCCGGAGGGCTTCAACTACGAGCTCTTCCTCGATGACAAGGGCCAGAAGATCTCGAAGTCGAAGGGCAATGGGCTGACCATCGACGAATGGCTGCGCTACGCCTCGCCGGAATCGCTGTCGCTGTTCATGTATCGCGAGCCGAAGGCGGCCAAGCGGCTGTATTTCGACGTCATCCCGCGCAATGTCGACGACTACCAGCAGTTCATCGACGGCTTTGCGAAGCAGGACGCCAGGCAGCAGCTCGGCAATCCGGTCTGGCATGTCCACAATGGCCATCCGCCGAAGTTCGACATGCCCGTCACGTTCCAGCTCCTGCTGACGCTGGTGTCGTCGTCGAATGCGGAGAATGCCGAGACACTGTGGGGTTTCATTGGTCGCTACCGACCCGGTGTGAGCCCGCAGACGCATCCCAAGCTCGACGCGATGGTCGGCTATGCCATCAACTATTATCGCGACTTCGTCGCGCCGACGAAGACGTTCCGCGAACCGACCGAGACCGAGCGCGCGGCGCTGCAGGATTTGCGGGATGCATTATCGCAGCTTCCGCAGGACGCCTCGGCCGAGGACATCCAGAACGTCGTCTACGAGATCGGCCGCCGCGAGCCGTTCCTCGACCAGGTCAAGAAGGGCAAGGACGGCCGTCCGGGCGTGACGCTCGACTGGTTCAACATGCTCTACCAGGTGCTGCTCGGCCAGGAAAAGGGCCCGCGCTTCGGCTCCTTTGTCGCGGTGTATGGCGTGCAGAACGCGGTCAACATGATCGACGGCGCGCTGGCGCGGAGTGCGTGAGGGCTACGGAACTGAGTTGTAGGCGCGACCTATCTCCCCGATTCGTCCTGGCGAAAGCCAGGACCCATAGCCACCGCCGGATGTGGTTACGGAGACTCGGAGTGGCCAATTGGTGCCACAACTTCTCCCGAGGTAATGGGTCCTGGCTTTCGCCAGGACGACACCGAGGCCTCACTGGCTTGCCCACACGATCCGCGCGATCCACACCACCTCGCTCGCCGCCATCCTGCGTTCGGCCTGCGTCGCATCGAGCGGCTGCAAATCCAGAGCCTTTGCGGTGCGGCGCTTCAGCGTCGCCACCGTCAGCTCGCCCGCGTTGGTCTTCACCACCACGCGATCGCCTTTGTGGATCGGCGCGCCGGGCGCGACCAGGATGATGTCGCCGTCGCGATAGGCGGGCGCAAGCGCTTCGCCGGACATCTGCAGCGCGAAGCTATGGTTGCCCTCGAAGGCGGGAAGGGCAAATTCGGTCCAGCCCTTGCCGACGGGAAAGCCGGACTCGTCGAAGGCGCCGCTCGCGCCCGCCAGTGCGAAGCCGAGCAGCGGCACCGAACGGCCGCCGCCTGCCTCGTCGCCGACCAGCCTGGCAAAAATGTCGATCGACGAATCTGCCGCCGCCAGCGCTTTCGCGATCGATTCGGTCGAGGGCCAGCGCTCGCGGCCGTCGGAGGTAACGCGCTTGGACTTGTTGAAGGTGGTGGGATCGAGCCCGGCGCGCTTGGCGAGGCCGGACGGCGACAGGCCGGCACGCGCCGCCAGCCGATCCAGCGCGCCCCAGATCTGGTCGTGGGTGAGCATCCTCTGCGCTTTGGCCTGCCTGACCATGGAAGGTCCAGCCCGTCGCAACTCAGGAAAACTATCCTCAAATCAATCGGTTTTCCGTTTTCGGTGCAAGAGGCGGCGTCTAAGTCTTGAGTTCGGCAGGGGTGGCCTTTACGGTCCCGCCCGGGATTTAACGACCCACGAGAGACGAAAATCCCCAGGAGACTCAAAGAGCTGTCTCCCCGGGCAAACAGGGCTGCGTAAGCGGTGGTCAAGATCTACAAAATCTGTCCGGCCTCGGCCTGGCGCGAGGCGGAACGGCAGGGCGTTTATCGCGGCAGCGCGGACGATTCGCGCGACGGATTCATCCATTTCTCGACCGCCGCCCAGGTTCCCGAGACCCTGCAGAAGCATTATGTCGGGCAGCGCGCGCTGTTCCTGGTCGAGGTCGACGGCGATGCGCTCGGCAGCGCGTTGCGCTGGGAGCGCTCGCGCAATGAGGAGCTGTTTCCGCATCTCTATGGCGAGCTCGATCTCGGCGCGGTGATGGCTGTGATGAACCTCAACACGCGCTCCGACGGCGGCCACGATGTTCCGGAGCTTGCCCCGTGATCCGCGCTTTCGACGCTCTCTCGCTGCCGGTGCTGCGTTGGCTCGATCCGGAGGATGCGCATCGCCTCGCGATCCAGGGCCTGCGCTTCCTGCCGCCGGGCAAGCCGCACGCTGACGATCCCAAGCTTGCGGTGCGTGCGTTCGGGCTCAACTTCCCCAATCCGATCGGCATGGCCGCGGGCTTCGACAAGAGCGCCGAAGTGCCGGATGCGCTGCTGCGGCTCGGCTTCGGCTTCGTCGAGATCGGCTCGGTGACGCCGAAGCCGCAAAGCGGCAATCCGCGACCGCGGCTGTTTCGTCTGGAGCGCGACGAGGCCGTGATCAACCGCATGGGCTTCAACAATGACGGTGCGGAGACAGCCCTGCGCCGGCTTGCGGCGCGCGCGCAGCACGGCGGCATCGTCGGCGTCAATGTCGGCGCCAACAAGGATTCGCCCGATCGGGTCAATGATTACGTCAAGCTGATCGAGACCTTTGCGCCGGTCGCGAGCTATTTCACCGTCAACGTCTCCTCGCCGAACACGCCGGGCCTGCGCAATCTGCAGGAAGGCGCGCTGCTCGACGATCTCCTCGCCAGGGTGATCGACGCGCGCCAGCGGGTGCGCGAGAGCGCCGGCGACACGCCGGTGCTGCTCAAGATCGCGCCGGATTTGAGCCTCGCCCAGCTCGACGACGTCGTGCAGGTCGCGCGCTCGCGCCGGGTCGATGGCATGATCGTATCGAACACCACGATCGCGCGGCCGAGTACGCTGCGCGAGGAGATGCGCGCCAAGGAGCAGGGCGGCCTGTCCGGCCGGCCGCTGTTCCGGCTGTCGACGCGGATGGTCGCGGAGACCTATGTGCGCGTCGAGGGCGCATTCCCCCTGATCGGTGTCGGGGGGGTGGACTCGGGCGGCGCCGCGCTGACGAAGATCCGCGCCGGCGCGAGCCTGATCCAGCTCTATTCGTCGCTGGTCTACAAGGGCCTCGGCATCGTCGACGAGATCAAGCGTGACCTCGCCTCGACCCTATTGCGGACGGGGCGGGATTCTCTCTCCGAGATCGTCGGCTCCGACGCCGCCACGCTGACGGCGGAAGACTGGCCGGGGATGTAGGCGGTCTCGTGCCCCGAGCGCAGCGCAGCACGTTAGTGATGCACTGCTGAACCGGGGCCCACGCTCGCGGCATTCTGGGTCCCGGCTCCGCGCAGCAGCGTTTCACCCTGCAGCGTGTCCGGGACACGAGAGCTACGACCTCGAAAACGTCTTCCTGTACAGCGCCGGATAGCGCGCGGCCTGCAAGCCGCCGCGCGAGACGTAGGAGGCGATCAGCGCGCTCCACAGCCCGGCATTGCCGAACGATTGCAGCGCCCAACATGTGGCGAGGAAGATCGCGAGCGAGGCCAGCATCAGATTGCGCATCTCACGCGCCCAGGTCGCGCCGATATAGATGCCGTCGAAGCCGAAGGCGAACACGCCGGGAATCGGCGCGAGCACGACGAACGGCAGGAATTCCCGCGCGCCGCGACGGACGCTTTCGCTCGCCGTCATGAAATCGATTAAGTTCGGCCCGAATACCGCGAATAGCGCGGACACGACCAGCGCGAAGCCGAGCCCCCATAGCAGCACCAGCCGGGTCGAATCAGCAAATCCCCTGGCGTCGCGTGCGCCGAGCGTACGGCCGCAAAGCTGCTGGGCTGCGTTCGCTAGACCATCGAGAAAGAAGGCGCTGACCAGCAGAAAATTGTTGAGCACGGAATTCGCGGCCAGCGTGACGTCGCCGGCCCGCGCGCCCTTGGCGGTGAAGAACAAGAACACGGCGATCAGCGCCGCGGTACGGATCAGGATGTCGGAATTCACGGCCAGCAGCCGCATCAGCTTGGCCCGGTCGAACAGCTCTGCGTACGGCACCGCGAACCCACCGTCCGCATAGCGGCGGCAGACGATCATGCCGAGGCCGAATCCGGCCGCTTCAGACAGCAGCGCTGCGATCGCAGCACCTGCGATCCCGGTGTCGTAGACCAGCACCAGCAGGATCGTCGCCGCCGCGTTGACGAGATTGATGACGATTTGGAGCGCGAGCGCCGGGTTGGCGCGAGCCTGGCCGACCAGCCAGCCCAGGATAACATAATTGACGAGCGCCAGCGGCGCCGACCAGATCCGGATCACGAAGTAGGTTTTCGCCGCGCGCGTGACGCCTTCGCTGCCGCCCATCAGGTCGAACAGCACGGTGGCCAGCGGCAGTTGCAGCGCGATCAGTGCTACGCCGATCAAGCCGGCGACGATGAAGCCGCGCACCAGGATCGCGGTCAGCTCGCGCGTCTCGCCGGCGCCGAGCGCCTGCGCCGTGAAGGCGAGCGTGCTCATGCGCAGGAAACCGAACAGCCAGAACAGGCAATCGAAGATGACGGACGCGATGGCGACGCCGCCGAGCAGCGCGGCGTCGTCCAGCCGTCCGATCGCGGTGGTCGAGACCACGCCGATCAGTGGCGTGGTGAGGTTGGCGACCATCGCCGGGCCTGCGATGGCGAAGACCTGACGGGAACCGATCTTCAAGTGAACGGGTGCGTGCATGTCAGAACACGAGCACCATGCCGTCTTCGGCGGCGAGATGGGCGATGTCGTCGAGGCGCGACAGCACGTCTTCGCTCATATGGGTGAGCACGAGGCGTTTTGCGCCGATTTCGGGAAGGTGCTGTTCCAAGGTCGTCAGGCTGAGGTGATTCTTGACCACCTTCTCGTACATATAGGCTTCGGCGATGAAAAGGTCGGCGCCATGCGCCAGCGGAATGAGCGTCTCCGTCCATTCGGTATCGGCGCTGTAGGCCAGCGTGCGACCCTCGGCTTCGACGCGATAAGCGAGGAACGGTCCACCGGATTCGCCGTGCACGACGGGATAGGGCGTCACCGTCACCGCGCCGAAGCTTTGGCTCTGCTCGGGCGCGAGCTCGACGACGGACAGCTCGAAGCGCTGTTTCGTCTTCGAGGAGTGCTCGAACAGAGCCTCCATCACCTCACGCAGCCGCGTCTCGATGCCTTTGGGGCCGGCGATCGTGAGCGGCCGCGTCCGCCGCGAGAATTGTGCGTCGAGCAGGACAAACGGCAGCCCGGCAAAATGGTCGCCGTGGAAATGCGTGATCAGGATGAGATCGATCTCATTGCGGTCGATCTCCAGCCGCTTCAGTGCCGGCAAAGCCGACGCGCCGCAATCGATCAGGAAGTTGGCTTCGCGCCCCGAGACGTGGAAGCAGGTATTGAGCCTGCCGCCGCATCCGAAGGCGTCGCCGCAGCCGACAAAGCGCAATTGCATCGGCCGCCAGCTCCAAATCCTTTACCTGCGTGGCGCGCCGAAAACGCGCATCAGCAGCCAGATCGGAATCACGATGACAGCGCCGAGCAGGAAGTAGCGCCACAGCCAGTTCACGGTATCGAAGCCGAGATCCCACAAACGCTGGAACAGAAGACGAATGCTTAAGATGATATTCCAGGGGTCGAAGCCGATCGCCGCCAGCACGACGCCGACGAGGATCGAGAGCAGCACCAGGCGAAACGCGACCGCCAGCGGCGAGCCGCCGAGAAAGCGGTGCAGGCCGTCACTGCGGCCGGCCGGCAAATCTCTGACGTCGTGGGCCATCTCAAACTCCTCAGGGGATTCGACCTATCATAGGGCAAGGCGGGGACATGGGGAACCTGTGAGGGGGCGTCAATCGGCTTACGGGATTTTAATTCGGGCAAGCACACGCCCGGGGCTTCTTAAGCCTCAACCTCGGCCGCCTCCGCTTTCAGCATCTTTTCCAGCGTTTCCAGCCGGTCGGCCTCCCGCGGCGGCTTGTCCCAGCGCAGCCGGCTGATGCGGGGAAAGCGCATCGCGACGCCGGATTTGTGCCGTGGTGAGCGCTGCAGCCCCTCGAAGGCGACCTCCAGCACCAGCCCCTTGTCTGGCTCGTGCACGACGTGGCGGACGGGGCCGAATTTTTCGGTGGTATTGCGACGCACGAAGCGGTCGATCTGGAGCAGCTCCTCGTCCGTGAAGCCGAAATAGGCTTTTCCGACCGGCACCAGTTCGTCACTGCCCGGCCCTGCGGTCCAAACGCCGAAGGTGTAGTCGGAATAGTAGGACGAGCGCTTGCCGTGGCCGCGCTGCGCATACATCAGCACGGCGTCGATGATGTGCGGATCGCGCTTCCATTTCCACCATTGTCCCTTCGGCCGCCCCGGCAGATAGGGTGCGTCGCGCCGCTTCAGCATCACGCCTTCGACGGCGTCCGCGTCCTCGCCCGCACCAGCGCTGGCGGGATCGGCGCGTGCTGCGGTCAGCGCCTCCCAGCTTGCGAAGGCGACGGTGGGCGACAGATCGATGCGGGGATCGTCGAGCTTACCGATGAAGGTCTCCAGCCGTTCGCGCCGCTCCGCGAAAGGCAGCTCGCGCAAATCGTTCTCGTCGTCGCCGAGCAGATCGTAGGCGCGCAGATGAATCGGAAATTCCTTGATCAGCTTCGGAGACACGACCTTGCGGTTGAGCCGCTGCTGCAGAAAATTGAAACTTTGCACGCGCCCTTCGCGCAGGATCAGAAGCTCGCCGTCGATGGCGCCGGGCAGCCGCAGCGACGGCACGAGGTCCGGAAAGCTCCCGGTGATGTCCTCGCCGGTGCGCGAATAGAGCCGAGCGGTGATGTGGCCGTGCTCGTCGCGGCCGGCCACCGCCTGCACGCGGATGCCGTCCCATTTCCATTCGGCGATGTAGTCGGCGGGATCGAGTGCAGCGAAATCGGTGTCCTCGATCGCATGCGCCAGCATGACAGGACGGAACGGCGCGGGATCGCGATTGACTGGCTTGTCGCCGCGGCCTTCCAGCCAGGCGAACAGGTCGAGATAAGGCGGCGCGAGACCGGGCCAGATCAGCTCGACCTCATGCGGGTCCTTGTCGCCGAGCGCGGCGGCCGCGGTCTTTGCCAGGCGCGCGGAGATGCCGATGCGCAACGCGCCGGTGACGAGCTTCAACAGCGCCCAGCGGCCGGTCTCATCCAATTCGTCGAGCCAGCGCTCGAGCTGCTTCGGCAGCTCGGTCTTGCCGAGGGTGCGCAGGGTGGTGACCACCTCGGTGAGGGTTGGGGGAGGTGGGTTGTTGTGGACACCCACGGCCTTCGGCCACATCAGCGCGATTGTCTCGGAGAGATCGCCTACATAGTCCCAGGATAGGCCGAACAAGACCGGGTCAGTTCGCTGGGCGATAAGATCGCGCAGCAGAGAAGGTTTTGCGTGCTTGAAACTCAGCGCACCGGTCAGCGCGGCCAGCGCGTAGCCGCGATCGGGATCGGCGACCTCGCGAAAATAACTCGTGATCAGCCGCAGCTTGTTGTTGCGGCCGGGTTCGTAGGCGAGGCGGTCGAGAAGTTCGGCGAAGCGGTTCATGCTTCGGCCTCGTCAGCGAGCGGCGTCTCGGTCTCCTCCTCGTCGCCATAGCCGACGAGATCGAGCGGCCGCGACCGCAAACCCTTGCTTTGGCACCAATGCACCAGCGCGTCTTCCTGGCCATGGGTAACCCAGATCTCGCCGGCACCGGTCGCGGCGATCGTGGCGGTGAGGCCGTCCCAATCGGCGTGATCCGAGATCACCAGCGGCAGCTCGATGCCGCGTTGCCGCGCGCGGGCGCGCACCCGCATCCAGCCAGAGGCGAATGCCGTGACGGGATCGGGAAACCGGCGGGTCCAGAGATCGGATGTTGCAGAGGGCGGCGCCAGCGTGATGGTGCCGGCGAGCGCCGCCTTCTTGACGCCCTTCGCCGGCCGCAACTCGCCGAGCTCGATTCCGCGGCTCTGATAGTAATGCGTGATCTTCTCCATCGCGCCATGCAGATAGATCGGCGCGTCGTAACCCGCTTGGCGCAGCAGAGCGATCACGCGCTGCGCCTTGCCAAGCGAATAGGCGCCGACGAGATGCGCGCGCTCCGGAAATAGCGCCACCGACGCCAGCAGCTTCTTGACCTCGTCGGCCGCATCGCCATGGCGAAACACCGGCAGGCCGAACGTTGCCTCGGTGATGAAGACGTCGCAGCGTACGAGCTCGAACGGCGTGCAGGTCGGGTCGGGCGCATCCTTGTAGTCGCCGGAGGCGACGATGCAGGTGTCCTTGCAGGTGACCGCGACCTGCGCCGAACCGAGCACATGGCCGGCCGGGTGAAACTTCGCGCTGACGTCGCCGAGCCGGATCTCCTCGCCATAGTGGATTGCTTGGGTGGAGCCGGCAAAATTCTCGCCATAGCGCAGCCGCATCATGTCCAGCGTTTCCTGCGTCGCCAGCACCGCGCCGTGGCCGGCGCGGGCATGGTCGGAATGGCCGTGGGTGATCACGGCCCGCTCGACCGGCCGGACGGGGTCGATATGGAAGCCGCCCGGCTTACAGCATAGGCCGGCGGCAACTGGCAGCAGGATGTCTTGCGGACGCATGCCTGTTATATAGGTCGCGACCCCGCATCTTCGAGTCATCACCGCTTCGTTCCCTGGTTCCCACAATGCCCCTGCGCTTGTTCCTGACCTCCGGCGATCTCATGGCTGACCGCCGCTTCGAGTTCGCGCGCGACCTCCAGCTCAAGGGCGATCTGGCGGCCGCCGCCGACCTGCTGGAGCAGACCATCGAGATTGCGCCGAATTTCACCTCGGCCTGGTTCACGCTCGGCGAAATCCGCGCGCAACTCGGCGAGCGCGACAAGGCCATTGCGGCCTTTCGCAAATCGCGCGAGTCCGACCCGAGCGATCAGCATGGCGCTCATCTGCATCTGATACGCCTCGGCGATGCGCAATTGTCCGAGATGCCCAAGGCCTATGTGCAGGCCTTGTTCGATCAATACGCCCCGCGCTTCGAGCACGTGCTGATCAACGATCTCGGCTATCGCGCGCCGTCGCTGATCTTCAAGGCGGTGGTGGCTGCCCGCGTCGCCGCGAAGAAGCCCGCCCTGTTCAAGCGCGCCATCGATCTCGGCTGCGGTACGGGGCTCGCGGCCGCCGCCTTCGCCAAACAGGTCGACCAGTTCATCGGCATCGATCTGTCGCCCGGCATGGTCAAGGAGGCGCGAGCCACCGGCCTCTATGCCGAGCTCGAAGTCGCCGACATGATCGAAGGCCTGCGCAGCAGGAGCGAGGCGAGCGCAAACCTCGTCGTCGCTGCCGATGCGTTCGTCTATCTCCCCGATCTCGCACCGGTGCTCGGCGAAGCCAGGCGCGTGCTCGCGCCCGGCGGCGTGCTTGCGTTCACGCTGGAGACCCATGACGGCAGCGGCATCGTTCTCGGCGAAGGCCTGCGCTATGCCCATTCGGCGGAATATGTGCGCGATGCGATGGCGAAGGCCGGCCTCAAGCTCCTCACATTGGAGCAGGCCTCGCCACGCACCGAGAACAACGAACCGGTGGGCGGCCTCGTCGTGGTCGCCGAGAAAACTTGAGTTTAGGCGCTATAAGCGGCGCTTTAAGCGTCATTGCGTCGCAAAGCCGCGACTTCCCACTTGCGAGCCGTGCGGCGATGCCAGCACAATGCGCGCACCAGGGAGAAACAAACAATGACCAGGAATCCATCGCGGCGCGATTTCAGCGCCGCCGCGCTCGCGACCATCGCGGCCTCCACCTTGCCCGCGCCCTATGTCTGGGCCGCGGAGAAGAAATACGATTCCGGCGCCAGCGACACCGAGATCAAGATCGGGCAGACCGTGCCGCATTCCGGCCCCGGCTCGCTCTACGGCGTGCTCGGGCGCGTCGGCGAGGCCTATTTCCAGATGCTGAACGAAAAGGGCGGCATCAACGGACGCAAGGTCAAATTCCTCACCATGGATGATGCCTACAGCGCGCCGAAATGCGTCGAGGCGACGCGGCGCCTGGTCGAGCAGGAGGAGGTGCTCGCGCTCTACGGCTCGCTCGGCACCGCGCCGCAGACCGCCGTGCACAAATACCTCAACTCGAAGGGCGTGCCGCAGTTGCTGCTCAACACCGGCGCGTCGAAGTGGAATAACCCGAAAGAGTTCAAATGGACGATGGCTGGCTTGCCGCTCTATCCGACCGAGGCGCGGATCCTGGCGCGGCACGTCGTCAGCGTGAAGCCGAACGCGAAGGTCGGCATCCTGTACCAGAACGACGATTTCGGCCGCGACTTCCTCGGCCCCTTCAAGAAGGTTCTGGAAGACGCCGGCGGCACCGCCAAGGTGATCATGGAGCAGACCTACGATCTGACCGATCCGACGGTCGATTCCCAGCTCATCAACCTCTCGAAGTCGGGTGCGGACGTCTTCTACAACATCTCCACCGGCAAGGCCTCGTCGCAGTCGATCCGGAAAGTAGCCGAGCTCGGCTGGAAGCCGCTGCAGCTGCTGTCGGCCGGCTCGACCGGCCGCTCCATCCTCAATGCCGCGGGCCTCGAGAACGCCGCCGGCATCGTCGCCATCCGCTACAACAAGGAAGTCGGCCTGCCCAAATGGGAGAAGGACCCCGACGTCATGGCGTTCGAGGAGCTGCGCAAGAAGTACACGCCGGCGATCGATCAAGACAACACCATCGCCTTCGCCGGCTACGGCCAGGCCGTCACCATGGGCGAGATCCTGCGCCGCTGCGGCGACGAGCTCACCCGCGCCAACGTGCTGAAGCAGGCTTCCAACCTCAAAGGCTTCCACTCGCCTTATTTCCTCGACGGCGTCACTTACGACTACACGCCTGACGATTACACGCCGATGAAGACGCTCTTCATCTCCACCTTCACCGGCAAGGACTGGGACATCTCCGACAAGCCGATGTCGGAGTAGGGGCGCTTTCTTCTCCCCTTGTGGGAGAAGATGGCGCGAAGCGCCGGATGAGGGGGCTTTCTCCGCGTACTCGAACGATGCTCTTTCGCGGAGAGATACCCCTCACGCGTCTCGCCGCTTCGCGGCGATCCACCCTCTCCCACAAGGGGAGAGGGAACGGCAGTATCGCCCTCGTCGTTCACCCCCTCGACGAACCCGTCCCCACGGCTTACCTGTGATGCCGTGCCGCCCCGCATCCGCAAAATCCCGGTCGAACCTGCCGCGCTGCTGCCCGACCGCTTCAAGGCGTGGTTCGCGGCCCGCGGCTGGTCGCCGCGCGCGCATCAATTGGCGCTGCTGGAGAAGGCGCGCGAGGACCGATCCGCATTGCTGATCGCGCCCACCGGCGCCGGCAAGACGCTGGCGGGATTCTTGCCGACGCTGGTCGAGCTGAGCTCCGCGCCCAAAGCTTCGGCGAAATCGGTGATCTCCACCGGCCGCAGTCTGCAACGCACCGGCGGCCTGCACACGCTCTACATCTCGCCGCTCAAGGCGCTCGCGGTCGATATCGCGCGCAACCTCGAGCGCCCCGTCGCCGAGATGGCGCTGCCGATCAAGATCGAGACCCGTACCGGCGACACGCCGACGTCGCGGCGGCAGCGGCAACGGCGCTATCCGCCGGACATTTTGCTGACGACGCCGGAGCAGCTTGCGCTGCTGCTGTCCTCCGACGACGCGCCGTTCCTGTTTTCCTCCTTGAAGCGCATCGTGCTCGACGAGCTGCACGCGCTGGTGACGTCCAAGCGCGGCGATCTGCTGTCGCTTGGACTCGCGCGGCTGTGGCGGTTGGCGCCGCAGATGCGGGCGATTGGCCTGTCGGCGACCGTGGCCGAGCCTGAATCGCTGGCGCGCTTCCTGGTGCCGCAGCCCGGCGGCAAGGAAGCGGCGGCCGACATCGTCCTTGCCGGCGGCGCCGCACCGCCGCTGGTCGAGATGATGGACACGCGCGAACGCCTGCCCTGGGCCGGCCACAGTGCGCGCCACGCACTTCCCGAGATCTACGAGCTGATCAAGGCGAACAAGACCACGCTGGTTTTCGTCAACACCCGCAGCCAGGCCGAGATGCTGTTCCAGAATCTCTGGAGCATGAACGACGACAATCTTGCCATCGCGCTGCATCACGGCTCGCTCGACGTCGCCCAGCGCCGCAAGGTCGAAGACGCGATGTCGGCGGGCAAACTGCGCGGCGTGGTCTGTACCTCCTCGCTCGATCTCGGCGTCGACTGGGGCGACGTCGATCTCGTCGTCAATATCGGCGCGCCCAAGGGCTCCTCGCGCCTGATGCAGCGCATCGGCCGCGCCAACCACCGGCTCGACGAAGCCTCGCGCGCGGTGCTGGTGCCCGCGAACCGATTCGAGGTGCTGGAGTGCCGCGTCGCGATCGACGCCATCGCGGAGAATGCGCAGGACACGCCGCCGCTGCGCCTGGGTGCGCTCGATGTGCTGGCCCAGCACGTGCTCGGCTGCGCCTGCGGCGAGCCGTTTTTCTCCGACGAGCTTTACGGTGAGGTCCGCACCGCCGCGCCCTACGCCGATCTCACGCGGCAGGACTTCGACGACGTGGTCGATTTCGTCGCCTCCGGCGGCTACGCGCTGAAGACCTATGAGCGTTTCGCGCGGATCAAGCAGGACAAGGAGGGACGCTGGCGCGTCGCCAATCCCAGGGTGCGGCAGAGCTACCGGATGAATGTCGGCACCATCGTCGAGGACGACATGCTCAAGGTGCGGCTGGTGCGCTCGCGCGGCGGAGGTCAAGGAAAAGCAGGCGGGTCGACCGGCGTGATCGCGCGCGGCGGCAGGCTGCTCGGCGAGATCGAGGAAGCCTTCATCGAGGGTCTCAGCCCGGGCGACACCTTCGTGTTCTCAGGAGAGGTGGTGCGCTACGAAACCCTGGTCGAAGACCAGGTCTATGTCTCGCGCGCCAACGACAAGGACCCGAAGGTGCCGTCCTATATGGGCGGCAAGTTTCCGCTCTCGACCTATCTTGCCGAACGGGTTCGCCGCCTGCTCGATGACGGGCGCGCGTGGGGCGCCTTGCCGGAGCAGGTGCGCGACTGGCTGTCGCTGCAAAAGGACGTCTCGCGCGTGCCGGCGGTGCGCGAGCTGCTGGTCGAGAGTTTTCCCCGCGCCAACAAGCATTACGTCGTCTGCTATCCCTTCGAAGGCCGTCTCGCGCATCAGACGCTCGGCATGCTCTTGACGCGCCGGCTGGAGCGCGCCCGCGCCCGGCCGCTCGGTTTCGTCGCCAATGAATATGCGATCGCGGTCTGGGCGCTCGGCGACATGTCCTCCATGATCCGGGACGGCAGGATCGACCTCGACGCGCTGTTCGATCCCGACATGCTCGGCGACGACCTCGAAGCGTGGCTTGCCGAATCCGCGCTGATGAAGCGCACGTTCCGCAATTGCGCGATCATCTCCGGCCTGATTGCGCGGCGGCACACCGGTGAGGAGAAGAGCCGCCGTCAGGTGCTGTTCTCGACCGATCTCGTTTACGACGTCCTGCGCAAGCACCAGGCCGATCACGTGCTGTTGCGCGCCGCCCGTGCCGATGCCGCCACTGGCCTGCTCGATCTGCGACGCCTCAGCGACATGCTCACCCGCATCCGGGGCCGCATCACGCATCGGGAACTCGACCACGTCTCCCCGCTCGCCGTCCCCGTGATGCTGGAAATCGGCCGCGAGTCAGTCTATGGCGAAGCTGGAGACGAGCTCCTGGCGGAGGCCGCCGACGAGCTCGTCAAAGAGGCGATGGGATAACAGCAGGTTTTGACGTGGGGGCAGGCGCGCTGGTTTCAGGGGATATCGAGGACATGCGCGTTTCGAATGTCAGCATCAGCAGCGTGACCTTCGCGGCCGATCTCTCCGGCGCGCTATTCTGGGAAGAGCAGCGCCTGCTCGTCGTCTCCGACCTGCATCTGGAAAAAGGTTCCAGCTTCGCCATGCGCGGCGTGCTGCTGCCGCCTTACGACACCATCGCGACGCTCAGTCGTCTCGCTGCTGTCATCTCCCGCCATGATCCCCGAATCGTCATCGCGCTCGGCGACAGTTTTCACGATCGCACGGCGCATGGACGGCTGTCGGCGGAGGATCGCGACGCGGTCGCCGCCTTGCAGGCTGGCCGCGACTGGATCTGGATCTCAGGCAATCACGATCCGGCGCTGCCGCGTGATCTCGGCGGCACCGTCGCCGACGAAGTTGCGATCGGTCCGATCACCTTCCGCCACGAGCCGACGGGCGCGAGCGGCGAGATCGCCGGCCATCTTCATCCCAAGGCGCGTGTCTCCGCGCGCGGCCGCTCGATGGAGCGCCGCTGTTTCGCCTGTGACGGCGAGCGTGCCGTGATGCCCGCCTTCGGCGCCTACGCCGGCGGCCTCAGCATCCGCGATGTGGCGTTTGCAAAGATCTTTCCAATGAACGGTTTTGTCGCGCACCTGCTCGGCGACCGCCGCGTCCACGCGATCGCCGCGTCACGGTGCAGCTAAGCCGCTTTCGCCTGCACGTCGTCGCAGAACTCCGCCAGCCGATCTGCCAGCCGCAACGTCGCGGGACTTGCGCCCGGCGCGGCCATCAGCGCCACTTCGGTCCGGTTGATCGGCGCAAAGCCGTCCTTCGCGCTCAGCACGCGGTGGTCGGACTGGATCGCCATCTCCGACAGGATGCTCAAGCCCATGCCGGCCGCGACCGCGGCCTGGATGCCGGCCAGGCTCGATGACGTATAGGACATGTGCCAAATGCGGCCCGCGCTTTCCAGCGCATGGATGGCGCCGGCGCGGTAGAGGCAGCCGAGCGGAAAGCCGATCAGCGGCACGGAGGCGACATCGGCGTGGATCGGATGGCTCTTGCTGGTCACCCAGTGCACCTGCTCCGGCCACACCGCAATCGCGCCTTTCTCACCGGCCGCGCGCTTGAACAGCGCCAGATCGAGCTCGCCGCGATCGAGGTCGCGGGCGAGATTCTTGCTCTGGTCGGCGCGCACATCGAGCCGCAGGCCCGGATGCGAGCGCGAGAACGCGCCGAGCAGTTTCGCCAGCCGATACGCCGCAAAGTCCTCGGGGATGCCGAGCCGGATTGCGCCTTCGCCGTCGGGCTGGCGCAGCACGTCGCGCGCCTCTTCCGCAAGCGACAACAACCGCCGCGCATAGGACAGCAGCCGCTCGCCGGCTTCGGTGGGGCGCACGTCCTTGCCGTCGCGATGCAGCAGGACCTGGCCGACATCCTCCTCCAGCCGCTTGATCTGCTGGCTGACGGTCGATTGGGTGCGATGGACGCGCTCGCCGGCGCGGGTGAAGCCGCCGGCATCGACCACCGACACGAAGCTGCGCAGGAGCTCCAGATCGAGCATGGCTGCCTCCATTCGAAAATCCACTGGCTGGAAGTTAATCATTTAATTTCCAAATGACAAGCCGGCTCCCTAGATCGAGGGCTCAGGAGAATGCCCCTCATGTCGCTCGCCCCTTCGCTTGCCGTTCCGCGCAGCCGCTTCAACACGCTGCCGCTGGCCATCGGCCTGTTCTGCCTGCTCTGGAGCTACGCCTTCGTCGCCGGCAAGATCGGCGTGACCCATTGCCCGCCGCTGATCCTGCTCGCCGCGCGCTTCTCGCTCGCCGGCATCTTGATCCTCGGTGCCACGCTGGTCCGCGGCGACGACTGGTCGCTGTCCTGGCGCGATGCCACGATCTTCGCCGTGCTCGGCGTCGCCAACAACGCGCTCTATCTCGGCCTCGGCTACACCGGACTGCAATCGGTCTCCGCCGGCCTCGGCGGCCTGATCGTGTCGGCCAATCCGGTGTTCACGGCGGGCCTCGCCGCGCTTCTGCTCGGCGAAGGCATGACCTGGCGCAAGGCGAGCGGCCTCCTGCTCGGAATCATCGGCGTGACCTTGATCGTCTGGCACCGCCTGGCGGTCGGCACCGACTCGCTGCACGGCATCGTGTTCACGCTGGCCTCGCTCGCCTCTCTCGTTGCCGGCACCATTTTGTTCAAGCTGCTCGCGCCGAAGGGCTCGCTGTGGGTCGGCAATGGCGTGCAGAATCTTGCCGCCGGCATCGTGCTGACGCCGGTGGCGCTCACCTTCGCCGACGTTCATGCCATCGACTTCACGCCGGGCCTGATCGGCGCCTTCGCCTTCCTCGTGCTCGGCGGCTCGATCCTGGCGTACTGGCTCTGGTTTCATTTCTTGAAAGTGTGTGGCGCGACGGCTGCCAGTGCCTATCATTTCCTGATGCCGCCGCTCGGCATGCTGTTTGCGTATCTCGTGCTCGGCGAACATGTCGAGGCGCGCGATCTGCTCGGAATCATCCCGGTCGCACTCGGCATCTACCTGGTGACGCGGCCCGCCAAATCCGTCTCGTAAGAGGAGTCCATCATGCCCATTTCCATCACCCTGATCGGCGGTCCCACTGCGCTGATCGAGATCGACGGCTTCCGTTTGCTCACCGATCCGACCTTCGATGACGCGCACACCGCCTATCAGCTGCCGCATGTGAAGCTGGAGAAGACGATCGGCCCTGCGCTCAAGGCCGATGCGATCGGCCCGATCGATGCCGTGCTGCTCAGCCACGCCCAGCATTCGGACAATCTCGACAATTCCGGCCGCGACTTTCTCAAACATGTGAAGCGCGTGCTGACCACCGAGGCCGGCGCGCAGCGCCTCGGCGGGCATGTCGAAGGTTTGGCGCCGTGGGGCACGGCGCATCTGAAAGATCGTGACGGCAACTCGCTGACGATTACTGCGACCCCGGCGCGTCACGGGCCGGCCGGCATCGAGCCGCTGTCAGGCGACGTCATCGGCTTCGTGGTGTCGTCGAGCCGGACCGACACCACATCGGTCTACATCAGCGGCGACACCACCTGGTTCGACGGCGTCGCCGAGGTCGCGCGCCGTTTCAAATGCGGCGTGGTGATGCCTTTCGCCGGCGCCGCGCAAACGCGCGGGCCGTTCCATCTGACCATGGACACCAACGACACCATCGAGACCGCGCGCGCCTTCCCCGATGCGATGATCGTGCCGGTTCATACGGAGGGTTGGGCGCATTTCCGCCAGAACAGCGAGGATCTACGCAAGACCTTCGACGTGCTCGGCTTCGGGACGCGGCTGCGATTGCTCGAGCCCGGCGTGCCGACGGTGGTGCAGGCGCCGTAGCCCCGACTGTCATGCCCCGGCTTGACCGGGGCATCCAGTACGCCGCGGCGGTAATTGTGAGAGCGAGTCGCCTAACGCAGGCCTCTGGAATACTGGGTCGCCCGGTCGAGCCGGGCGACGACGAGAGGAGAGAGCGTAGTCTCCTCAATCCTTGCGAAACACGATCGAAGCCATCCATCCCGTCATCAGCGCCATCGCGGCGGTGACGAGGCCGTAGATCAGGCCGTTCTGCCGCGCGGTGGTGGCGACGAACTGCTCGAAGCCGACCTTGACGATCTCGAACGCGGTCTCGGTCTTGCCGATGAACGCGCCGTCGGCAAACAGCTTGATCTCCACCTCGTAAGTGCCGATCGGCACCTCCGCCGGCAGCGGAATGCCGGTGCGGAACAGCGTCGGCGTCAGGAATGTCACCGCGCTCGGATCCTCGCGGTAGAGACCGCGCTGGGTGCGCAGGCGGATGAAGGCGGAGCGGAACACGTCGTTAGGCACCACATCGGCATAGTCGCCGCTGACACGCTGGGTCAGCAGCACGTTGTTAAGCCCGATCTGCTGACGCCGCGCGATCTCGGGCGAGGTGATGACATCGAAGGAGCGGTTGGCAAATAGCGCGAGATAGCTCGGCACCTCCAGGAACTGGCGGTAGTCGGTGTTGATCCAGATCCCGAAGGTGCGCTCCTTGCGCCGCGTCACCATCTCGGCGCGCGGGCCCATCACGGTGACGACGAGATCGTAGCTCTTGCGATCGGCGGGCGTGGAGGCGTCCTTCTCGACCGAGCCGAACAGCACCAGCTCCTCGCCGGAATAATTCGGCGTCACCGTGACGCGATGGTTGGAGACCGACACGATCAGCCGCTCGGCGCGTGCGACGGAGCCGAGCAGCAGAACGAGCAGGACCGCGAGAGCTGTGCGCATCATCCGTTCACCCCCAGCTCGCGGATGGTGAAGAGGTCTTCGGGCCGGATCACCAGCTCGATGGCGAAGCGAACGCCGACCGAGAGGATCAAGAGGCCGAGCAGCAGCCGCAGCTGCTCGCCGCGGATCTTCTGACCGGCGCGTGCGCCGAACTGCGCGCCGGTGACACCGCCGACCATCAGGATCAGCGCCAGCACCGCGTCGACGAGGTGATTGGTCACCGCATGCAGCAGGGTCGCAAACAGCATCGTGACCAGCGTCAGGACCATCGAGGTGCCGATCACCGTCGAGGTCGGCACCCGCAGCAGATAGATCATGATCGGCACCAGGATGAAGCCGCCGCCGATGCCCATGATGGCGCCGATGAAGCCGATCAGGACGCCGATGATCACGACCGGAATGACCGAGAGGTATATCTTGGAACGCTTGAACCGCATCTTCAGCGGCAGGCCATGGATCCAGTTGTGGGTGCGTCGTGGCGGCACCGCGCCGCGCCGGGTCCGCATTAGGGCGCGCAGGCCTTCGGAGAACATCAGGCTGCCGACGGTGGTGAGCAGCACGACGTAGGACAGTGCGATCATCAGATCGAGCTGGCCGAGCGCACGCAGCTGCGTGAAGGTCCACACGCCCAGCGCCGTCCCGGTCACGCCGCCGCATAACAGCACGCTTGCCAGCGCCGGGTCGATCGCGCGTCGCCGCCAATAGGCGAGCGCGCCGGAAAAGGACGAGGCGGCGATGTGGCTCGCGACGGAGGCGACCGCGACCGCCGGCGTGATGCCGATGAAGATCAGAAGCGGCGTCATCAGGAAGCCGCCGCCGATCCCGAACATGCCGGAGACGAAGCCGACCGCCGCGCCCATCGCTAGCACGAGGAAGACATTGACCGGAAGATCGGCGATCGGGAGATAGAGCTGCATCGAGAGACCACGCTTCCCGCGAGACGGATCGATTGCGCGGAATGCTCGCAGGAGGGCAGAACGATTGCCGCGCCCTTCAATAGCGGAATTCGGTGGCCGGCGGGACCAGGAATTTCAGGCGTGGTGAATGGGCTAAGAGAGATCAGATCACGGCTCGCAGCGAACCGAGCATTCCGCCACCTTCTCCGCCGTCATGCCCCGGC
>NZ_JADPJQ010000113.1:0-39396 GCF_023073515.1 Bradyrhizobium sp. 17 | reverse complement strand
GGGCCATCCACTATGGCGCAGCTTCTCCGTATCCAACCGACGCCTCTGGAATACTGGGTCGCCCGGTCAAGCCGGGCGACGACAAGAGGAGAAAGCGTACTAAACCGATTAATGCACAGCCGAGGCCGCGCGCTTGGCGGCAACCGGCTTCGGCGCAGGCTTCGCGTTGGCCTGCGGGGCGCTGTCCCAGCCGCCGTTCGGGGCCGCAACATTGACGGCGTCGTCGGGCTGCGGTTCGGCGCTGAAGGTCTGGATCGCGAGCTTGGCGGCGGCGAGCGATTGCGGGTCGAGCCGCTTGGCGACGTCGTCGCGCTTGCCGGCCGCGTCCGCATCGCCCTGGGCGGCGGCGAGCGTGAACCATTTATAGGACTCGGCGAGGTTCTGCTCGACCCCGATGCCGCGGGCATAGAGGATGCCGAGGTTGAACTGGCTGTCGGCGACGCCGCGGTCGGCGGCCTTCCGGAACCACAGTGCCGCGCTCTTGTAATTGGCTCCGCGTCCGCCGCCATCGGCGTCGAGCACCGCGAGATTGTGCATCGCCTTGGCGTTGCCGCGCTCGGCCGCCTGCGTGTAGTAGCGGCGGGCGATGTCGGCGTCCTTCTTCACGCCAAGACCCTTTTCGTAGAGTGTCCCGAGGCGGAAGGTTGCGGGCACGACGCCGGCCTGCGCCGCACGGTCGTACCATTTGGCGGCTTCGTCGTAATTCGCGGCCACGCCCTTGCCCTCGGCAAAGCGCACGCCGATCTCGTAGGCCGCGGTCGCATCGCCCTTCATCGCGGCGGTGCGCAAGCCGGGGCCACCGATGCCGTCAGGCAGCTTTTCGGTCGGCGGCACCTGGATCATCGCGAGTTTCGCGCGGCTCGTGCCCGACAGCGCGCCGGTGACGTCGCTCGACGCCGCAGGCGGGGTTGGCGCCGCGGTTTGCGGGATTTCGACCGAAGCGGTGCCGCTCGGGCTCGTCACGGACCCCGGCGCGGCATTGTTCTGCGACTGCTTTCCGATCGGCGTCGGCGAGGTCATCGAGGGCGTGACCTGCTCTGGCGCGGCGGGCTTGTTCTCAATGGACGGCAGGGCTCGCGGCGCGGGCTCGCTCGACGTATTCTCCATCGCCTGCGGCGCTGGCGACGAGCTGCTGCCATCGAGCAGGTTCATCGCCATCTTGAAGGTGCCGAGCACGATCACGACCACGCTCGCGCCGACCAGCAGCGAGCGGATCTTCGAGGTGATGGTCGACCCGCCTTCCTGGCCCTTGTCCTTGGCGCGACCGGCAGACGCCTTGGCGGCCCGGCCGGTTTTCTCGGGTGGCTGCGCGGCGGCGGCTTGCGCTGCGCGGCGCGCGGCAGCGATGAAGCTCGACGACGACACCGGCTCCTTGGGCGCGGCCGGGATTTCGCTGATTGCGCTTTCGGACGCAGCGATGCGCTCGGACGGCGTGGCGATGCGTGCACCCGGCCTTGTGCCCGGCTCGAGCGGATGATCCGGCGGCAGTTCGGGCGCAAGCGCGGCGCGCGTGGGCGCGGTATGCGGCTCCAGGATTTCGCTGATCGCGCGTGGCGGAACCGGCGGTGCCATCGGCATCGGCGGCGGCGCCGCCGGCGCGGCGGCTTGGAATTCGCGCGGCGCGGCGGCGAAGGCGGCGTGCGCCGCCTGCGCGGCGGCTGGATTGGGCAGCTCGGGCTTCGGATCGTATTTCGGGTGCTGCTGTTGCTGCGGCCGCGGCTCGTGCGCCATCGGCGCGGGCGCCATGGGAGCGGCCATCGGCATCGGCATCGGCTGCGCCGCAGGGGCGGGCGGCGCGGTGCGCACATTGCGAAGATCGCCCTCGATCATCGAGAGACGATCGACGACGTGGCCAAGGGCGTTGTGGACGGCCTCCAGCGAATCCTGGGTGGTCCGGTTGGTCTCGGCCTGGCTGAAGCGGATGTCGGAGAGCTCGCGCTTGACGAGATCGACCATGCCGGAATCGGCGGGCGGCGCGGAGTTGCGGCTCTCGGCCAGCGCGGAATAGGTCGCCTGCTGCCGCTCCAGGTGGCGCAGGATGTCGTGCAGCCCGTCCTCGACGCGGCTGAAATTGCCGTTGCGCGGATCGGAGGCGGCCTCGAGCCGCTCCAGCAGATACGAGACCCGCTGTTCAAGATGAGCGAAGGTCGAAGCCGAGTCGTTGCCGACCTGCATGCGATCGAAACGGTCAGACAGGGCGCGGATCGCGATTTCGAGCTGCTCGCTGCTCTCGGATGGTTGAGGGCGCTCGCGCGTTTCCAGAGCGGCGGTGAGCGCCGCGATGCGCTGTTCCAGCACCGCAAAACTGTCGCCTTGGCCGGACGCACGGGTGACCTGGTCGACCTTGGACGACAGCAGCTGCACGTCGTCCGAGAGCCGTGCCAGCGCTTCGTTGGAGGCAACGTTGGAGACGATGCCACGCAGCGCCGAGATCGCGCCTTCGAGCTGGCGGACCGTCGACGGATCGTCATTGGCGCGCAGGATCAGATCGAGCTTGGCGCCGAGATTGCGGATCGCCTCGTCATAGCCGGTGAGCTGCTCGGCCGGCGTCAGCGTGCGGAGCACCTGCTTGATCTCGGACAGCGCGTGCTCGATGCCGGACAGGACCTGACCGTCGGTGCCGTTGGAGCGGGTCTCGTCGATGCGCCGATGCAGCGAGCGGATCTCGTTCTCGATCGATTCGATCGCGCGGCGCGGCATCGCCTCGGTGATGGCGTTGCGGATCTCCGCAAGCTCGCTGCGGAACGTGTTGATCGCCTGCTCGGTATTGTCAGGGCGCTGCAGCGATTCGATCTGGCTCGTGATCTTGAGCAGATGGCGCTCAAGCGCAGAGAAATCCGGCCCCGGCTGGGGTGGCGGCGGAGCATAGGCAGGCGCGGGCGGCGCCATCGGGGGCGCGTAAGGAGCTGCCGCGGGCGCGATCGGCGGCGCGGCGCGCGGCGGCATCTGCCTGGGCGTAAAGCCGTCGAGCTCGCTCTGCCGTGCGGTGATCTCGGCCACCGCGACGTCGAACGAAGCGGGGCTCAGGGGCGGTGAGTTGCGATAGACCTGTGCTGCCGCGCGCTCGACCGCATCGGCCTGGCGCTGGCGCGTTTCAACGGGGGCCTGTCGTGGTGCCGGAGCCTGCTGCGGCTTTGAGATTTGCGACAGCCTTGCATCGAGCCGCGAGATCGCGTCGTTGAGCTGGCGCGCAACGCCCTGCTCGCGCGAAACGTCTTGTCGCGGAGTATCTTGTCGCGAAGAATCTTGCCGCGGCGCGGGCTTTGAAATCCGCTCGATCTGCTGGGTGATGGCGTCGAGCCGCTGGTGGATGTCGGCAACTTCGCGGCTTTCCTGGCTCGGTACTTGAGTCGGTACCTGGCTCGGGACGTTCTGGGCTTGCGGACGCTGGTCGTAAAGTCCGCGAAAGTTTGGCGGGGCGGTCTCGCCGAGCGTGGAGTTCAGCCAATCGTTGAGTGACATGCCGGCGCGACGCGCAGCAGCTTCGGCCCGCTCCCGGACGGATGGATCGATGCCGTCAACACTCCACGATACGCGCGAATTCATGACTCTGTCCGGTTCCGACTCCGGCGCCCCATCCGGCGCCTCCAGTCTTCCCTCGCGTGCCGGTTGCAAAGACAATCGGATTTGGCGCGGGTCGTCTGCCTCGAAAACCGACTTTTGTCTGTTACGGTAAATAACGGGTTAAGGAACCCGTTGACGGTGTCTTAAAGTTGGGCGGCGGGGTGCGACACCCACCGCTGTCATGCCCCGCGAAAGCGGGGCATCCAGTACCCGCAGCCTCTCGATTCCAGCCGCGCAGCCTCTGGAATACTGGATCGCCCGCCCCCGTGCGCAATTGCGCACAAGGCGGGCGATGACAGCGGAATAATACGCAACGGCACGTCATGGCGTCTGGCCAGCCCCTCAGCCCTTGCCCTCGCGCTTGCCATCCTCCAGCGGCACCACGGTGCCGCTTGCGCTCATCGCCGACAGGGCCTCGAGCGCCTCTTCGCAGAAATCGGCCACCATCTGCTCGTGCCGGGCGCCGAGCTGAAGCAGCAGCAGGTTACCGAGGTCGAGCACGCCGGACGCCGCCCCTTCCGGGAAGCGCTTCTTCAGGATGCGCTCGTAGTTCTCGTGGCGATCGCGGTGGTGCTCGAGCCGGGCCATCAGGTCGGTGCGCATGGGCTCGAGGCCGATGCTGTCGAGCGCATGCAACCGCACCAGGAGATCGTCCTTGATGGAAGGGGGCGTGCTTGGCCGCGCGGCCCAGTGCCGCAGCGCTGTTCGGCCCTCCGGAGTCAGCGTATAGATCAGTTTATTGGGTTTGCCGGTTTGCACGACCTCGCGGCCCTGGATGTAGCCGCGGTCGCGCAGCTTGGAGAGCTCGCGGTAGATCTGCTGGTGGTCGGCCTTCCAGAAGAAGCCGATCGAGGAATCGAATGTCTTGGCGAGCTCGTAGCCCGTCATCGGACGTTCCGTCAGGCAAGCGAGGATTGCGTCGCCCAAAGCCATGACCCGGTCCTCCTGTTGTCGATCTTAACCAATTGGCTTGACTTTATGCGCATCGGCGCATATGCGTCAATGTGCATATGAGGCGACCCGATAACGAGGGCAAAAACCGCCCCGAAAACCCCAATGGAGTCAACCTTCGCGCTACTGTGCATGGGGTTGTTTTCGCGTTTTTTGCCCGAGCCTTTTAGGGAGGCACCTGAATGACCGGCCTCGAGTCCTGGTACGGCTACATGAAGTCGCATGACCGGGCAGCGCTCTGGGACCTGCTCCATCCCGACGCCGTCTTCGAAAGCCCTGTCGTGCACGCGCCGCAGCGCGGCCGCGACATCACCTTCAAATATCTGGCCAGCGCTGAGAAGGTGCTTGGCGGTCCCGGCTTCAGCTATGTCGGTGAATGGAAGAGTGAGAGCGGCGCCGTGCTCGAATTCAAGACCATGATCGACGGCATCGAGATCAACGGCGTCGACATCATCAGCTTCGACGGCGAGGGGCGCATCACGCATTTCAAGGTGATGGTGCGGCCGCTGAAGGCGATCAACATGCTGCATCGCCTGATGGCGGAACAGCTTGCCGCCACTCAATCCTAAGCCAATACCGTCACTTCAAGGCCTGCCGGGAGACCACCATGCCGATCTACAAAGCCCCCGTCGAAGACGTGAACTTCCTGCTCAACGACGTCTTCCAGATCGACCGCTACGACAATCTGGCCGGCTTCTCCGACGCGTCGAGCGACGTGCGCGAAGCCATTCTCGGCGAAGCTGCCAAGCTCGCCGAAGAAGTGCTGCAGCCGCTCAATCGCGTGGGCGATCTCGAAGGCTGCAAGCGCGCCGATGACGGTAGCGTCACCACGCCGACGGGATTCAAGGAGGCGTTCAAGCAGGTCGCCGAGGGCGGCTGGCTCGGCCTGTCGGCACCAACCGAGTTCGGCGGCCAGGGTCTGCCGGTGACGCTGAGCCAGGCGGTCAACGAATTCCAGATCTCCGCCAACATGGCGTTCTCGATGTATGGCGGCCTCACCATGGGCGCGACCGCGGCGCTGATCGTCCACGGCACGCCGGAGCAGAAGCAGACCTACGTGCCGAAGATGGTGGCGGGCGAGTGGACCGGCACCATGAACCTGACCGAGCCGCATTGCGGCACCGATCTCGGCATGCTCCGCACCAAGGCGGTGCGGCAGGCCGACGGCAGCTTCAAGATCACGGGCACCAAGATCTTCATCTCGGCCGGCGAGCATGACCTCGCGCCCAACATCATCCACCTCGTGCTTGCCCGCATTGAGGGCGCGCCCGCCGGCATCAAGGGCGTGTCGCTGTTCGTGGTGCCGAAATTCCTGGTCAATGCCGATGGTTCGGTCGGCGCACGCAACGGCGTGGTCTGCGGCTCGATCGAGCACAAGATGGGCATTCACGGCAATTCCACCTGCGTGATGAACTACGACAACGCCACCGGCTGGCTGATCGGCGAAGAGAACAAGGGCATGCAGGGCATGTTCGTGATGATGAACGAGGCCCGCCTCGGCGTCGCCGTGCAGGGTCTCGCGCAGTCGGAAGTGGCCTATCAGAACGCGGTCGCCTATGCGCGGGATCGCATCCAGGGCCGTTCGCTCACCGGTGCCAAGGCGCCGGACAAGCCGGCCGATCCGATCATCGTCCATCCCGACGTGCGCCGCACGCTGCTGTCGATCCGCGCCTTCAACGAGGCCGCGCGCGCCTTCGTGATGTGGACCGCGCTGAAGAGCGACGTCGCCCATCGCTCCGAGGATCCCAAGGACCGCCAGGCCGCCGATGATCACATGGGCCTGATGACGCCGGTGCTGAAGGGCTTTCTCACCGATTACGGCTTCGCCAACGCGGTGCAGGCGCAGCAGATGTATGGCGGCCACGGCTATATCGCCGAGCAGGGCATGGAGCAGTTCGTGCGCGATGCCCGCATCGCCATGATCTACGAAGGCGCCAACGGCATCCAGGCGCTCGACCTCGTCGGCCGCAAGCTGCCGCGCGACGGCGGCCGCGCCATCATGGCGTTCTTCGGCGAGGTCATGGCCTTCGCCAAGGAGAACGGCGGCGACGAGGCGATGAAGCCCTACATCACTCCGCTCTCGGCCTCGCTCGGCCATCTCCAGCAGGCCACCACCTGGCTGATGCAGAACGCGATGGCCAAGCCCGACAATGCCGGTGCCGCCGCAACCGATTACCTCAATCTCTTCGGCTTCGTCGCGCTCGGCTATATGTGGGCGAAGATGGCGAAGGTGACGCAAGCCAAGATTGCCGAGAGCGGTGCGACGCCCTATCTCTCGACCAAGCTCGTCACCGGCCGTTTTTTCATGGAGCGGATGCTGCCGGAGACCGCCGCCAATCTCGCGCGCATCCAGGCCGGCTGCGCCACCATCATGGAACTGCCGGCGGAAGCGTTCTGAAGCCGCTTTCGCTGCGACCGGATCACGACCACAAGATCATCACATCAGGAGGGCGTCATGCCTGAGGCATTCATCTACGACCACGTCCGCACCCCGCGCGGCCGCGGCAAGGCGGACGGCGCGCTGCACGAAGTCACCGCGCTCGCGCTCGCGACCGTGCCGCTCAAGGCGCTGAAGGACCGCAACAACCTCCCCGAAGATTCCGTCGATGACGTCATTCTCGGCGTGGTCGATCCGGTCGGCGAAGCCGGCTCCGACATCGCGCGCTTTGCCGCGCTGAAGGCGGGCCTCGGCGAAGCGGTGCCGGGCGTCCAGATCAGCCGCTTCTGCGCCTCCGGCCTCGATGCCGTGAATTTTGCCGCAGCCCAGGTGATGAGCGGCCAGCACGAGCTCGTGATCGGCGGCGGCGCCGAATCGATGAGCCGCGTCGGCATCGGCGCTTCCGGCGGCGCCTGGCCGATGGACCCCTCGATGGCAGTGCCGGCCTATTTCATGCCGCAGGGTGTCTCGGCCGATCTGATCGCGACCAAATACGGCTTCTCGCGTGACGACGTCGACGCCTATGCGGTGCAGAGCCAGCAGCGTGCGGCGAAGTCCTGGGAAGAAGGCCGCTTTGACAAGTCGGTCGTCCCGGTGAAGGACATCAACGGCCTCACCATCCTCGCCAAGGACGAGCATATGCGTCCTTCGACGACGATGCAGTCGCTGGCGCAGCTGCAGCCGGCGTTCACGATGATGGCGCAGATGGGCGGCTTCGATGGCGTCGCGGTGCAGTCGCATCCGGAAATCGAACGCGTCAATTACGTGCACCACGCCGGCAATTCGTCGGGCATTGTCGATGGTGCCGGCGCCGTTTTGCTCGGCAGCAAGGAAGCCGGCGGCAAGTACGGACTGAAGCCGCGTGCAAGGATCCGCGCATTCGCCAATATCGGCTCGGAGCCCGCGATGATGCTGACCGGTCCGGTTGATGTCACCGAAAAGCTGTTCGCGCGCTCGGGCATGAAGAAGTCGGACATCGACCTGTTCGAGCTCAACGAGGCCTTCGCCTCGGTTGTGCTGCGCTACATCCAGGCCTTCGACATCGACAACGCCAAGATCAACGTCAATGGCGGTGCGATCGCGCTCGGCCATCCGCTCGGCGCGACCGGTGCCATGATCCTCGGGACGGTGCTCGACGAGCTCGAGCGCACCAACAAGGCGACCGCACTGGTGACGCTGTGCATCGGCGGCGGCATGGGCACCGCGACCATCATCGAACGCGTCTAAGGGCAGGGAGCAACCAGCATGGCTTACAAGAACTTCAAGGTTGAGACCGATTCCGACGGCATCGCGCTCGTGACCTGGGACATCCCGGGCCGTTCGATGAACGTGCTCGACGAGACATCGACCAGCGAGCTCGACGCGATCGTCAAGGCGACCACGGCCGACGCCGTGGTGAAGGGGGTCGTCATCACCTCCGCCAAGGAGGCGTTCTGCGCGGGTGCCGATCTTTCCATGCTCGAGGGCATGAATCAGGCCTACGCAAAAGTGTTTGGGGAGCAGGGCGAGACGGCCGCGAACCAGATGCTGTTCGAGCAGAGCCGGCGCTTCTCGCAGGTGCTGCGCTCGATCGAAACCTCCGGCAAGCCGTGGGCGGCGGCGATCAACGGCCTCGCGCTCGGCGGCGGTTTCGAGATTACGCTGTGCTGCCACTATCGCGTGGCGGCGGAGAATCCCAAGACCCGCCTCGGTCTGCCCGAGGTCAAGGTCGGCCTGTTCCCGGGCGCCGGCGGCACGCAGCGCGTGCCGCGCCTGGTGCCGCCGCAGGACGCGATGACGATCCTGCTCAAGGGCGATCCGGTCACGATCGAGAAAGCCAAGGCGCTGAATCTGATCCACGCCATCGTTCCCGCCGCCGACCTCGTCAAGGCGGCAAAGGACTGGATCAAGGGCGGCGGCAAGGCTGTTGCGCCCTGGGACGAGAAGGGCTTCAAGCTGCCGGGCGGTCCGGTGTTCTCCAAGGCCGGCATGATGATGTTCCCGGCCGGCAACGCGATCTATCGCCGCGAGACCTACGACAATTATCCGGCCGCACGCGCGATCATGAGCTGCGTCTACGAGGGCCTGCAGCTGCCGATCGACGCCGCGCTCCGTGTCGAGTCGCGCTACTTCACCTCGGTGCTGCGCTCGAAGGAAGCGGCTGCGATGATCCGCAGCCTGTTCCTGTCGATGCAGGAGCTCAACAAGGGCGCGCGCCGTCCGAAGGATGTGCCGCCGACCAAGGTGAAGAAGATCGCCGTGATCGGCGCCGGCTTCATGGGCGCGAGCGTCGGCTATGTCTCAGCCCGTGCCGGTCTCGACGTCGTCCTGATCGATCGCGACCAGGAGAGCGCCGACAAGGGCAAGGCGCATGCGCAAAAGGTGATCGAGGAGCAGATCAAGAAGGGCCGCGCCAAGCCCGGCGACGCAGAAGCGCTGCTCGCGCGCATCACGGCGACCGCGGACTATTCCGCGCTCAAGGACGTCGATCTCGTCATCGAGGCCGTGTTCGAGGACCGCAAGGTCAAGGCTGATACCTTTGCCAAGGCGCAGGAGCACATGAAGCCGGACGTGATCTTCGCGTCCAACACCTCGACGCTTCCGATCACCTCGCTGGCGGAATCCTTCAAGGACCAAGGCAGGTTCGTCGGCATCCACTTCTTCTCGCCGGTCGAGAAGATGATGCTGGTCGAGATCATCCAGGGCAAGAACACCGGCGATCTCGCGATCGCGACCGCGCTCGACTACGTCCGGCAGATCGGCAAGACGCCGATCGTCGTCAACGACTCCAGAGGCTTCTTCGCCAATCGCTGCGTCGGCCGCTACGTCGCCGAGGGCAACGAGATGTTCCTCGAGGGCGTGCCGCCGGCGATGATCGAGAACTGCGCCAAGATGGCCGGCATGCCGGTCGGCCCGCTCTCGCTGTCGGACGAGGTCGCGCTCGACCTCGGGCTCAAGATCATGAAGGCGACGGAAGCCGATCTCGGCCCCAACGCCATCAATCCCGATCAGAAGAAGCTGATGGTGGAAATGGTCGAGAAGCAGGGCCGTCTGGGCCGCAAGAACAGCAAGGGCTTCTACGACTACCCCGAGAAGGGCAAGGGACAGAAGAGCCTGTGGCCCGGCTTGTCCGCGCTGCAGCCCAAGCAGCTCGACCCAGATACCCTCGACGTCGAGGAGTTGAAGCAGCGCTTCCTGGTAGTGCAGGCGGTGGAGGCCGCGCGCACCGTTGAGGACCACGTCATCACCGATCCGCGCGAAGCGGATGTCGGCTCGATCCTCGGCTTCGGCTTTGCGCCGTTCACCGGTGGCACGCTGTCCTACATCGACTTCATGGGTCCCAAGAAGTTCGTCGAACTCTGCCACAAGCTGGAGGCGAAATACGGATCGCGCTTCACCCCGCCGAAATTGCTCGAAGAGATGGCGGCGAAGGGCGAGACCTTCTACGGCCGCTTCGCGCCAAAGAAGGCGGCGGCGTGATTCTCTGAACCGTAGCCGGGATGAAAAATACGAAAGGCCGGATTCTCGATCCGGCCTTTCGCATGTGTGCCTCAGGCAGCCTGGATCAGCCCTTCCTTCTTCATCGCTTCCTGCACCTGCGGCCGCGCCGCGACGCGGGTCTTGTACGCGGCAAGGTTCGGCATCGCCGAGAGGTCGAACTTCATCCGGTCGCCCCAGGTCAGCATCGTGAAGAGATAACCGTCGGCCACCGTGAACTGCTTGCCCATGAGGTAGTCGCGGCCGGCGAGCTGGCTGTCGATGTATTTCAGCTTGCCCATGACGCGGTCCTTGAAGAAGGCCTTGGCCTCGTCGTTCAGCGTCGGCGCGAACATCGGGCCGAAGCTCTTGTGGACCTCCGAGGTGAGGAAGTTCAGCCATTCGAGCAGCTTGTAGCGCTCGGCGCTGCCGTGGGCCGGCGCCAGCGCCTTGGCTGAGGCCTGATCGGCGATCATCTGGACAATCACCGGGCCTTCGGTCACGATCTCTCCGCTATCGAGGCCCAGCGCAGGGACCTGGCCCTTGGGGTTCAGCTTCAGATAATCCTCACCGTTTTCGAGCTTCTTGGCCCGAATATCGACCTTGACCAGTTCATAGGGCAGGCCGGCTTCCAGGAGCGCGATATGGGGGGACAGCGAGCACGCACCGGGCGAATAGTACAATTTCATGGAATTTCCTCCTCTTGTTGCTTGGTTCAGGCGAAAGAACGACTACATGCATCTGCTTGAAATAGTCAAGATTGATGCAGGTGCATCGAATAGGGTAAGAGACGGGCGACGAGCTTGAGCGGGACCATGAAACGCAAACCATCGACCGAGGCGACTTCCGCCTGGATCCGCTTGATGCGGGTGCAGAGCCGTGTGCTCAATTGCGTCGAGCAGGACCTGAAGAAGGCCGGCTTCCCGCCGCTCGCATGGTATGACGCGCTGCTCGAACTGTCACGGGCGCCCTCGGGCGAGCTCCGGCCGGTCGAACTCGAACGGCAGATGCTGATCCCGCAATATTCGACATCGCGGCTGATCGACCGCCTGGTCGACGAAGGCCTCGCCTCGCGGCGTGAATGCAAGATCGACAAGCGCGGCCAG
This sequence comes from Bradyrhizobium sp. 17, assembly GCF_023073515.1. Classification (NCBI taxonomy): domain Bacteria; kingdom Pseudomonadati; phylum Pseudomonadota; class Alphaproteobacteria; order Hyphomicrobiales; family Nitrobacteraceae; genus Bradyrhizobium; species Bradyrhizobium sp. 17. The sequence goes on along the minus strand of NZ_JADPJQ010000113.1, from coordinate 27,882 downwards.
TTCGTGGAGATCACGGAAGCCGGCCGCGAATTGCAGAAGCGGATGTGGGGCGCCTATTCGGCCGCGATCGAGAAATATGTCGGTTCGAAGCTGTCCGATGCGGATGCCGTGAAGCTCAGCGGTCTGCTCGACCGTCTGGGCTGCTCGTGCGGCGAGATGAAACTGCCGCCTGCCCACGTCAACGAAACCACGCCGTTGCGATGATCGCGCGGCAAACCAGCTCGTCCGTGCAGCCGGTGGCTGCGCGGACCATCCCTGTCACCCACGCGCGTTCGATCGAAGCGCTTTTGATTAGAGTCTGATATGGCGCGAGACCAGATCGATATGACGCCGCTGCAATCGCGCGACGAACTCGTCGCGTGGTTCGAGGCTGGTTGCAAGGACCCGTCCGAATTCCGCATGGGCACCGAGCACGAGAAGACGCCGTTCACGCTCGAAGGCCACCGTCCGGTGCCCTACGAGGGCGCGCGCGGTATCGGCGCGCTGCTCGAAGGCATGAAACTCCTGCTCGGCTGGGAGCCGATCATGGAGAAGGGCAACATCATCGGCCTCTACGACGTCACTGGCGGCGGCGCGATCTCGCTCGAGCCTGGCGGGCAGTTCGAACTCTCGGGTGCCCCCGTCGAGAACGTGCACCAGACCCAGAGTGAGCTGATGGCGCATCTGGCGCAGGTGCGCGAGATCGCAACGCCGCTCGGCATCGGCTTCCTCGGCCTCGGCATGACGCCGTCCTGGTCGCGCGCCGACATCCCGGTGATGCCCAAGGGCCGCTACAAGATCATGACCAATTACATGCCGAAGGTCGGCCAGTACGGCCTCGACATGATGTACCGGACCTGCACGGTACAGACCAATCTCGACTTCTCCTCCGAAGCGGACATGGTCAAGAAGCTGCGTGTCTCGCTCGCGCTCCAGCCGGCCGCAACCGCCTTGTTCGCCAATTCGCCGTTTACCGAGGGCAAGCCAAACGGCTTTCTCTCCTTCCGGTCCGAGATCTGGCGCGACACCGACAACGCGCGCGCCGGCATGATGCCGTGGGCATTCGAGGACGGCATGGGCTTCGAGCGCTATGTCGACTACGCGCTCGACGTGCCCATGTATTTCGTCAAGCGCGACGAGGACTACATCGACGTCTCGGGCTCCTCGTTCCGCGCCTTCTTCGATGGCCGCAACAACAATTTGCCCGGGGAACGCCCGACGCTGTCGGACTGGGCCAACCATCTTTCGACGATTTTCCCGGAGGTGCGGCTCAAGCGCTATCTCGAGATGCGCGGCTCCGACGGTGGCCCGTGGGGCCGTCTGCCGGCGCTATCGGCGTTCTGGGCCGGGTTGCTCTACGACGATGTGTCGCTGGATGCCGCCTGGGACCTCGTGAAGCACTGGACCGCGCATGAGCGTCAGGCGCTGCGCGACGACGTGCCACGCTTCGGGTTCAAGTCGCGAATCAAGGACCGCTATCTGTTCGAGATCGCCAAGGAGTGCCTCGTTCTGGCGCATGCCGGCTTGCGCCGGCGCGGCCGGATCGACCAGCTTGGCCGCGACGAGACCAGGCATCTGGAGCCGCTCGATCGCATTATCGATTCCGGCCGCACGCCGGCTGAGGAGATGCTCGACAAGTTCAACGGTCCCTGGAACCGCTCGGTGGAACCGGCCTACGCGGAATACGCGTTCTAGACCCAAGGCAAAACGATCGGACTCGGGCCGTTCATCGCCCGTACAGGTTTGCGGCGATCAAATGGCCAGCTGAAAAACCCGAGCGTCGTCAATAACTCGAAAGCTGTTCCGATGGGGAAGGGCCGCCTGGCCGTCATGGCAAGCGTCCTGGCAGGCGTCGTAGCCTGCGCCGCGTTGCTTTCGCTCGTGTTTGCGAGCTGGCCTGCGCGCGCCCAGACGGCGTTCGACCGGCCAGGCGGAGATTATTTCAGCTCTCCGGTCACGTCGGGCGATCCCGAGGATTGCGCGCTGCTGTGCGAGCGCGACCGCCGTTGCCGCTCGTGGAGCTTCAACTATCCTGACATCGAAGGCGGCTCGGCGGTGTGCTGGCTGAAGAACACGGTGCCTGCGCGCGTGCCGGGAAGCTGCTGCATCTCCGGCGTGCGCGGCGCCGGTGTGATCGAGCCGCGTGTCGAAGGCGTGGAGACCTCCATCGACCGCCCCGGCGGCGATTTGCGCAATTTCGAGATGAAGGACGGCGAAGGCGAAGAAGCCTGCAAGGCCGTCTGCACCGCCGACAACAAATGCCGCGCCTTCACCTATGCCCGCCCGGGCTACACGGGACGCGAAGCGCGCTGTTTCCTGAAAAAGGAGATCAAGCCGCCGCGGCGGAAGGCGGGATTCACGTCGGGCGTGGTGAGATAGCTCGGATCATTCCGGCGCAATCACCGTAAGCTCGGGCCACAACGCCCTCCATCTCGCGGCCTTTACCGCGTAATTCGCTGCGGAGAAATTCGGGCTTGGATTGGGGCGTGCAATCAAGCCCGCCACGTCATCGAAGCCGTGCGGCGCATAAACGTGGAAACCGTCGTCCGAGCGCCGCACGCCCACTTGCGTGTTCTGTGTGAGGAAACGGTCGATACCGTCAGTCGAGCACGACAGCGGCGGATAGGGCAGGCCGTGCTTGGCCGGGTACCACAGATGCACGCGTGCCTGGTTGCGGGTCTCGATCTTGACGCCGAGATGATCGAGGCGCGCTTGCAGCTTGCGGATCACGACGTCCTCCGCGTCCCAGGAGGTGTCAGGGTCGAAGTAGAAGACGTCGTAATCGGCAATGCCGTAATCGATCGCACGGCCGGTGAGCACGTTCCAAACCGATTGCACGAGACATCCCGAGACCAGCCACGCATCGGGCAGCGCGAGCTGGTGGAGCTCATCGAGAATCGCGACGTTAATCGGGTTCTTTAGCGCCAGCGCGAGGAAGCGGGCCTCATCCATGACAGTCGTCACGCGCTCACGCGTGCATCATAATCCGCTCGCGCCGCCTTCGAAGCCAGCGCGCGCCAACGCCGCCGCAGCAGCGACTCCACGATCGCGCGCTTTGCCTTGGACAGGCGGATCAGCACTATCGGATAATCGGCGTAGTGATCGGTGAAGTAGAAGATTTTTGGCTGGCTCTCGACCAGCATCGCGCGCTCGTCGACCGGGACGTCCGGCATCACCAGGCTGTCGCCATCTTCCTTCAGACGCGCCAGCATCTTCTTGCGCACCTTTAGTGCGGGCGTGCCGTAGGAGGTACCGTCCTCGACCTCCGGCCACGTCAGTGCGAATTTTCTGACGTCGTCGAAGGTCATGAGATCGGTTCAATGCACGGCGGTGAAAAACCGCGCCATGCGAAATCCGGACAGCCAGGTCCACACCGGCTGGCCCCGGATACCGAGATCCCAGGATCCGAGCACGGCGTCTGCGCGGCCGACCAGATTGTCGATCGGCAACATGCCGACGCCGCCGGAGCGCAAGGGCACGCGGCTGTCGGCGGAATTGTCGCGGTTGTCGCCGAGCACGAAGAGATGGCCTGCCGGCACCGTCACTTCCTGCGTGTTGTCGAGCGGACCGTTGTCACGCATCTTGAAGATCAGATGCGAGACGCCGTTCGGCAGCGTCTCGACATAGCGATAGGCGGGTTCGCTGCCGCCATTGTCGTCCTCGGCGGCACCAACGCCGTCCGGCTTCAACTCGGCGGGGCGATCGTTGACGAAGAGCTGGCCCTGGCGCAGCTGGATGCGGTCGCCGGGCAGGCCCACGACGCGCTTGACCCAGGCCTGCGAGCGGTCGCCGGGCCAGCGGAAGACCACGACGTCGCCCTGCTTCGGCGTTTCCGCGAAGACGCGGCCGCTCTCGGGCAGGTTGATCTGGATCGGCAGCGACGAGGTGCCGTAGCCGTAGGGGAATTTCGAGGCGATCAAGGCGTCGCCGATCAACAGCGTCGGCTCCATCGAGCCCGACGGCACGTAGAACGGCTCGGCCAGCGCACCCTTGGCGATGAACACCGCCGCGACGATGCCGGCGAGCTGCACCAGCTGGCCGCCCCAGCCGCTGCTCTTCCGCTTGGTGGTGACAGTTATCTTCTCGACGCTCATCCGCCTGTTCCACCCACCGTAATGCGTTCCATCAACAGCGACGGCTGGCCGACGCCGACCGGCACGCCCTGACCGTTCTTGCCGCAGGTGCCGATGCCGGTATCGAGCGCGAGGTCGTTGCCGATCATGCGGATGCGATGCAGGTCGGTCGGCCCGTTGCCGATCAGCATGGCGCCCTTCAGGGGCGCACCGATCTTGCCGTTCTCGATCTTGTAAGCCTCGGTGCACTGAAACACGTATTTGCCCGAGGTGATATCCACCTGGCCGCCGCCGAAATTCGCGGCGAAGACGCCGTTCTTCACCGACGCGAGGATCTCGGCCGGATCGCGGTCGCCCGCCAGCATGTAGGTGTTGGTCATGCGCGGCATCGGCACGTGGGCATAGCCCTGGCGGCGGCCGTTGCCGGTCGGCTTCATGTTCATCAGGCGGGCGTTCTGACGGTCCTGCATGTAGCCGACCAGGACGCCGTCCTCGATCAGCACGGTGCGGTTGGTCGGCGTTCCCTCATCGTCGATCGACAGCGAGCCGCGGCGCGAGGCAATCGTGCCGTCGTCGACCACGGTCACGCCCTTGGCCGCGACCTGCTGGCCCATCAGGCCGGCAAACGCGGACGTCTTCTTGCGGTTGAAGTCACCTTCGAGGCCATGGCCAACCGCCTCATGCAGCATCACGCCGGGCCAGCCGGCCCCGAGCACGACGTCCATCTCGCCGGCGGGGGCGGGAATCGATTCCAGGTTGACCAGAGCCTCACGCAACGCGCCGTCGGCGGCGTCGCGCCAGTTCTTGCTTTCGATGAATTCGGCGTAGCCGGCGCGGCCGCCATAGCCCTTGCTGCCGCTCTCCTGGCGGTCGCCCTGACCGGCGACGACGGAGACGTTGACGCGCACGAGCGGGCGGATGTCGCGATAGCTCTCGCCGTCGGGCCGCAGGATCTCGACCACCTGCCAGGTCGCGCCCAGGCTGACGCTGACCTGCCGCACCCGCGGATCCTTGTCGCGCAGATAAGCGTCGATCTCGGCGAGCAGTTTGACCTTGGTCTCGAAGCCGGGGGCATCGAGCGGATTGTCGTCACTATAAAGCCGCACGTTGGTATGCGCAGGAGGCGCGGCGAAGCTGCCGGAATAACCGCCGCGCACGGCCGCGACCGCGTCCGCAGCGCGAATCAGCGCCGGCAGCGACACGTCGGAGGAATGCGCGTAGCCGACGGCGTCGTCCTTGACGGCGCGCAGGCCAAAACCCTGCGAGGTATCGTAGGTCGCCTGCTTCAGCCGGCCATTGTCGAACATCAGCGCTTCGGTCTGGCTGTATTCCAGGAACAATTCGCCGTCGTCGGCACCGGCAAGCCCGCGCGCGAGCTCGTTGCGAACCTGATCGCGGTCGAGATTGGCGCGGTCGAGCAGGGAGGTTGTGGCAGGGTTGGTCATGCGTCCGTCCATTATCGGGGGATGTGAGGCAAGATAATGGTTTCCCGGCACTTCCGCGAGGGCGCCAAGTCTCACATTACGGAAACAATAGGATTCGCGGGCCTAACCGCCCTTCGCACTACGGCAGCTTGTCATAGCCCTCGCCGAGCCCGTTCAGGCTGAGCGGGAAGCCGATGCCTTCTTCCGGGGTCTCGAAGATGATGAAGGTCGCGGTCTTGGCAGTGCGGAGCTGGCCGAGCAGCTTGTCGTCCATGACGACCTCGGCGACGCAGCCATTGGGCAGGCAGCGGACAAAGCCGGCACGGCCTACGTCCTGGTTGTCGAGCTTGAGGCCGAGGCCGGAGGGCAGGAGAACGCCGAGGGGGGCGACCACCCGCATCAGGCGGCTCTTCTGGTCGGCGGTCTTGAGAACGATCACGGTCAGGCCGGCGTTGGAGCGGTCTTCGGCCACCACGCTCTGGATCAGGGCGCATTGCTCGGACTGGGCGCCCGGCGGGGTGTCGCAGCGGATCTGCCAGTCGCCATGGACGGAGCGCACCGCGCCCTGCGCATGGGCGAGGCCCGGAAGCGCCAGGACGACGACCGCCGCCAGCAGAGCGGCCAGCATCGTGAGGCTGCCAGCCTGGCTTTTAGCCCGCCTTGCCATGGATCTCGAAAACCCCATCGGGTCGGTCCCTCTGCTCGCCTGGGTCGCTCGCGTCAGGCGGACTGATACGGGAATGACGGCGTCTTGAAGGCGATTCGCAAGCAAATTCCACGCCGCCCCGGCCGCAATCGCCCGCACGAATCAGGTTCCTGTGCGGCTGTGCGCCAAGTGCCTACCGCGGGCAATTCCGCTGTCAAGCGGCAGCATCCCGGGAAATGGTATTTTTGTCTGATGTTACTAGGAAATATCTTGCGGGTGATGGCTGACAGACGAGGCTCAAGACTGCATTGCGATAGATCAAGAATTATGGTTTGAGAGGCTTGATTTCGGCGTTCTAGCGATCTGGCCCCAATTCCTCTTAGAGGTATTCTTGCGCGGCGGTTTGTCAGACGGGGGGATCGAATAAAGCGTTTCCCGAAAATAGGGGAATGCACTTGGGGTGATTTCGTTAGGGGAGCGCGAACGGCATGAAGATGTCGATGGGCCCGGTGGGCCGGCACTTGCTGGGATTGGCCGTGGCGGGTCTGACGCTGGCGACGGGCGGTGCGGCATTTGCCGAGCTGGGGCAGCCGGCTGCGTGGGAGTGGACGCTTCAGCAGTCCGGGTCCCCGGTGATGGACAACATCGTCTGGTTCCATAATTTCCTGTTCGTGCTGATCACGCTGATCACGCTGTTCGTTCTGGCGCTGCTCGTGATCGTTGTCGTGAAGTTCAACGCGAGAGCCAATCCGGTGCCGTCGCGGACCACGCACAACACGCTGATCGAGGTGGCGTGGACGCTCGTGCCGGTGTTGATCCTGGTCGGCATTTCGGTGCCGTCGTTCCGCCTCCTGTTCCTCGAGCTCGACGTGCCGAAGGCGGATCTGACCATCAAGGCGACCGGCAAGCAGTGGTACTGGTCCTACGCCTATCCTGATAACGGCAAGTTCGAGTTCGACTCGCTGATGGCCCAGGACAAGCAGCCCCGTCTGCTGGGCGTCGACAATGAGATGGTGGTGCCCGTCAACAAGGTGGTTCGGGTTCAGGTGACCGGGGCCGACGTGATTCATGCCTTTGCGCTGCCGGCCTTCGGCGTCAAGATCGACGCCATTCCGGGCCGGCTCAACGAAACCTGGTTCAAGGCCACCAAGACCGGCATGTTCTACGGCCAGTGCTCGGAATTGTGCGGCAAGGACCACGCCTTCATGCCGATCGCGATCCGTGTGGTGAGCGACCAGGAGTTCGCCTCCTGGGTCGAGACCGCGAAGAAGAAATATGCGAGCGGCGGCACCAGCACCTACGCCTCCACGGCCGGCCCGACGCAGTGAGCGCCGGGCGCAGGGTTCGAGGAAACTGAAAGCGACATAAGGCGGGACCTCCAGAGGTCCGATCGGGACGCAAGGCAGGATTAGAAAATGGCAACGAGCGCAGCGGCACACGGCGATCACGCGCAAGACCACGGACATGACGAGCACGCCCATCCGACCGGATGGCGGCGCTACGTCTATTCGACCAACCACAAGGACATCGGCACGATGTACCTGATCTTCGCGGTCATCGCCGGCGTCATCGGCGCCGCGATGTCGATCGCGATCCGTGCCGAGCTGATGTATCCGGGCGTGCAGATCTTCCACGAGACGCACACCTACAATGTGTTCGTGACCTCCCATGGTCTGATCATGATCTTCTTCATGGTCATGCCCGCGATGATTGGCGGCTTCGGCAACTGGTTCGTGCCGCTCATGATCGGCGCGCCCGACATGGCGTTCCCGCGCATGAACAACATCTCGTTCTGGCTGCTGCCGGCCTCGTTCGCGCTGTTGCTGATGTCGACCTTCGTCGAGGGCGAGCCGGGCGCCAACGGCGTCGGCGCCGGCTGGACCATGTACGCGCCGCTGTCGAGCTCGGGCCATCCGGGCCCGGCGGTGGACTTCGCGATCCTGTCGCTGCATCTGGCGGGCGCTTCCTCGATCCTGGGCGCCATCAATTTCATCACCACGATCTTCAACATGCGCGCGCCGGGCATGACCCTGCACAAGATGCCGCTGTTTGTGTGGTCGATCCTGGTGACGGTGTTCCTGCTGCTGTTGTCGCTGCCGGTGCTCGCCGGTGCGATCACGATGCTGCTCACTGACCGCAATTTCGGCACGACGTTCTTCAATCCGGAAGGCGGCGGCGATCCCGTGCTGTTCCAGCATCTGTTCTGGTTCTTCGGTCACCCCGAAGTGTACATCCTGATCCTGCCCGCCTTCGGCATGGTCAGCCAGATCGTCTCGACCTTCTCGCGCAAGCCCGTGTTCGGCTATCTCGGCATGGCCTACGCCATGGTCGCGATCGGCGGCATCGGCTTCGTGGTGTGGGCGCACCACATGTACACGGTCGGCATGTCCTCGGCGACGCAGGCCTATTTCGTCGCCGCCACGATGGTCATCGCGGTCCCGACCGGCGTGAAGATCTTCTCGTGGATCGCCACGATGTGGGGCGGCTCGATCGAGTTCCGCGCGCCGATGATCTGGGCGGTGGGATTCATCTTCCTGTTCACCGTCGGCGGCGTCACCGGCGTGGTGCTGGCGAATGCCGGCGTCGACCGCGTGCTCCAGGAGACCTACTACGTGGTCGCGCACTTCCACTACGTGCTGTCGCTCGGTGCGGTGTTCGGAATCTTCGCCGGCTGGTACTACTGGTTCCCGAAGATGTCCGGCTACATGTACAATGAAGGGCTCGCCAAGGCGCACTTCTGGGTCACCTTCATCGGCGTGAACCTGGTGTTCTTCCCGCAGCACTTCCTCGGTCTGTCGGGCATGCCTCGCCGCTATGTCGATTATCCCGACGCGTTCGCGGGCTGGAACCTGGTCTCGTCGGTCGGCTCCTATATCTCCGGCTTCGGCGTGCTGATCTTCCTCTACTGCGTGATCGACGCCTTCGCGAAGAAGGTGCCGGCTGGCGACAATCCGTGGGGTGCAGGTGCGACCACGCTGGAATGGACGCTGCCCTCGCCGCCGCCCTTCCACCAGTTCGAAGTGCTGCCCCGCGTGCAGTAAGCCAATGCTCGCGGCGCCCGTGACGGGCGCCGCGGCTCGACAACCAAGCGAGTCAGTCTAGTGTCCGTCCTCGACCACAACGCCATCGACATCAATCCCCGCATCTCCGAAGCGGAGGTTGGCGATTACATCGCGCTCCTGAAGCCGCGGGTGATGTCGCTGGTGATCTTCACCGCGCTGGTCGGAATGGCGATGGCGCCCGGGCATTTCCACCCGGTGCTGGCCATCACCTCGCTGCTCTGCATCGCGGTCGGCGCCGGCGCGTCCGGCGCGCTCAACATGGCGCTCGAAGGCGACATCGATGCCAAGATGTCGCGCACGGCGAACCGGCCGATTCCGCGCGGCCGCATCACCCGTCCCGAGGCGATGACCTTCGGCATGACGCTCGCCTTCTTCTCGGTGATGACGCTCGGCATCCTGGTCAACTGGATCGCGGGCGCGCTGCTCGCCTTCACCATCTTCTTCTACGTCGTGATCTACACAATCGGCCTGAAGCGCTGGACCGCGCAGAACATCGTGATCGGCGGTGCCGCCGGCGCACTGCCGCCGGTGGTGGCCTGGGCCGCGGTCACAGGCACGGTCGACGTCGAGCCGCTACTGCTGTTCGCCATCATCTTCTTCTGGACGCCGCCGCACTTCTGGGCGCTGGCGCTGTTCCGCTCCGACGATTACGCGCGCGCCGGCATTCCGATGCTGCCCAACGTCGCCGGCCCCGACGCGACCCGGCTTCAGATCCTGCTCTACACCATCGTGCTGATCGCGGTCGCGGCCGCGCCCTGGGCGCTCGGCTACTTCGACGCCATCTACGGCATCGTCTCGCTGATCCTCGGCGCCGGCATGCTGGGGTTCGCCATCAACGTCTATGTCCGTCGCGAGCGCAGCCAATCGCTGCGGGCGACCCGCAAGCTGTTCGCGTTCTCCATCCTTTATCTGTTCGCGCTGTTTGCGACCTTGCTGGCCGAGGTCGTGTTCCGGGCGCTTGCGCCGATGGTAGGGGGCGCATGATCACAGGGATGGCCGACAAACCCGAGATAGACGGAATCGTCCTCACCGAGGCGCAGAAGAAGAGCCGTCGTCAGCGCTCGATCGCGATCGCACTCGCGCTCGGCGTGCTCGTAGTGCTGTTCTTCGCCGTGACCATGGTCAAGGGGCCGGCCGTGCTCGTCCGGCCGATGTAGGAAACATGGATCAGAAGCCGACCATATCGCGGGATCAGAGCCGGACGGCCACCAAGGGGCGCAGGCCTGCCAGGGGGCTTGGCCGCGACGTGGTGGTCGCCTCGATCTGCGGCGGCGTGGTCGCGCTGATGGTCGGCGCCTCCTACGCGGCGGTGCCGTTCTACAATTGGTTCTGCCGCGCCACCGGCTTCAACGGCACGACCCAGGTCGCGACCTCGGCGCCGGCCAGCGGCCCGATCGCACGCAAGATCGCGGTGCGCTTCGATTCCAACGTCGCGCCCGGCCTGCCCTGGAAGTTCGAGCCCGAGCAGAGCGAGATCGAGGTCAATATCGGCCAGGTCGTGACCGTCTTCTACACGGTGACCAACCAGGCCGCGCGGACCACCGCAGGCCAGGCCGCCTACAATGTCGCGCCGCTGACGGTCGGATCCTATTTCCAGAAGATCAACTGCTTCTGCTTCACCGAGCAGACCATGGCGCCGGGCGAGAAGCGCGAGATGCCGGTCGTATTCTATGTCGATCCGTCGATTGCCGACGACCACGAGAACGACGGTCTCAACACGATCACGCTGTCCTACACGTTCTATCCGGTGAAGGATCCGGTGGTGAAGCCGCTCGCGGCCAGCGAAGACGACAAACGCAAGGGAAATCTCTGATCTCCGGACTCACGCGCCGGGGTTGGAATAAGGGGATAAGTGCCTGACAGGCACGGGATTGAGGAGCGAGACCGCAAATGGCAACGGCGCACACCAAGCATCACGACTACCATCTGGTCGATCCCTCGCCATGGCCCGTCGTCGGCTCCATCTCCGCCTTCATCATGGCGGTCGGCGCGATCACCTGGATGCACCACATGTTCTCGGCTGCGCCGATCATCTTCGGTGTCGGCACGGTCGGTGTGCTCTACACCATGGCGAGCTGGTGGGGCGACGTGATCAGGGAAGCCCAGTACAAGGGCGACCACACCCGCGTCGTGCAGCTGCATCACCGCTACGGCATGATCCTGTTCATCGCCTCGGAGGTGATGTTCTTCGTCGCCTGGTTCTGGGCCTATTTCAACGCGGCGCTATTCCCGGCCGACGCCGTCCACGCTACCCGCGATGCGGTGTTCGGCTGTGGTCTCGGGACCGCGGCCGGCGCCTGCACCGTGCCGGGCACCTGGCCGCCGCACGGCATCGAGACCTTCGATCCCTGGCATCTGCCGCTCCTGAACACGCTGATCCTGCTCACCTCCGGCACCACGGTGACCTGGGCCCACCATGCGCTGCTCGAGAACGATCGCCAGGGCCTGAAATATGGCCTGATCCTCACCGTCGTGCTCGGCGCGCTCTTCACCTGCGTGCAGGCCTATGAGTACAGCCACGCGGCATTCTCCTTCGGCGGCAACGTCTACGGCGCGACCTTCTTCATGGCGACCGGCTTCCACGGTTTCCATGTGCTGGTCGGCACCATCTTCCTGCTGGTGTGCCTGTTCCGCGCCTATGCCGGCCACTTCACGCCGACCCAGCATCTCGGTTTCGAGTTCGCCGCCTGGTACTGGCATTTCGTCGACGTGGTCTGGCTGTTCCTGTTCCTCTGCATCTATGTCTGGGGACACGGCGCCGAGACCATGGCTCACGGCGCGCACTGAGCGGGCTGGCTTCGGATCGAGAAAGGGCGGCCCCGGGCCGCCCTTTTGCTTTTTTGCGCGCAGGGGTTTCGGCAGAAACTGTGATAGACCTTTTGCCATGAACGAAGCCGCCGATACGTCCGAGCCGCAAGCCACCGTCCTGCAAAGCGCGCTGCGCGGGCTTGCCTGCAAATGCCCGCGCTGCGGCCAGGGCAAGCTCTATGCAGGCTTCCTGACGCTTGCGCCTTGCTGCGAGCGTTGCGGCCTCGACTACGCCTTCATCGATTCCGGTGACGGTCCGGCGATCTTCATCATCATGCTGGCCGGCGCGATCGTCGTCGGCTGCGCGCTCGTCATCGAGGTCAAGTACCAGCCGCCGTACTGGCTGCACGCGGTGCTGTGGCTGCCGCTGATCCTTGCGACTACCCTGCTGCCGTTGCGCGCGATGAAGTCGCTGCTGATCGCACTGCAATTCCACCATAAGGCGGCGCCGGGCCGGCTGGTCGACCGCGCGAAATGAACGAGACCGCGCGCAAGCCCCGCGTGGCCGGCTTCGCGCTGTTTACGCTTTTCCTGACCGCGGTCTGCGTCACGCTCGGCGTCTGGCAATTGCAGCGCCGCATCGCCAAGCACGAGCTGATCGCCGCACTGACCGAGCGCCTCGCGGAGGCACCGGTCACTCTGCCGCCGCCGGCACGATGGGCCGCGCTAAGTCCCGCGCGCGATGAATTCCGCCGTGTCAGCTTTACCGCGACCTACGCGCCGTTGCCCGATGCGATGGTCTATTCCTCCGGATCCGCCGTGCGTAAGGACGCGTCGGGCCCCGGCACCTGGGCCTTCCTGCCGGCGCGGCTGCCGAGCGGCGAGACGGTGGTGATCGATGCGGGCTTCGTCGAAAACACCATGCAGGATCGCAGCGTCGAGGATCGCGCGGTCAGGAAGCTCGTCACCGGGCAGGCGGTCTCGTTCACCGGCTATCTGCGCTTCCCCGAGGCACCGGGCTGGCTGACCCCGGCGGAGAACCGCGGCAAGCGGCTGTGGTTCGTGCGCGATCACGTGGCGATCGCGAGCGCGCTGGGCTGGGGCGCGGTTGCGCCGTTCTATGTCGACCTCGAGCAGCCGGCGCCCGAGAATGGCATTCCGCGGCCGGGGCCGCTCGACGTCCATCTCAAGGACGATCACCTGCAATACGCCATCACCTGGTTCACCCTTGCAGGCGCCGTGCTCATCGCCTTCGCCGTGTGGGCAAGAGGGCGGCGGCGGGGCTGAGCTCCGTAGATCCACTTAGGGAACCCGGTATCGCCCGGGGTTTACCATTCAGCGCACATTCACGAGTGTGGTCCTAAGCCGCCAGTAATTTTCCGCGGCAGACAGGATTGCAGCGTGAGTGATTTCGACCAGATGGGAATTGTCGTCGATTGGGTGGATGCCTGCAGGAAGGGCGACCTCGCGACGCTCCTCGACCTCTATGCGGATGACGCCCAGGTCGAATGCACGTGCAACGGCACGCAGCGCTATCGCGGCCGGAGCGAGCTCGAAGCCTATTGGCAGCCGCGGCTCAGCGCTTTCTCGTCGGCCGGTTTCGGGTTGGAGGAAATCCATCCTGCACCCCACGGCGTCGATCTCGAATATTCCGTCGCCGGCGCGCTGCGCATTCGCGCCTCGTTTTGTTTCAGCCCCGACGGCAAGATCCGCACCACGCTGTGCGAGCCGGCGCGACAGAACGCGCAGCTTGGCTGTGCGTGCTAGAGTTTCCGTTCTGATTAATCAGAGCCGAACACCAGATTCTGTTTTGGCGTTTTCTTCACGCGAACCGGTATCCACTTCGCTCGAAAGCGCTTCAATCGCTGACCGGCGCCTCGCGTGCCGGTTCGGCGGGAAGGCGGCAGCGCACATAGGTTCTGTCGTCCACGCGCAGCAGTGACAGCGATCCGCTGAGTGCGCGCACGCGCTCATGCATGCCGGTCAGGCCGCGGCCGAACAGATTCCCTTCGGGAAAGCCGCCGCCGTCGTCGGAAATCTCGATGACGACCGTCTCGCCGGCGAAGGTCGCCTGCACATGGGCATGGCTGGCGCCGGCATGACGCAGCACGTTGGTCAGCGCCTCCTGAATCACGCGATAGACGGTTTGAGCCAGCGGCCCGTCGATCGCGTTGAGATTCGGATCGACCGCGTCCGTCAGGTCGATAGACGGCGCCTGCTTGCGAAAATTTCGGAGCAGCGTCTGCACACTGGTCTCCAGACCCAATTCCTCGATGTAGAGCGGTCGCAACCGGTCGAGGATGCGGCGGTTGGTCTGCTGGAGCGCCTCGACCGATTGCAACACCTCCTGCGCCGAACTGCTGAGATTTCCCGCCGGGGGCGAGGCATCGACCAATGCGATGGTGCCGACGCGGATGCCGAACAGCAGCGGACCGAGTTCGTCGTGCAGTTCGCGCGCGAGATCGCGCCGCTCGTCGTCCTGCAGCGAGACCAGGCGGTGCAGCAGGTCGCGATTGTCCTGGCTCAACTGCACCAGCGTTTCGGCCAGCGCATTGGCCTCCTCGCAGCTTTGCCGGATTTCCGGCGGTCCCCCGACCGAGATCGGTGTTGCGTAGTCGCCGCGTCGTAGCCGCGTGAGGCCTGCGCCAAGATCCTGCAGTGGTCGCAGGGCTGATCCCGCAAACACATAGGCGACGACCCCTGTCAGCCCGGTCAGCGCGACGACGAAGCCGGCCAAGGCGAGGAAGCCCACCCAGGTCTCGAACAGCGCTGCGGACAGGTCCGGCACAAACACGATGTCGCCGAAATGCTCGCCGTTGAGGGATACCGGAAATGCGATGTGCAAGTCCGGAATGGAAAGGAGACTGACGAACCATTTTGGTGGGCCATGCGAACCTTGCAGGCCCCTCGACGCAAAGGGAGGAGCAACCGCTCCTGCAGGAAGGAATTGAATATCTGAGGACTCGTCCAGCATCCGCACGAAGTCATCCAGGGTCCTTCGCGGATGGTCGGATGAACGCAGAGCGTTGTTGAGGGCCTCGGCCACGGCTTTGGTCGATCGTTGGGCCGGCTGGTTCTCCTCGGCGAGCTGACCGGTCGTGAAGACGTGCAGCAGGACGCCGCCCATGATCAGCGCCGCCATGAACAGCAGGCCGAGCGGCAGAAACAATTGTGTACTGAAGGACAGCCGTTGCCACATTAGGTCAATTCTAACGCGCATCAGGGGATTTTGCTCTTTCCATTTGTTCCCGTCGGTTTATGAATCGAAAAACTAGAGAGTTACAATGCAAGATACTGCCAAGCCGGCGACCCGCGTCCTGATTGTCGACGACCATCCCGTGGTGTTGTCCGGTTGCCGCACCCTGTTCTCCTCCGACCATTCGATCCGGATCGACGAGGCGACCGACGCCAAATCCGGGCATCGCGCCTATGTCAGCAGGCGGCCCGACGTCACTGTGATCGACATCAGCCTGCCCGACGTCTCCGGCTTTGAACTGATGCGGCGCATTCGCAAGGACGATCCCGACGCCAAGATCATCATGTTCAGCATGAACGATGATCCAGCCTTCGTGGTGCGGGCGGTCGAGCTCGGGGCCCAGGGCTACGTCTCCAAGGGCGACGATCCCCGGATCCTGCTCAAGGCGGTGCGCAAGGTGGTTGCGGGCGACAATTTCATCTCACCGCAGCTCGCGGAAGCCGTGACGTTTTCCGGCGCGGCGATCAAGGCCAATCCAGCCTCGCAGATGACGCCGCGGGAGCTCGAGATTCTTCGCCTGTTGGGGCGAGGCGACAAGATCGTCGAGGTCGCCGAGGCGCTCGGCATCTCCTACAAGACCGTCGCCAACACCACCTCTCTGCTCAAGCAGAAGCTCGGTGCCAAGAACCATTCCGACCTGATCCGGATCGCGGTGGAAATCGGGATGAACTGACGCCTCAGGGCACCGAACCGGCTGCACCAGGATGCTGCCGGTTCGGCGGGCGGACCGGTCTCGGCGCTCAGCCGGGCAATGCATGGATAGCGCCGACACCATCCGCCGACACAATGAGCGCAGCCGTCGTTCGTTCCCGAACTGTGCTGTCGTTCGGGATATAATGGTAATGCGTGACGCCAAGCTGCTGGCGAACGTTTGCCCGCGCCGAAACGTGTCGGGAAAAACAGGAACATTTTCTCACACATTCCGTTTTGTCCCTTGACGATATCGTGACAGCCGACGAAAGCTTGCGCGAACAGTTTTTGCGGGTCGGTGACCCCAAGACGCCAAACCGGTCTGCACACAACGACAGACCTTCCAAGAGAGGGCTGCGGCATTGCCGCAGCCCTTTTCGTTGGCAGCGCTTTTCGTTGGCAGCCTTTTTCCTTGGACGGCCCCAGGCGCGAAGCGGTTTCCTGATGCCGCAAAACACTTTATGGTGGCCCAAAGCCTCTGGCTGTTAACAAGTAATTTCGTAAAATCAAAGGCTTGCGGACCGAGTCCAGGCTCGGCCGGCCTTTGGAGGGCAGTTTGACTCGTTATATCTCGACCCGGGGCGAGGCCCCCGAACTCGGCTTCTGCGACGTGATGCTGACCGGGCTCGCTCGCGACGGCGGCCTGTATGTGCCGGCCACCTGGCCGCAACTCTCGCCTGACGCCATCGCCGGCTTTTTCGGGCGTCCCTATTGGGAGGTCGCGGTCGAGGTGATCCGCCCTTTCGTCGCCGGCGAGATCTCGGACGCCGAGCTCGGCCGTATGGCGAACGAGGCCTACGCCACCTTCCGCCATCCGGCGGTGGTGCCGCTGCGCCAGATGGCGCCGCACCAGTTCGTGCTGGAGCTGTTCCACGGCCCGACGCTCGCCTTTAAGGACGTGGCGATGCAGCTGATCTCGCGGCTGATGGACCACGTGCTCGCCCAGCGCGGCCAGCGCACCACCATCGTGGTCGCGACCTCGGGCGACACCGGCGGTGCTGCGGTCGACGCGTTCGCAGGACTCGAAAATGTCGATCTCATCGTGCTGTTCCCGCATGGCCGCATCTCCGAGGTGCAGCGGCGAATGATGACGACGACGGGCGCGGCCAACGTCCATGCGCTTGCCGTCGAGGGCAATTTCGACGATTGCCAGGCCCTCGTGAAGGCGATGTTCAACAACCATCGCTTCCGCGATGCGACGTCGCTGTCCGGCGTCAATTCCATCAATTGGGCGCGCATCGTCGCCCAAGTGGTCTACTATTTCACCTCCGCCGTTGCCGCCGGTGCACCCGCGCGCGCGGTGGACTTCGTCGTGCCGACCGGCAATTTCGGCGACATCTTCGCCGGCTATGTCGCCAAGCGCATGGGTCTTCCGGTGCGGACCCTGGGCATCGCCGCCAACGTCAACGACATCCTGGCGCGCACGCTGAAGACCGGGATCTACGAGGTGCGCGAGGTCCACGCGACGGCTTCGCCGTCGATGGACATTCAGATCTCCTCGAATTTCGAGCGGCTGCTGTTCGAGGCTGGCGGGCGCGATGCCGCCGGCGTGCGCCGTCTGATGGATTCACTGAAGCAATCGGGACGCTTCGTGCTGCCCGATGCGACGCTGGCCGCGATCCGCGAGGGGTTCGACGCAGGCCGGGCCGACGAGACCGAGACCGCGGCCGCGATCCGCGCCGCCTGGCGCGAGGCCGGCGAGCTGGTCGATCCCCACACCGCGGTCGCGCTTGCGGTCGCCGACCGCGACACCACGGACAGGACGGTTCCCAGCATCGTGCTGTCCACCGCCCATCCGGCCAAATTCCCCGATGCGGTCGAAGCGGCCTGCGGCCAGCGGCCGCAACTGCCGGCCTGGCTCGATGGTCTGATGACCAAATCCGAACACATGAAGGTGATGAAGAACGACCAGACCGAGGTCGAGCGGTTCGTGCTGTCGGTCAGCCGCGCCGCGAAACAGGGAGTTGCCGGATGAGCGTCGAGATTTCCAAGCTTGCGTCCGGCCTCACTGTCGTCACCGACAAGATGCCTCATCTCGAGACCGCGGCGCTCGGCGTCTGGGCCGGCGTCGGCGGGCGCGACGAGAAGCCCAACGAGCACGGCATCTCGCATCTTCTGGAACATATGGCATTCAAGGGCACGACGAAGCGCTCCTCGCGCGAGATCGTCGAGGAGATCGAGGCGGTCGGCGGCGACCTCAATGCCGGCACCTCGACCGAGACCACGTCCTATTATGCGCGGGTGCTGAAGGCCGACGTGCCGCTCGCACTCGACGTGCTCGCCGACATCCTGGCCAATCCCGCCTTCGAGCCCGACGAACTCGAGCGCGAGAAGAACGTCATCGTGCAGGAGATCGGCGCGGCGCAGGACACGCCTGACGACGTCGTGTTCGAGCATCTCAACGAGCTCTGCTATCCCGACCAGCCGATGGGCCGCTCGCTGCTCGGCACTGCGAAGACCTTGCGTGCCTTCAGCCGCGACTCGCTGCGCGACTATCTGTCGACGCACTACCGCGGCCCTGACATGGTGGTGGCGGCCGCCGGCGCGGTCGATCACAAGCAGGTGGTCGCCGAGGTCGAGCAGCGCTTTGCCAGTTTTGAGGGGACAGCGGGTCCCAAGCCGCAACCCGCACAATTCGGCAAGGGCGGCACCAAGGTGGTGCATCGCGAGCTCGAGCAGGCGCATCTGACCTTGGCCCTGGAGGGCGTGCCGCAGACCGATCTGTCGCTGTTCTCGCTCCAGGTCTTTACCAACATCCTCGGCGGCGGGATGTCGTCGCGGCTGTTCCAGGAGGTGCGCGAGAAGCGCGGCCTCTGTTACTCAATCTACTCGTTCCATGCCCCCTATACCGACACCGGCTTCTTCGGCCTCTACACCGGCACCGATCCGGCCGATGCGCCCGAGATGATGGAGGTCGTGGTCGACATCATGAATGATTCGGTCGAGACCCTGACCGAGGTCGAGATCGCGCGGGCCAAGGCGCAAATGAAGGCGGGGCTGCTGATGGCGCTGGAGAGCTGCTCGTCCCGCGCCGAGCAACTCGCCCGGCATGTGCTGGCCTATGGCCGGCCCCAGACCGCCGAGGAGCTGGTGGCCCGGATCGACGCCGTCAGCGTCGAATCGACCCGGGATGCGGCGCGTGCGCTGCTTTCGCGCAGCCGCCCTGCGGTTGTCGCATTGGGCAGTGGCAGGGGTCTGGACACGGCGGTGTCTTTTGCGGAAGGATTGACCCGGGCACGCGCCAAGGCGCGGCTGCATTAGGAGCCGCGCACGGGTTGATCCGCCCCGGGAAGCATCACCATGGCCCTCTTTCGCCTGCCATCCAGTGGACCCGCCGCTCTCGCGCCGCGCGGCAACGGCCTGTTGCTACGCGCGCCTCAGATGTCGGACTTCCTGCAATGGGCCCATCTGCGCGAGTCCAGCCGCGATTACCTGACCCCCTGGGAGCCGATCTGGCCGTCGGATGATCTCACCCGCTCCGGTTTCCGCCGCCGCCTGCGCCGCTATTCCGAGGACATCGCCGCGGACCGGTCCTATCCCTTTCTGATCTTCCGGGAGCTCGACGGCGCCATGGTCGGCGGCATCACGCTCGCCAATGTCCGCCGCGGCATCGTCCAGGCCGGCACCATCGGCTATTGGGTCGGCAAGCCCCACGCCCAGCGCGGCTACATGACGGCCGCGCTGCGGGTGCTGCTGCCGACGCTGTTCGGGGAGCTCAATCTGCACCGGGTCGAGGCCGCTTGCATCCCGACCAATGCGCCCTCGATCCGGGTGCTGGAGAAGTGCGGTTTCTCCCGCGAGGGGCTGGCGCGCCGGTATCTCTGCATCAACGGGGTCTGGCAGGACCATTTGCTGTTCGGCCTGCTGCACGAGGATTTCCGCGGCTGAGCCCGTTGATTGATGCGGCCAAAGTCTCCTTGTTTGCTGCCTTGGGTTCGCCGGTTTTGACGATATAACGGCGCAACCCGGCCGGTGATCGGTCGGGATGTCGTCAGGAGTATGGGTGTTGATGGTGCAGGAGCTTCGGTCATCGCGGAATGCGTTGCGGCGGGGGGCGGCGGTCGCGCTGGCGTTGTCAGTTGCGCTCGTCTCCATCTCGCCGGTCGCGGCGCAGTCGCTGACCGATCGATTCAAGGGCCTGTTCGGCGGCAAGTCGGACGAGCCGGCCCAACCCAAGCCGGCGCCTGCGCCGGGCCAGCCGGCGGCTGATGACGATCTTGATTGCCCGCAGGTCACGGTGCGTGCCGGAGCCTCCACCTACGCGGTCGGTGCCACCGGGAAGCCGGCCGTCGGCAACGAGATCCGCTTCCAGGCCACCATCACCAAGATGGCGCGCGAATGCGCCCGCAATGGCGGCGATATCACGGCCCGGATCGGCATCCAGGGCCGCGTCATTGCCGGACCCGCCGGCGCGCCTGCGAGCGTCGAGGTGCCGCTGCGCGTCGCCGTGGTGCAGGGCGGCGTCGGCGAGAAGGTGATCGCTTCCAAGGCCTACCGGACCACGGTCGGAATGTCGGAGGGCGGCAGCGTGCCGTTCACCTTCGTGGCCGAGGATCTGGTCTACCCGATGCCTTCGGCCAAGGACGCCGATAGCTACATCTTCTATGTCGGCTTCGATCCGCAGGCGCTGTCGCCCGAGCCGAAGGCGCGGGCGAAGAAGAAGTAACCACGTCAAGATAGTCGTCATGCCCCGCGAAGGCGGGGCATCCAGTACGCCGCGGCTTCTCGATCTATCAGGGCTGTCTCTGGAATACTGGATCGCCCGCCTTCGCGGGCGATGACATCAGATTTGCCGATGCAGTGCCCGACAAACAAAAAAGCCGGCGCTGATCGCGCCGGCTTTTTGATTGGTGAAGGCAAGATCTCTCAGTTCAGCTTCTGCCTGACTTCGGTGATGCCCTTGGCGAGCAGATCGTCGGCGACCTGGCCCCTGACCGACTTCGACAGGATCGTGGAGGCGGCCTGGACGGCGGCTTCGGCCGCTGCGGCGCGAACATCGGCCACCGCCTGAGCCTCGGCGAGCGCGATCTTGCCCTCCGCGGTCTTGGTGCGGCGAGCGACGAAATCTTCCACCTTGGCCTTGGCCTCGGTTGCGATGCGCTCGGCTTCGCTCTTCGCGTTGGCGATGATGTCGGCGGCCTCGCGTTCGGCCGAGGCGGTGCGCGCCTTGTAGTCGGCGAGCACCTTGGCGGCTTCCTGCTTGAGGCGCGTCGCGTCGTCGAGCTCGGCCTTGATGCGATCGGCGCGATGGTCGAGCGCAGTCATGGCCTTCTTGAAGACCCCGAGATAGCCGAACACGACCATCAGGATCACGAAGGCGATGGCGACCCAGGTTTCAGGATCGAAGAACATATCGATTAACCCTTCAAGGACGCATCAACGGCGGCATTGACCAATGCCGCGTCCGGAACCACGCCCGTGAGCTGCTGCACGATGGTGCCTGCCGCATCGGCCGCGATGCCGCGGACGTTGCTCATGGCGGTCGCACGGGTCGAGGCGATGGTCTTCTCTGCCTCGGCGAGCTTGGCCGCCAGTTGCTCTTCCAAGGCCTTGCGCTCGGCGTCCGCCTGCGCATTCGCCTTGTCGCGGGATTCGTTGCCGATGGCCTGCGCGCGCGAGCGTGCCGAAGCAAGCTCGTTTTCATAGGCCTTCAGCGCCGCTTCGGACTGGTCCTTCAGCTTCTGCGCTTCGGCGAGGTCGCCCTCGATCTTGTTCTGACGCGCCTCGATCGCACCGCCGACGCGCGGCAGAGCGAGCTTGGACACGATCACGTAAAGCGCGACGAAGAAGATCGCGAGCGACACCAGCTGTGAAGCATAAGTGCCGCTCTCGAACGGCGGAAAACCGCCACCGTGACCGCCTTCGGACCCGGTGTGGGCGCCCGCCGCCGGACTTTTCGCCCCGCCATGACTTTCAGCCATGGAGTACTCCTGTTGCAGTCATGCGCGTCGCCTCGGTTGAAGCGGCGCGAAAAATCGTTCTCAGAGCGGAACGAACAGCAGCAGCAGCGCGATCAGCAGCGAGAAAATGCCGAGCGCTTCGGTCACGGCGAAGCCGAAGATCAGATTGCCGAACTGGCCCTGAGCGGCCGAGGGGTTGCGAACGGCCGCGGCGAGGTAGTTGCCGAAGATCACGCCGACGCCGACGCCCGCGCCGCCCATGCCGATGCATGCGATGCCCGCGCCGATAAGTTTTGCTGCTGCCGGATCCATTTTAGACTCCTTGGAAGAAAGATTGGGTTTTGGGTGGAAATTCCCCGGACCGCTCAGTGTCCCGGATGAATGGCGTCGTTGAGGTAGATGCAGGTCAGGATCGCAAACACATAGGCTTGCAGGAACGCGACCAGAATCTCGAGAGCGTACAGCGCGACCGTGAGCGCCAGCGGCAGCACGCCGCCGACCCAGCCAAGGGCGCCGAGCGAGAAGCCGAGCATGGCGACGAAGCCCGCGAACACCTTCAGCGCGATGTGGCCGGCCAGCATGTTGGCGAACAGACGGACGCTGTGGGAAACCGGCCGCAGGAAGAACGACAGGATCTCGATGAACATCACCAGCGGCAGGATGTAGCCGGGGACCCCGTGGGGCACGAAGATCGAGAAGAATTTAAGGCCGTTCTTGGCAATGCCGTAGATCAGGACCGTGAAGAAGACCAGCAGCGCGAGCGCCGCGGTGACGATCAGATGGCTCGAGATCGTGAAGGTGTAGGGGATAATGCCGACCAGGTTCGAAACGCAGATGAACATGAACAGCGAGAAGATCAGCGGGAAGAACTTCATGCCTTCCGCGCCGGCGGTCGAGCGGATGGTGGAGGCGACGAACTCGTAGGAGATCTCGGCGACCGACTGCAGCCGGCCGGGAACCAGCTGCGTGCCGCTGGCGAGCATCAGGATCGAGATGATCGCGACCGCCACCAGCATGTAGAGCGACGAGTTGGTGAAGGCGATCGTGTGGTTGCCGATATGGCCCAGGGTGAAGAGAGGCTCGATGTTGAACTGGTGGATCGGATCGATTTTCATCAGCGCGGCATCTCTTGGTCTGCCGGGCGATGCCGGCGGGTCTCGGTCTGCCGGTCGGGCCCGGCCCGTACCGGCACGAGCCGGCACGATCATTCCTCTCCTGGTGTGGACCGCCTAAGAACCACCGCGCCTGTTTTGACCCGCGCCTGCCGTTCTCACCACATTCACCACGCCGGCGACGAAGCCCAGCAGCAGGAACACGATGAATCCGAAAGGCGACGTCGACAGCAAGCGGTCGAAACCCCAGCCAATCCCCGCTCCGACAACGACCCCGGCGACCAACTCGGAGGATAACCGAAAACCAAGCGCCATCGCCGAGGCTCTGGCCGCTCTGTCCTCACCGTCACCTGCGGGTTGCTCGGTCTTGACGTGGCGGCCGCGAAATTCGGACAACCGCTGATCAAGATTTCCGAGCCGTTCGGAAAGCGCAGCTTCCTCGGGCGATCTATCGCGATCTCCATTCTCGCCGTGTCCCGTGCCCTGTGTCATGCAACGAAGACCCGAAACGCCGCGGTTGAATGGAAATTACGCCCGCCACCCTCAAAAGCCGCGCGGACCATACTGATGGCCCATAATCAAGTCAAGCCAAGTCACGATTGTGTCCATTCCTGTTATGTATTTGATTTATCTTACAATATCGGCGCGGGCGGCAGCGCTGCACACAGCGTGACGCCGCACCGCAGCAGGTCTCCGCTGGATCGGCGGATGCCGTCGCCATTTCGCCCGGCTGCCGGGATCAAAGGGGGCGCCGTGATCGTTCATGTCAAAGGCGCGTTTTGGGCGGCGGATCGCCTCGCCGGGGTGTAGAATTGCGAGACGTGCCACCTTTATGAGCGCCATCTTTGGACGTGCTACCTGCGCGTCGTGGCGGAGAACGCGATGAGAGCAGCGAATTCATCCACAGCATCATGGCTGGCGGCGGCGGCGTTCGCCGCGGTGTTGACCATCAGCGGCGGCTGCCTCGTCGCGCAATCCGCGCCCGACAGCGAAAACGGCCGCTACAGCATGACGCCCATCCCCGAGGGGGTGCTGCGGCTCGACAGCCGCACCGGCACGGTGTCGACCTGCACCCGCAGCGGCGCCGGCTGGGCCTGCTACGCGGTGCCCGATGAACGTACCGCGCTCGACGCCGAGATCGGCAGGCTCCAGGCCGAAGTCGAGACGCTGAAGGGACGGCTTGCGGCGGGGCCGACCGTGTCAGGCAAGATCGACGAGGCGCTGCCGAAAACGGATCCGCTCAAGAAGGCGGAGCCGCAAGCACCAAAGGCCGCCGAGGGCGAGCGCAGGATCGAGATCCCGCTGCCGAGCGACCAGGACGTCGATCGCGTGATGTCATTCCTGGAAAGGGCCTGGCGCCGGCTGATCGACATGGCCAACCGCGTGCAGAAGGACGTGTCGGGGAAGATTTAGCACGTGGCGAGATGCGGTAGGGTGGGCAAGGCCGCGACGCGCCGTGCCCACCATTTTTGTTTTCGTTGCGTGAGTCGGTGGGCACGCTTCGCTTTGCCCACCTATGGCAGCTTTCCGAATTGAGAGAGTGATGATGACATCAGCCAAATCCATCACGCGCTCGGCGCCATCGTCGGTGCAAGCCACCACCATCGCATCGTCGCTGCTGACCGTGCAGACGCCCGGCCGCGGCTTCACCGATCTCACCGCTGAAGCTGCGAAGTTCGTGGCGGAGGCAGGCGCGCGAGACGGCGCGTTGACGCTGTTCGTTCGTCACACCTCCGCATCGCTGACGATCCAGGAGAACGCCGACCCTTCCGTGCTCGTGGATCTCACCACGGCTCTGTCCCGGCTCGCGCCCGAGAACGCCGGCTGGACGCATGATGCCGAGGGACCGGACGACATGCCGGCGCACGTCAAGACAATGCTGACCCAGACTTCGCTTCATGTGCCGGTCCTGAGCGGCAAGCTCGCGCTTGGCACCTGGCAGGCGATCTATCTGATCGAGCATCGCGCCCGCCCGCACCGGCGCGAGGTGGTGCTGCAATTCCTCGGTAGCAATCAGTAGGCCAAAACAAAACCGGCCGCGGAGACCGCGGCCGGTTGGTGTTGATCTCGATCTGCGTCGATCAGGTCGACTTGATATCGACGTCCTTGGTCTCCGGCAGGAAGAACAAGCCGATCACGACGGTAATCGACGCGAAGATGACCGGATACCAGAGGCCCGCATAGATATCGCCCGTCGAGGCCACGATCGCGAAGGCGGTCGCCGGCAGCAGGCCGCCGAACCAGCCGTTACCGATGTGGTAGGGCAGCGACATCGAGGTGTAGCGGATGCGGGTCGGGAACAGTTCGACCAGCATCGCGGCAATCGGGCCGTACACCATGGTGACGAAGAGCACCAGGACGAACAGCAATCCGACGACCGCGGCCACCTGCGGACGGAAGATGTCGAACGGATGCGCCATCTTCACGATGCCCGCATCTCCGGCCTTCGGATAGCCGGCTCCCTGCACGGCGGCGAGCACTGCCGGATTGCCGTCCTTGGCGTTGGCGTAGGGAACTTCCTTGCCGTTGACCATCACCTTCACGCCGGAGCCTGCCGCACCTGGCGTGGTCGAGTACTTGACCGACGACTGCGACAGGTAGGCACGTGCCGTGTCGCAAGGCGAGGTGAAGACGCGGGTGCCGACCGGATTGAACAAGTCGCCGCAACCTGCGGGATCTGCCACCACGTCGACCTTGACCGACTCGATCGCCTTTTCCAGCGCCGGGTTGGCATTGGTGGTGATCATCTTGAAGATCGGGAAGAAGGTCAGCGCCGCGATCAGGCAGCCGCCGAGGATGATCGGCTTGCGGCCGATCTTGTCGGAGAGCACGCCGAACACGATGAAGAAGCCGGTCCCGAGCAGGAGCGACCAGGCGATCAGCAGGTTGGCGGTGTAGCCGTCGACCTTGAGGATCGATTGCAGGAAGAACAGCGCGTAGAATTGGCCAGTGTACCAGACCACGCCTTGGCCCATCACGCCGCCAAACAGCGCCAGCAGCACGAGCTTGCCGTTCTGCCAGTTGCCGAAGGCTTCCGTCAGCGGGGCCTTCGAGCTCTTCCCCTCGTCCTTCATCTTCTGGAAGATCGGGGATTCGTTGAGGCGAAGCCGGATCCAGACCGAAACGCCGAGCAGCAGCACGGAGACCAGGAACGGAATGCGCCAGCCCCATGCCGCGAAGTCGGGTTCGCCGAGCGCGGAGCGCGTGAACAGGATCACCAGCAGCGACAGGAACAGGCCGAGCGTCGCCGTGGTCTGGATGAAGGAGGTGTAGTAACCGCGCTTGCCGTTCGGAGCATGCTCCGCGACGTAGGTGGCCGCACCGCCATATTCACCGCCGAGCGCGAGGCCCTGGGCGAGACGCAGCGCGATCAGGATGATCGGGGCCGCGATGCCGATGGTGGCAGCGTTGGGCAGCAGGCCGACGATGAAAGTCGACAGACCCATGATCAGGATGGTGACGAGGAAGGTGTATTTGCGGCCGACGATGTCGCCGACACGGCCGAACACGATCGCGCCGAACGGGCGCACCAGGAAGCCGGCCGCGAAGGCCAGCAGCGCGAAGATGTCGCGGGTTGCCGGCGGATAGGCCGAGAAGAACTGCGCGCCGATGATGCCGGCCAGCGAACCGTAGAGATAGAAGTCGTACCACTCGAAGACGGTACCGAGCGAGGAGGCGAGAATGACGAACCGTTCGTCCTTCGTCATCCCTCCCGCGCCTGCTTGAGACACAGCCATTGTCGACATGTTGAGTCGCTCCCCGAAAAATCGTTTCCTCGCGCCCTGGATGTCCGGTCATGCCGGATCAACCCAAGCCTTGCCCCCAAGGTAACATTGGCGTGAAACCCGCCCCAATACGACTTTCGGCCTTTCACACTGACGCTCGCCTGACACTGCGAGCCTTCCATCCGGCAACATAGTGCCGGCCTGTGGATTAACCCCGTTGCCGCAAAGGGATAATGTCCACTTGCATGCCACGGCTGGTCGGGAAAGAATTGACCAGGGCCCCGCGCCGGCTTACTGGCCCGGTGCGATTGCCAGCAAGAGAACGATGAACGCTCCCTCGACCCATCTCATCATTGCCGATGACCACCCATTGTTCCGCGACGCGTTGCGGCAGGCGGTGACGGGCGTCCTGAGCTCGGCCAGGATCGACGAGGCTGGATCGTTCGAGGATCTGACCAAGCTTTTGGAACAGACCTCCGACGTCGACCTGATCCTGCTCGACCTGTCGATGCCCGGGATCTCCGGCTTTTCCGGCCTGATCTATCTGCGCGCGCAATATCCGGCTATTCCGGTGGTGATCGTCTCGGCGTCCGACGACAGCGCCACCATCCGCCGCTCGCTCGACTTCGGCGCCTCCGGGTTCATCCCGAAGCGCTTCGGCGTCGACACCTTGCGCGACGCGATCCTCAAGGTAATGGAGGGCGACGTCTGGGTTCCCGCCGACACTGATCTGTCGGCAGTCGCCGACCCCGACATGACGCGCCTGCGCGACCGGCTGGTGACGCTGACGCCGCAGCAGGTCCGGGTTCTGATGATGCTGTCGGAGGGATTGCTCAACAAGCAGATCGCCTATGAGCTCGGCGTCTCCGAGGCCACCATCAAGGCGCATGTCTCGGCGATCCTGCAAAAGCTCGGCGTCGAAAGTCGGACCCAAGCCGTGATCGCCGCCGCGAAAATCGCCGGCGGCCAATGGAAGCAGGGTACCCCGACGGGGTGAGCCTGTAGCGAGCGCCTCTCGCAGCCTGTAGCCCGGATGAGCGAAGCGACATCGGGACCGCTAGTGCGGCTAGCTAGCGAAAACCCCGGATATAGCTTCGCTCATCCGGGCTACCGGACCTCCTCTGTGTCGCCCCCGTCAATCCGCCGCCGCAAAAATATTCCACTTTACCGAAATTCGGAAATGGCGTATGTGTCGCGCATCCCGGCTCATCCTTGAGGGGCGATCTTGTGGTCGTCATGTTCGCGAGCCGGGCTTGCGGTGGACGCG
>NZ_JADPJQ010000013.1:0-699 GCF_023073515.1 Bradyrhizobium sp. 17 | reverse complement strand
CTGGCCCTCGATCTTGCGACGGATGTCGCGGATGATCCGGCCCAGCCGGCTGCGCAGGATACGCAACTGCCGCTGATGCCGCCCGAACTGTTTGGCATGGGCGTAGCGGCCCGCCATCATCGCAGCGGCCTTGGCCACGCGAGAATAGGATTGCCGGAGCCTGACGCTGTGCCTTCTCGCCAGGCGGTTGAGGCCCTGGATGGCCGCATGAAGCAGCTTGGCGTCGGTCGGGAAGGTGATGGCCTTCGGCTGCACCGTGGTGTCGACAGTGACGCGCTTGAGGTCCTGGCTGCGTAAGGCGCCGGCTTCGTGCGCCACCCGCAGGCTCTCGGCCAGCAGCAGCTCCAGCTTGTCGCCGAGCCGCTTGCGCCAATGGCTCAGGTCCGAGCGTTCGTGCGGGAAAGCGTGCCGGAAAAACTCTTCGCCGGTGAAGAACTGGAAATAAGGGTCGTGGACCCAGCGCTCGCACACCCCCTCTTCGGACAGCCCGTAGATATGCTTGAGCAACAACAGCCCGATCATGAAGCGGGTCTCGATCCCCGGCCGGCCGTTCTCGCTGTAGAGCGGCGCGATCTCGCCGTCGATCCAGTCCCAATCGATCTTGCCGGCAAGCAGAACCAACTCGTGCTTCAGATTGATGATCTGGTCCAGCCGCGCCCGGAACAGATCGTTCGATCCCGTCGTCTTGTGCTTCTTCGG
>NZ_JADPJQ010000067.1:195560-271380 GCF_023073515.1 Bradyrhizobium sp. 17 | reverse complement strand
TCGCTCACGCAGCTTGAGCGCGATCAGCCTTCCCGAAAGCGGCCTGCCGGGGTCTTCGCCGGATGCGTACCAAAATCCGCGGCATCGGTGCGGAGTTTGTCCAATTTTTCCCTTAGGTCCGCCATGGTATCGGCCCCGTCCTAGACCTACCTCGTCATGCGTGACGGGATGCAGGTCAACGGCGGAACACGCTATGGGTTCTTCGTTAACCGATTGTTAGGCCGACGTTCGTGAAGGCCGAGATGTGTGAACGAGCACCCGCTAGCTTTGCCGAGCGCGCGTCTGCGGCTATCCGATCAATGCTTCAGTGCGCACACGTGGTCACGAGCAGCATGGTCCGGCTGCATTGCCAATCGGATCCCAACATTGGTTCAGGGACTCCACGAGGAGTACCGATGGCCATAGTAGTACCAGCCGCCGCCAGAACAGCGGCGGTCAGCGCGAGCATTCGATAGGTTGCCAAGTTCCACTTCATTGCGCTTCCCTCCAGTGGAAGCGCGCACGCTACGCTCGGTGATACCCTGCCGGTTGTGAACTACTTCACACAATGCGCATCACAGCCGTGTGCAGGAGGCCCGCCGGCACGAATTGGTGGGCATTGTTCGCCAACGTCGCGCTTCCCTAGCGTTGACGATTGACTCTGACGACGACGCCGCTTGGCTAAAATCATAGTCGAGGTCGCTGGCGATGTCCCGAGCGACGCGCGCGCCGTATTGGACGGCTAGTTGAGCCGAGCCAAATAGCTCCCCCACATCGTCCGCATGTGGCTCTCCCTTGTGAAAAATCGGGAAGTAGTAACGTCGCATAGCCGCGGCCCTCGTCCTTTAGCGCGATCATGCCCACGGCTCAGGACGGCCTACACCTGTCGAAAAGGACAGCGTCCGTCAAACAGCGCCATTCACGAGGCATTTGCGAACCGCGCAACACGTGTTAGACCGCGCTCCTATCAACGAAGGAGCGCCAAGTTGGCCAAGAAGAAAAAAGGTTTCGTCGCGAGTGGACGAAAGACGACCTGAAGACGCTGAAGTTACTTGCGAAGCAAAAGACTGGTGTCACGAAGATCGCAAAGAAATTGAAGCGAACGCCGGGCGCGACGGCGGCTAAGGCATTTGTTCTTGGCTTGTCGCTCACGCAATAGACCGGCACCTACTCGATCATCCGACAGTGCTCTCGCTCCACGCAACCTCCATCTGACAGGATGCGCGCGATGCGACGTGCGTTTCTGGGCGCCGTCGATCGCGCGCAGTATGTTCGTTACGCATTTCCGACTATGCAGATATCGTGTTTCGCGCGTTGAGGCAGTTGCTATTGCGAGGTGCGGTAAGCGTTGCAGGCGCCGCTTTGACGGCCGTCTGCATCGCTGGTGTCCTGTCGTTGGTTGCGACGTACTTTCCGACCAAAGAGCAAACAGTCGTCGAAAACATTGCTCTCAAAAGCGGTTCGTACCCAGCCGTTGCGGCACGAGGGTGAGCGCTGAGCACTAGCGGGAACAGCGACGTTTTCCAGGATCGGATATCCCCACTGGGTGATCGTCGCAGGAGTTGTCCTCGGGCTGGCGCGATTGATCGGATGGGCGTTTCAAAGAAACCGCAAGCGGCGGAAGAAGTGCGAGAACCCCGCAGTACTGATCAACTGGCCGTCGGACCGGAGGCGAGTCCCAAATCGCGTTGAGAGGACCACTCTCAAGGGCAGGTTAATTGGTCACTAACGTTGACGCGCGTCGCTGTTTCGTTCTCTGTGTTGAAGATGTTCGCGAAAGGTTTTTCCCACTTTCGGAAAGAAATTTCCGGCACTGAACTAAGCGCCAACATCTATCGCTTTGTGCGTGAGTTCTGACGGGCAGTCGCGGCGCTCTCCGCGTTCGCCGATGCCAGCCCATCAACGCGTGCGCCTAGTGCGCCTAGTTGATCTGACATTAGCTTGCGATTACTGCCTTCCGAGGCAATTTTGCGCTGGACCTCCGCAATCCGGTCCACAAGGCTTTGCTGGCTTGACTGAATGTCTTTCACCGTCTGCTCAAGAGCTGCTACCGCCCTCTTTGTTTGTTCGACGCCAGAATCTTGACGAATAGCAGTCGCTGCCTGTAGGGCATCAATTCTGTTACTCATCCAAACGAACATGCCTCCAGCCAACACAACAATCAACGCGACCACGAGCCAAGGCAACACCTGACGGTGCGTGCGGGCAGATTCTGTTGGTTCCATCACGGCTCCTAGGAGGAACGCAACTCCGTCATACACCCTGAATCGGACTTAGTTGCGACCGCCGCCCCTGTGTTGCCTGCAACATGCTGTGCGGGCTCAAAGGAGCAAGTCTGCGGCAGCCAAGCGTGCAGAGCGAGAGGCATTGAAGGAAGAGCCGGCTGACCGGACTGAGGAAGCCGAGCAAGCAATCGGAAGTCTTGGGAAGGTACTGTGGTCAATTGCCAGCGCTCGTCCGGTCTTCGAAATCGCCGAACAGAAGATTGCGGGGTCCTTTAGCGAGCGCCAACCGCAGGCTCCTAAGTACCTCGAATAACCCCCTCTGCCGCGAATCAAGCTGCCCGACACAGTTCGTTCGGCACCCGCCGCGGCGTGGTCGTCGTGTTCGGCCTTGGCGATTGCCCCTCAAGCTGGGGGCCGCTGCTCGTCCACTAAGACCAGCGCGAAGCACCGCTCGCCGGGCTTGGCGTCGGCGGGCGTACGGCCACCAACAACTCTGCCCCTTTGTCAGTAGGCGGGTTGAAATTTCTCATTTTGGGGATACGCAACTTTCCCATGGGCCGCTCGTATGTAGTGCGCGCTGGGAAGACTGGCCGCCCCTAGGCCCCGGCCGGTGGCGCTAAATGGCGCGATGCATCGCAGCGAGATAATTGACTTGCTGCGGTGCTCCTACGCACATCCTCGCAACGTCGGTATGCAATCACCTATGTGCGAGACGCGAATACATGTTCAGGAACACTGGCTGGTGGGTTGCATTGTTGACTTGTGCTTCAATTGTTTGATGAGGCCGAACGATGCGTCTTCTCCTCAGAATGGTTGCGATTGCGACAGTCCCTGCTTGGATTGGATTGAATGCGAACACCGCTGCAGCAGAGGATTTCAATGAGCGGTGGTCCATCATTCCAAAGGCTCGTGCTGAGCCGGCTCCTGATGGGCTCGAACAGACAAAGAAGGATGAGCCGCAAGTGCAAGCTCCGAACGGACAACAAACATTGAAAGATCGTCAAGAACCCTTGAAAGACCGTTCAGCCTCTCGCTCCCTCGACCGAGTGTTCTCCGGAAGGGCCTCATTCTACTCGTACTCAAAGGGCAAGACGGCGAACGGTTCATCGTACGACCGGAATTCACTAACCGCGGCGCACCGCCGTCTGCCGTTCGGCACGAGAGTCCGGGTCATTGATCTTGAGACTAAGAGGTCGGTGGTGGTTCGTATCACCGACCGCGGACCATGGGTCCGAGGCCGCGTCCTCGACCTCTCGCTCGCCGCCGCGCGCACCTTAGGGATTACGGATCGTGGCGTGGCTCCGGTTCGTGCTGAAGTGTTGTAGCAGTCGTCCATCACCTTGCGAAAATACCCAACCGCCGCCCCGCGCCCTTACATCAACGGTCCGGTTTTGGGTCTGAACCGTGCCGTGGCTCTGAAGAACCCCGCCGGTATTGCGGGTCATCGTGACCTCCCTCCGGCTTACTGACGGCGACGAAGCTGCACGAGCCTGCTAGTCGGCGGCGTGAGCCTGGCCGCGCTGATAGAGGCGATGTTCTCCGCACCGGTTGAGCGACGCGATGCCGTTCGGTACGTCGCGTCTGCCTTAGACGACTTCGCCATCTCGCCGGAACTCGGCCCGGTCTGGCACCTTCGCTACGTTTACGAAAGTCATGGCTCGTTTCGCGTCGTCGATATGGAGATGCGACGCCAACCGGCACGCTATCCAGTAAAGACGTCTGGCTTCGTCTGCCCGTCTAGCTATCTCCCACGTCTGCGATGTGGCCGGTCCTGTCGATGACCACCGAGCGCGCGGGACCTTCTTTGACGGCCTTGTAAGTCTTGATCTTTCCGGCCGGCACCTCCTGGATCTGCGAGTAGCCTGCGGCGCGAAGCTTAGCGACAATCTCCTCCGACGGCAGGCACAGCGCAAACGAGCACGGCCAAACCTCAATGAGGGCAGCCATGACGAAAGATCGCAGCACTTGCCTCCTTGCGCGCACGCCGCCGTCGGGCTGGCTCCTTAGCTTAGCCGCCGACCGGCCCCGACAACGTCTCCAGTCCCGCCTCTATTGCCGCGATGTCCTGTTCGATCTGCGCGATCGACAACCTGCAGTCAAAGCCCACCCAGGCTTTCAGGTCTCCGGCAAGGCGCCGGCGGTGCATCTTCAGCTCTTCAAGCGACTGGCGGTCTTTAAGTCTTGCGTAGCCGTCCACAATCAACTCAATCGCACTCGACATGACGCTACTCCACAAAAACAATTCGTACAATCGAATGAGCTTAGTGCAAGCCGCGCGGTCGGCGCAACTTCTATGCTGGCTTCTACACGCTGGCCCCTCCGCCGGCTCGCGCTTCAGCCAATGGCGCGGCTGGGGAGCAACAAGAGCCAGAGGGCGCCTCAAAGGTCCAACCTGGCCTTCGTCAAAATTGGTTACGATCATTGACGGGCTGGCATTCCACTCAGCGTCCAACCGCAAACTCTTCGAAAAACGTGGGCACAGGGTTTTGGTTTTCTAGCTTTTCCCGAACGGAGGCGTCAAACTTGCGTCCATTGAGAACGTGATTTTTTCAGGGATATTGCGATGGGAAAACCTGGCGTTTCCCGTGATGCCTTCCGGGGACTATTCGCTTTCTATGCGGCGAAGACTCATCACGACCACAAGCCCGAAGCCGAACATTCCCTTTTGCGGATGTTTGGATCTGCGGACGATATACCCGATACGTTGCTACGGCAGTGGTCGGACAGAGTTGAGTTGCTCGGCTCCGAAACCGTTGGTCGCTTAATGGATCCACGCGTCCGCCAAATCACGAACGGCAACGCGCAATACGACCATGCCAGCGACTTTCTTCGCACGCGGCTGAGAGACCTCGGGCATAAAATGCAGTGATCAAACCGCCATGCCATTGTCGCCGCAGTCTTCCGACGCATAGACTTGGCAGCTCTTTTCCTGCGCTTTTGATGGACTTGGACTCCATAAGAAACCTTGCGGCCTTCAGCCAAGCTCGATGAGCCGCCCCACTGTGCTAGGCATCCATACCGCGGTCATCGGGCTGGATGAAGCCGACCGACGCCCGTTAAACCACTGCACTGTGTCTGCTGCCACCTAGGCGACGATCGCAAGGCCGTGTGAAATAGTTCACAGATTGGGAAAGAAAAGCTTACTACCATGGAGAGAGCGGCGGAGATGCTCCGGCCTGCTCTTGCTCGGTCGCCTGCCCATCCCGCTTGATGATGAATTGTTTTGTCCGTTTCACTCCCGGAAAGCCGACGACGATGATTGACGACGATTTGGTCCGGGCACATCGCAACAATATTCAACGCTACCACCTCTTATTGCAAACCACTCTGACGGAGTTCGAACGGCAGTATGTCGAAAGACGTCTGAGCGAGGAGCAATGGAAGCTGGATAAGCTAACGACTCGTGCTCAAGCAAAGCGAGACGGCTAATCGCCTACAGACCACGCAGGGTAGGACACCCGATGAGGCACACGGGTTTGCTGTTAATGCTGCGGCAGAAAAGTTTGTGCGAGCAGCTGCGCAGCTCAGAATTCCGGGCCGAGACAACTAGCCGAAGCACGGCAGCACCACCTAACCACTTGCGTTCGCCCGTCGGTTGCGGTTGGATCGTCTTTTTAGGATTTAATCCAATGGCAATCCAATTGCTTGTGGCGAAGGTTCTCAGGGACGAGCTATCTCTAACAGGCGTTCGATCAATAAGCGCTGAAGATTCCGAGGCTATTACTGCTCGCATCTTCGAACGGATCACTGAGCTCGAGCTAGAAGTTGCCGCCCGGGGCTTCAACATCCCCGCGAGCGGCGATGACAGACCGACGTGACGAGCCGAGCGTCATGTCCGTTTACGATCCGCTATCGAGGGAGCTGGGTCGCACAAGGACGCACACTATTCGGCTCACGTTCTCGGACATCGAGGAAATTCTCGGGAGGCCGTTACCGCCGTCAGCTTACAAGTTCAGTGCCTGGTGGGAAAATGAGGTTCGCGCAAAGCGGGGCACACGCAGGCCATGGCGTGGCTGCAGGCAGGCTTCGCGGCCAGAGTTTCTCTGAAACAGCGGGCGGTGGAATTCCATCGAGCCTGAAGGCTTTCACGTCGCGTCACCTTTGTGTCGAGCTTTCCCGCGCGTCCGGGCAGCGTCACTCGAGGGAGAATTCAACCCGAAGGCGGCGGACTGTTCTAGCCCTCCCCGCAGCCTCCGGCTCTTCGGCCCTTTTCATCCAGGGCTGCGTTCAAGCAAACGAGGTGCAGAACTGCATTCTTTGAGACAAGATAGCTCCCGTTCGAACGCCCCAGTCCTCGGGTTATCGGTCAGGCCTAATAGCGGCATACTCAACACACGACGAAGATCTTTCCCGTATTGCCGATTTGAAGAGCCAATCGGTCAGGGCTACACTCCGAATCAATAAGGCAATGGATGCCAGCGGTGGTACGCGAGATGATCCAACAGTCGTCAACCACCAATGTTGTGGTTGCAATCAGCGAGACCGCTGTGGCGTCGCCGCATGAGAAGCACCGTGGCTCGAATTCTAGCCCGGGGACAGGCGTACCCCCGAGCTCCTAGCCTCTGCGGGGCGACGCCTGGGGAGGCGCAAGCCTAGCGGTCCCGGGAAGCTGTTGGCGATGCTCAACGCGCGGTTCTCGTCGGTTTCGAGAGCTATTTTCTGGGCAAGCATGACGTCGCCCTGGGCCAAGCCACCTAACGGGACGAAGCAGCGCCCCGTTCCGAGCCGCCCGTATTCGTCTATCTCGTTGACGTTGGCGGACGTGCCGCGCCGGATTCGGTACCGCTTCCCAGTGTCGCATCCCACGACCTCGAAGTATCCCTTCCTGTCAAAGTCCGCCCTCTGCTGAGGCGAAAGCCAAGAACGAAGGAGGCGTAGCGCACGAGCGTGAATCGTTTTCTCGTCCTTGGATGCTTCATAGAGCTTCCCAATACAGAGGCTACGAAGGGGCCACCGACTGACCCGAGCTAAGTTCCTCTTCACCTGGCCATCACCCACCGACGAGCCGCGGAAAAAACAATGTCTCTTCGGCGGTCGGATCAAACGTGGTGATCCTGGTTACCTCCTCCGGGCTACTCCGCACCGCTGCAGTGTATCCTTTCCCGGTGAATTCCAGAAAACGTCTCTCCGCCTCCGCCAGAGCATCACCGCTGGAGTTGTCGAAGAAGTAGCGGCTGTCGCCGCTGTGATCCATCACGATCTGCGTTGCCATGCTGAGGCTCCCGATTGCACTTCGGAAGGAATGTGAAAGTGCAGACCTCGTTCCTATTTTCGTAAGCGCCGAGATATTTTTAGTTGTGCGCCTCACTAGCCCGACTGTGTATTCCGCCTGGCACGACGGACAAGCGCTCGCTTCGTCAATGTCGCACGCGTGGACTGAGAACGATTGAGGAGCTGACAATGCCCGAGCGTGAGCGGGACGAGATCCACCAGCCCGGTGCGGCCTTTGCGGGCCGGTACGATTTCGGAGAGACGCCGGCGGCAATCAAGACGGCCGAGGGATTGGCCGGATGTGGCCCAGTGCCATGATACTTGCGCAGGGCGCGCCTGCGATGGAGAGATCCATCGCCAGGTCCGGGACGGCTCAACCACAGTCCGGAGGGGCGGGCGCCGTCCGTCGGGCGCAACTTCAAGAGCCGGCGGCGCCTGGGAGGGAGCAGGTCGGAGAAACCTGCCAGCGTCAAGGTCGCGGCACGTGGACGTTGCCGCATTCTGACCCGCATCTGCATTTCACTATGTGAATCAGGGTCGACGGTTGCGGCTCGCAAAAAGCGACCTCAGGCCGAGACCTGCGGCCGAGGTTACCTTCCCTCCACTGTTCCTGCGGTCAGAGGCTGCCTTAGGCAGGGCTGCCCGCGTAAACGGTCTCACCATTGTGAGCAGGACGGAGAACCGGCCTCGCGCATTCTGCTGAATCCGCAACGGCTTGCCGACGACCTAAAGCGGCCACCGCCCTAAACCCAAGCGCCCGACCCGGGCCGTCTTTCCACGAATCGTAGTATCGCAGTAAGCGTAATGCGTCCCTCGCCGTCTATCGTGGCCGCCGATCGCCCATCGCGACGTCTATCTCAGCCGCTCTACGACAGGGCGCCCTTCCAAATAAGCGGGCTTACGCGGGCGGGGTTTTGCTGCTTCCGCGAGCCCGATGACGTGGCGCTATTCGACTTTCGGACTAAAGCCGTTTTGTGCGGGCCTGCTCCAGCCGCCCCGGTGACGCAGGAGGCCGATTTGCCGCCGTCGGATGCCATCTTCAGAGACTATTTATTGGGTCGGTCCAATCGAGCCGAGTGCGCCTCCGCCGTGACTGGCGCTCGTCGGCTCCTATCGTTGGACACCGTCATCAGTTCAGCTTGAAAAACGTCTGCCCTAGCCGCTCCTTGAGTGTTTCCAGTAACGACATTCTCGTATCAGGCGCCGCAGCTTGCGCTCCCGTTGCGGGTGCGGGAATAATATTCAACGGTTTCGCTGCTCGACGGTGAGAGACTTTTTTCGCGGATTCGCCTTTTGCCGCATGCTTCGACTTCAAGACCTCGCCGCCTGATTTCGGAGTGACCGGCTTCCGGGCGACGTCAAGTTCGGAGAATGCGCTCTGCAGAGGCCGAGCAGATTGCACCGACGTCATTGATGTAGAAGGACTGATGTTCGACGGAGCCACAATGGTCGGCAAGCTGGTATCGATTATGACCCGTTCAGGCGCCCTCTCGGCTGAGCTG
Source organism: Bradyrhizobium sp. 17 (assembly GCF_023073515.1). Taxonomy (NCBI): domain Bacteria; kingdom Pseudomonadati; phylum Pseudomonadota; class Alphaproteobacteria; order Hyphomicrobiales; family Nitrobacteraceae; genus Bradyrhizobium; species Bradyrhizobium sp. 17. Next base: position 262,463 of record NZ_JADPJQ010000067.1, on the reverse strand, counting down.
ATCTTGATGGACGGTCGCTCTACGTCGCTGTTATCGGGGCCCATCGCCTGCTGCGGCAAGCACCAGCCGATAGCGATCAGCAACAGGACGAGAGCGCTGCCGACGAATCCGAAATACTTCATCAAAGGCACAGGCCGCCTCCGTTTGGCGACGACCTTGAGACCTCGATTGTTAGCAAAAAGCTAAAGGTAGATTAAAACAGAAGACATGGTTATCACGCATGCTGCGGCGCAGCGGCTATTTCGCCGGCGTTCGTGACTTCGATGCTGCATCGTAGATCTCGATCTTCAGCTTCGGATACTTGGCCAACAAAACAAGGGCCGCGTTAGTCGCGGCGTCCTGATCAAGAAATTCGGTCTTGAAACGACCATCGACGAGCATCGCATAACCGATAGCCGGCGCGAGGTCAGCACGCCGAACTTGGCTTGGTTGCGGACGTTCCAGGTGAAGGGTTGTTTTGTTCATTCCTTGCTTATCCGGTTGGAGAACGCCCTTGCTGCTGAGGCTCTCGCAAATCGCCGAATTGGATGCTCGCGGTCTCCCAACCGGCGTAAGCACAGAACAGGAGAACAAAAATTCGAAATGCAATCGACATGCCGCCCGCCTTTTCTTGTTGGTGACGACGGTACAAATAACGTCTTACGGGCAGCTTAGGAGAAAGGGTTTGCGCAAGGTATACGCCTGAGCGAGAAGCGAGGCTGGTTTGCCGAAGCCGCAGTCACATTTCTGTCGTTGTCGGTCCTATTCAGCATTCATAAATGAATTCGCTATCGTGACCAGGTGTACTGCGGCGGTGCCCAGCTGCTCCATTTCCTTGTCAGCAGTGTAGGCTGAAGCCGCTCGTCGATAGGCGATTGCAACCGTTGCGTATGCATCCGTGATCAGTACAGCTGAATGATCGTGCGCATCTTTTGCTTTCCGATTACGTACTTGGACGACTTTTGTCGCGGCCTGAGCGGTTAATTCAGCAAGCTTCTCGTTACTTAAGCTCGGATCATCAATACCAGGCTGACATGCAGAAGCCGCGCCGGCGATTGCCTGATAGTATTGGCGCTTTTGCCACTCATTGGCCGTCAGGTAACTCTGCAGCAGGCGGCGAGCCCTGCCTTCAAGCTGCTTTCGATCGCTTTTGATCTTTCGACGATCTGAGCTAAGCCAGCGGAGCATCGTCTGCCTATTCACTTCGGCGCCTAACGCAAAGATCAAGGGGCTATAAAGTTCCACCAGCACACTTGAGCCCGTTCGCCCAGCGCCGCCCGGACATAATCTTACATCCTGCCGGTCTAGCGAACAGGACGAATTCTACGATGGATCAAGAGAGGAAAGAGGTCGAAAGTAATTTGCCTCCATATTGCTTTGTCCGCCCTGCGAAGGGTGCGTGCCGTCAGGGTATAAAGCTCGGTTTGCGGCAGCGGAACAGGGCCCCCGGTTGGATCGGCAGCGTAATCTAGGACGAAGTCGCACCTTCCTTCGCTGGGAAGCGGCGCAGAGCCCGTCGGCGATGGCCCGATTAACATTGAAGATACTTTCGTTAGGAGGATTGTGCGTGCTGATTTTGAGCTGCACGATTTTGCGTGAGGACTTAATTGCATCCTGGAACGTGGCCAAATATCCATCAAGGGCTGCAAGCCACGTTGAAGCGTCAGTCGAACGAAGATCATTTTGCGCCGCCTGAACGAACAGGATAGCGGTCGCGTTTTGACCAAACACCTCGGCCCTGGCGCAAGCTGGCGGAGGTGGTTCAGGTGGAGCTTCTGGAGGAGGAACAGGCTCAGGCAGCACGACGGCCGGCTCGATGTCGAGCAGTGGCACCGCGAGCGGTACGGGTGGTTCGCCCGGACCTAACGCGAGCAACGCTCTCAACCATCAAACTACGGGAAATCGGCTGGGCAATCGCGCTAGGAATGAGAACAATGGCTCTTCTACCCCCGCCAGCGGCTACGTCAACGATCCTACGATGAACAAGGCCGTGCAGAATTTGGGGAATACGAATACTGGTATTGTAGCGCTTAGCCGCTAGGCCTCCCCACCGGCGGGCGCCGCACAATGAGCGCCCTAGGTAAAATTAGAACGGCTTCTATTTGTCAAAAGCACCGTACACGATGTTCGTCAGCGCCGTTCTGGTCGACTAATCTGTCCAGTTGCATCATAGACGTCATCGCCCACACACGCCAGGAATAGACACAACAATTGTCGCTGGGCTGCGATCACACTGCCCATGTTGCGGGATCGAACTCCCCGCATCATCCGAAGGGCGTTCACCGCATAGAAATGCAGCAGGCTGCAGATGCAAAACTTTTCGCCAAATGTGCTCCGCTGATTCCCGCTTGGACCCCGTGGCCGAACTATTGGACCCACCGGAAGCTGAGGTTGTGGCCCCGGGCTCCTAGACACCCCGGGGCCGCCCTGCTTCAAGGCTGCGCTTGTTGCCGGCCTATCTTTTTCTAGCGCCGATGCAGATCATGGCGCCGAGCTTGCGAAGCGCTGGTCCGCCAGCCGCCATGTCGTGGCGAACGGCCAGATCCAGGCGAGCGCCGACGTTCCCTCCTTCGCGTCCGTTGCGCGCAGGCCCGACTTCAGTTCAGAAAGACGCGCTTTTTTCCTGCTAGACCCGCACCCGAAAATGCCGAATTTCCCCTTGAGCCGGACTGAAGCCGGCGACATCGCGGCCTACATCGCATCGCTGCGTTAGCAGAGCGGCCGATCGCTCAAGGTACCTGCGACATATGCAAATCCCTGCCTGAGAACCGACAGGGATCAGCAGAAAGCATGATGGGCGGCGAATGAGGTCCATTCGACGGCCATCATGGACCGGCACCAGTGGCGATATTCACGCCGGACAAGTCCAATCTGTGGACGCGGCGTGAACACACCGAGAATCAGGACTTGCCCTTACCCGGTTGCATGAGACTGCCGGTCATCTGGCGCATGTGGTCTCCGGCACTGGTGAACTGGCTGCGCAGGAAATCCGATTGGATTCGCATCGCCTCCTGAAGGTCGGTCGCATGGACGAGCTTGCGAGCATGCTCGAACGCCGACTTCATGTTCTGCTCGGTGAAAGCGAGCGCCTGCTTCGACACGTCCGCCCCCGCGCCCGGAACGGTCGTCATCGACTTGGTGGCGGCTTCGAAAAACATGCCGAATGCCTTTTCCGCCTGGTCAATAGTCTTCTCGGCCAGGTCGCGCAGTTCGGCCGGAACTTCGAGCTTCGGTTCGATCATGGTGGCACTCCTCCCGTTTTCAGAACTGAATACCACACTTGCCGGATCGCCTGCCAGCGTCCAGCCCCGGGGAAGTCGTCGCTTGGCGGCCGGCTTTGGCAGGAAATCGTAAGGCGGGCGCGCGGGCGGCTCAGGAAAGGGGGTGTCCGGGGAGGGTTTCTTCGGTGGCGAGGTCTTCGACGAGCTTGATGACCTCGAAACGCTGCCGGGGCGCGAGCTTCAGAAAGGCGCGGAGCAGGCGCAGGCTTTCGACGGTGCCGCTTGCGGGCGCGCCGAGCTTGAGGTGCAGCTCAGCTGCGAAATCGAGGTTCTTCATCTCGCACCTATGACAAGCATCGGACTTCGTGATCCAACATTGAGGTCCCAACTAAGAACCCAACGCCATAACCGGATGCCATAACCGGATGCCATAACCGGATGCTATGGCGACGGCGCGGCTTCGGCCGGGGGGAAGCCCGGTGTGTTCGCACGCCGAGCTACATGTGCAAGCGCGCACCTGAACAGGTTGTAACTATGTCAAGAAACAACCCCTCCGGCAAGCCCAACGGTTGGCGCAGCGATGCTTCGTCTGCATCGCCCCACGGCAATTCCGGATAACAGGAATAGGGCCCGCCGTCACCCACCTGCGTCAAGAAGCGTCATCGATCAGGCATACAGCCTCGATTGCCGTCAATCGACGCTGCGTTTCGTGTTGTTTCGGATGTGAATGGACGTTGGTGGACGCGAACCAGTGCTTCTTCAGCGTATACACGTAATTGTTGAGTCTGGCGTCGGCGGTTGTATCGTCGACGAAATAGGCGTCGATCTCGCGCTGTGGATCGGCAGCCACAGCGCGGCCTTCTGACCAAGAGACAAACTATTACGTTTGGATTTCATTCAAACCCGTCCCCTCGAGCTCTTGGACTTGGACCCGCCTCTTCGCATCAGGATTCATCGGGCCCCATTTGTTTCCGGCCGTGAACTGTTTTCGAGGAGCAAACGACAAAGCGGTGGCGTAACAGTCACGCAGATCACGGGCGCCGTGGCCGATGCATTGATCGATTCGGGCGCCCCAGCACCAAAGGACGACGGCATGCTTTCTCGCTGCGATCTCATCAAGGGCGCCGCAGTCGCGCTTCTCACCTTCTCGACACAAAGCGCGTGGGCGCAGGAGACCAGGATGAACCTGTTCAAGATCGTCACCATCAAGGATGAAATCGTCGTCGGATTGTCGACGGAGGAGCTTCAGGCCCTCGGCGGCAATGATGCGAGCGCCGTTGCACATGCTCTGGCACAGAAGGGCGATCTCACCGTCTGGCAATACAACGTGCATCGCGGTCCGAACGGCGAATTGCAGCAGGCGCCGACCGCCAGAATCGGCCTTTTGGCCAACGCCTCGCTGCGAGTCGAGCCCTATGCCACGACCTACCAGATCCTACCGCATCCCTAAGCACAAGACCGGCGCGCCCACGATCGTGGTCGCGGGCGCGCCGTTGTCATCTTCGTTGCCCTGCACGCTGTCTCCCCGTTTCCGCCGCAAAGCCATAGATCACTGCCAGCCGGTCCAGGCATTCACGGAAACGTCGGGCAAAATAGTCGATCCAGCGCTGCGTACGGACGGCGCGACGCTGGCCGATCTCGTCCATGGTCAGGCCCAGCACCAACACGTCGTGCACTAGCGCGGCACCGTCTGTGCCGAGTTCGCGCTCGATCCGGTTCAGCCGCAGCACCGCCTGGCGTTGGCTCTCGGTGACCGGCTCGCGCATGCGCGCGCCATCGACATATTCGCGAGTCGGGTCCATTGCCTGAGGGCCTCGCTCGGCCTTCTCCCAATCGTCCTGGAAGGCGCGCCCGCCGCGATACTGCGCCTCGTCGATCTGACGGTGCGCATGCAGCCGGCCGAGCGGATCGCTGCGGATCGACCGCACGGCCATAATCTTCTCGCCGGGGTCGAGCGCCAGCGGATTGTCCACCTCGACTTCCGCCACCTCCGCATTGAACGGTATCTCACGTGAGCGTCGGCCGTAGACATTCGCCGATTTAAAGGACCTGTTGCGTCGGACACGTGCCACTCGGATACTCCTTGCGAATTGACGATTGAACGGACGCTCGTGAGGTCACGCGGCAGAGACCAGCCTCAGCACGACGGGGCCGGAGACGCGGGCGGATCCAACTCCGGCGCGGCGCGTCAGGCGCGCATGCGGCGTGCAATAGCTCGAGCCCGGCTCACTTGGATGGCCGCAGAAGGTAATCTCCTCCCCGTCCTTGTCGCCACCATAGGGATAGCGACAGTCCTCGGCAGCGAGTTCGACCAACGGGACCAGGCGCGGCTGGACGCCGACGCAGCGCAATTTGACCTGCGCGGCAGGCTTCATCGCAGATTTCGGCGGCAGGTTCAGTAACGCGGGACGGTGCGGGAGGATAAGACAGGCTCCAGACGGCAGCACCGGCACGATCGACGGGCTCGTCATCCGCACCTGCACGATCAGCCCGAGCCGCTTGGCGCGGCCGACCACCGCGTTGCGTGTGTAAGCCGTTCCGAACCTTGCGTTAATCTGTCTTCCGATCTCCGCATAAGACAACCCCTTGAGAAAATAGTCGCGAAGCGCGTCGGAGTGCTCCGACGGCCAATGAGCCGGTTCCATGCTGCTGTCCTGTGATGCGCCTCCTCCGATCGCACGACCGCGAGGCGGAGCCTACATTCCGGTATTCCGAAGTCGAAGTCAAGCGATAATTCTGATATTCATAATTGCATCAATTCCGAATTTCGGATTACAAGAGACAGACGATGGACAATCGAGGGAATCACCATGTTGGACGCTGCAATGATCGAACGGGGCCTGGAAAAGACGGGCAAGAGCAAGGGCGGCCTGGCGGCTGCCATGGGCGTACGCCCCGGCGCTGTCTCGGAGATCCTCGGCGGCGAACGCCTGGTGAAGGCTTCGGAAATCATTCCGATCATGGAATATCTCGAGCTCAATCTCGCGCCGATCATGGGCCGCGTGGGGGCCGGTGCCGTGATCGAGCCGGATTATGAGCAGGTTCCCCCCGAAGGCCTTGGCGACATCGCGCTGCCCTTTCCGATCATGGAGGAGACCATCGCATTCGAGATCGTGGGCGATTCGATGCTGCCCAAATACGAGAGCGGCGACGTAATCGTAGTCTACAAGGATCAGCGCCATCCCCTGTCGAGCTTCTACGGCGAGGAGGCCGTGGTCCGGCTCAAGACCGGCGAGCGTTATCTGAAGACCATCGAACGAGGCAAATCCCCCTCCGTCGTCAATCTCAGCAGCTTCAATGCCAAGCAGATCGTCGGCGTGAAACTAGAGTGGGTCGGCGAGATCTGCCTGTCCATGCCCAAGGGGCAGCTGGAGCGGCTGCGCGCCAAGTCGGCGCGCCCGCGCAAGAGGAGCAAGTAGGCTGCAATTTCCGTTTTTACGAAATTCACCTTGACTTTGATTCCGTTTTTCGGAAATACTCTGCCGTCCCGACCATGGGCACGGCAGGATCGTTTCATGCAGTATTTCGTCGTGATGATCGACTATGGGCGCCGCGGCCGCGAGGCAGTGGTCGACCCTGAAATCACCAGGCGCGAGGTCATTTCCCGCGTTGCCTCAGGGGAATATCGGAATATCTCGTTCATCCAGGAAATCGTGGAGAATTCGGTCGAAGACGTGACCGAGGCGATCCTCGCTGAGGCTGCCCTGCCCCGGATCCCGCCCGAAGAAGTCGACCTCCAGGCTCTCCGCCTCGATCACGCCCGCGATCTGCGTAAGCACGAGCGGACATAACGCAGGCCCAGGGCCGACCTTTTCCGGTCCGATCGAATCGGAACGGGCTCTGGATTTCTTATTTTGACGCGTTTTCTCTACGCGAACCGGAATCCAGTTCGCTCGAAACGCTCTGCCAGCCTGCGCCACAGCCCGGTCGGAGATCACACCGTGAGGACGGTCGATCCCGTGGTCTTGCGCGCGGCGAGATCGGCATGCGCCTTGGCGGCGTCCTTCAGTGGATAGGTCTGGCGCACCTCGATCTTGACCGCGCCGGACTTGACGACATCGAACAGCTCGCCCGCCATCGCGACCAGGCTTTCACGCTTGGCGGCGTAGGTGAACAGCGTCGGCCGGGTGACGTAGAGCGAGCCCTTCTGCGCCAGCAGACCGAGATTGAGCGGCTCGACGGCGCCGGAGGACGCACCGAACAGCGCGGCGACGCCGAGCGGCGCGAGGCAATCGAGCGACTTCAAGAACGTATCCTTGCCGACCGAGTCATAGACCACCGGCACCTTCTTGCCGCCGGTGATCTCGTCCACGCGCTTCACGAAATCCTCGCGGCTATAGATGATGACATGGTCGCAGCCATGCTCCTTGGCGAGCTTGGCCTTCTCGTCGTTGCTGACGGTGCCGATCACGGTTGCGCCGAGATGCTTGGCCCACTGGGAGAGAATCAGGCCGACGCCGCCGGCGGCCGCATGCAGCAGGATGGTGTCGCCGGCCTTCACCCGATAGGTCTGCCGGATCAGATATTGCGTTGTGAGCCCCTTCAGCATCATCGCCGCTGCGGTCTTGTCGTCGACACCGTCCGGCAGCTTCAGCAGTCGGTCGGCCGCGATCAGCCGCGCCTCGGAATAGGCCCCGAGCGGCGAGGCGCCGTAGGCGACGCGATCGCCGGGCTTCAGATCGGTGACGCCAGGCCCGACCTCCTCGACGACGCCAGCAGCCTCGCTACCAAGCCCACTCGGCAGTTGCACCGGGTAAAGGCCCGAACGATTGTAGATGTCGACGAAGTTGAGACCGACGGCGGTATGGCGGATTCGTGCCTCGCCTGGTCCGGGCTTGCCGACACTGACTTCTTCCCAGACCAGCACTTCCGGACCACCAGTCTTATGAAAGCGAATGGCATGCGTCATGGGCGTTGCTCCCTTATCGTTGAGGTCGAAGTCCGAATATCGGATCGGGCTTTGAAATAGGTATTTGCTCCACCCGTCACAGTACAGAGACGTAACAAGAATGTCACAGCGAACGACAAACCTCCGCCGTTCCGCCTCTGTTCGAAAGAGTTGATGTCGGCCTTTCGCCGGCCGGCAGTAGCCTTCGCGCGGGTTTGGAGGTCGTCTGCGAAGGAGAGCCGAGATGCCAGCTTATGTACAGCATCATCAGGATATCGAGATCGCGCCTGTGATTTGCCCTGCTTGCATGGGGTTCCTTCCAATGTATGTGCGCGAGGTCGAACCGCATTGGAGTCTTGCCAAGATCGACTTCGTCTATGAATGCGCCGATTGCGGCGCCGAGGTCAGACAGACGATCCGCAAGCCGGAGTTGCTGCGGCACTGATCCCGCGGCCGGTTGGCCGCCCGACTATTTGCGTTGAGCGGAAAAAACGCTCATTCGCGCGGGCCTGGCCTCTCCCAAACGAGGCTTGTTCTTTGCCGTGAACGCAGGCAGAACAAGCCTCAATCAAGACCTTTGGGAGCGCCTTTTGGTGGCTGAACAGAAGCCCTCGACAGCGATCGAGGCAGTGGAGAGCGGTCTCGCCGCTCAAGGCTACATCGCGAGCCGGCAGATCGCGACCGCCGTCTATTTGTCGCAACAGATCGAGAAGCCGATCCTGGTCGAAGGACCCGCGGGCGTCGGCAAGACCGAGCTTGCCAAGGCGATCGCGGCCTGGCGCGGCCTGAAGATGATCCGCCTTCAGTGCTACGAAGGCCTCGACGAGGCCAAGGCGCTCTATGAATGGAAATACGCCAAGCAGCTTCTCTACACGCAGATCCTCAAGGACAAGCTCGGAGAAGTCCTTGGCGGCGCGCAGACTTTGCACGCTGCACTTAATCAACTCCACGATTTCGGTGACGTGTTCTTCTCCAAGGAGTTCGTCGAGCCGCGGCCGCTGCTGCAAGCGCTGGAGCAGCCGGGCGGCTGCGTGCTCCTGATCGACGAAATCGACAAGTCGGATGCGGAATTCGAATCGCTGCTGCTGGAAATTCTCTCCGATTTCCAGGTCACGATCCCCGAACTCGGCACCGTCTCCGCGATCACGCCGCCAACGGTGATCCTCACCTCCAACAGCGAGCGCGATCTCGGCGACGCCCTGAAGCGGCGCTGCCTGCATCTGCACATCGGCTTCCCCGAGCAGCGGCTCGAGGAGCGCATCGTCGAGAGCCGCGTCCCCAACATTTCGCAGACGCTGCGGCGGCAGATGGTCGGCTTCATCCACGAAATCCGCTCGCTCGACCTGAAGAAGCTGCCTTCGGTCAGCGAGACCATCGACTGGGCACGCGTGCTGGTGCTCTTGCAGGCCTCGGAGCTCGACACCGAGATCGTCAAGGACACGCTCAACGTGCTCCTGAAATACGAGGCCGACATCGAGGCGGCTCAGCCTCAGATTACGACCTTCATTGCCAAGGCAGCACGATCCAACGTCTTCGGTTGACCCCGATGCGCGAGAATATCCATCGTTTCTTCCGTGCCGCACGGGGCGCCGGGGTCCATGTCTCGCCGGCCGAAAGCATCGATGCGATGCGTGCGGTCGCGCAGGTCGGCGTCTCGGACCGGACCATCCTGCGCGATGCGCTCCTTCTGACGCTGGCCAAGTCGCAGGACGAAAAGCTCGCGCTCGGAGACTGTTTCGATCTGTTCTTCAGCCAGCCGGAGCCGCGACAGGAACAGCCTGAAGCCGACAGCAACTATGTTTCGGAGGACGCGGATCAATCTCCGTCGTCGGGCGCGGCCAGCGATGCGAGCGCCGGTTCGCCTCCCGCAGAATTGGGGCCCCTCGCGCAGATGCTGCTGTTGCAGGATCGCAACGCGATCACCGCCGCGATCGCCAGCGCCTCAGGTGCGGCCTCCCTATCCGACATCCGCTACTCCACCCAGCGCGGCATCTTCTCCAGCCGCATCCTTGACGCCATGGGGCTCCAGCGGCTGCGCGACGATCTCGAGGAGCTGACCGCGACCAATCCGGCACTGGCCGAGCGGCTTCGCGCCGCGCTCGATGCCTTGCGCGAAGCCGTCCGCGACACCGTCGCGCAGGGGCTTGCGCTCTATGCCCGCGAGGAAGCTGAAAACCTCCGCAACGAGATTCTTCGCAACGCGCCGCTTGCCCGCATCGAGCGCCGCCATGTCGCGGAGATGCGCGCTCTCATCCGCCAGATCGCACGTCGCCTGCGCGAGCGCTATTCGAAACCACGCAAGCGCCAACGGCGCGGTCATCTCGACGTCCGCCGCACGCTGCGCCGCAATGCCGCCTGGGGCGGCATCCCCTTTCTCACGGCCTGGAAGCGCAAGCATCGCGATCGGCCGAAGATCGTGGCGCTCTGCGACGTCTCGGGCTCGGTGGCGCAGGTCTCGGATTTCTTCCTGCTCCTGATCCACTCGCTGCACGAGGTGGTCGACGACGTCCATTCCTTTGCCTTCTCCTCGCATCTGATCGAAGTCAGCGACATCCTGGAATCGAAATCGCCGGAAGAAGCGATGGCCGAGATCATGTCCAAGGTCGGCTTCGGCTCCTCCGACTACGGCTCGTCGCTGGTCGATTTCGAGAAGGAGTTTATGAGCACGCTGACGCCGCAGACCACGGTGATCGTGCTGGGCGATGCCCGCAGCAACAATCTCGATCCGCGCGCCGACATCCTGCGCCGCATCTCTGAGCGCTCGAAGCGACTGGTGTGGCTCAATCCCGAAGGACGTCTCGCCTGGGGCTTTGGCGATTCCGAGATGCCGCGCTATGCGACCTTCTGCAGCGTGGTGCGCCAGTGCGCCACCGCGCAGCAGCTCGAGCGCGCGGTATCCGATATTGTGGCGACTTATCAGTAGGCCTTACCCACAGCCGACGTCAGTTTCGCCCCAGCTCCGTCTGAGCCACATTGCACTCCCGGAAATGATAGGCGATCTCGTCAAGCGCGCGCTGCTCCCATTCCTGAGCTTGCGCAAGCCAGAAAAGCCGGCGCTGCAAATCAAGCGCGGCACGCTCCCGGCACAGGGATTCCTGACTGCGAATTTCGACCAGCCTGTTCATGCACTCCACTCCTGCCGTGTGAAGCCATTCCCCGCGAATCAGCGTAACAGAATCCCGAACCCTTCGTTCTCATGATTTCTGTGCATGTTGCGACGCAGAATGGGACAGCAGCGCTTCCCGTGCAGTGCGGTAGTTCGCGGACCAACATCAAGCCTACATCATCAATATGTGATCGAGGCTCGGACGGTCCTCGTGACCGAGCGGTCTTAACTCTTGTGGCGCAATGGCGTGCAGCAATTTGTGAAGAGAAGTTCTAAACGCCTCACCGAATTCCCGACTCATTGTCGTCGCACGGTCTTCATGCAGCGCCTCTAACAGAGGCGCACGAACGGCACTACGGCTTGAGGCAACATGAGCAACGACATCGACTTCGATCTTTCGCCAGACCAATGGGAGGTTCTGAAGGCGCTTCGCGACCCGGTGTCGAACGGTCGCCTTTCCAAGGCCTATCTCATCGAGAGCCTCGTCAAGTTCGGTCTTGTCGTCGTCTGCGACGGCGTGCCGGTCATGACGCCGAATGGACGCAAGGTGCTGGTACGCGGATCGTGTCGGCTGCTGGATCTCGCGGCGTGACGCGGCCACCCGCGCGCAGAACGTGACTGTGGACCGCAAAATCGTCTGTCCACGTGACCGACGGCACCTGGAACGGTTTCCCGGCGCCGATGCGGATGCCGGTCGCACCGCAAAAAGACCGAATAGACCTCCTCCTCAGCGAAAACCGCGACAATCTGGCACGCTAGTTGCTCCTTTCGACGATCGAGACGTCGTCAAAACGGGGGAGTCACCATGTCGACCATTGCCGCGGCCCCGGCCGCCGAGCCAAAGCCGCTCTACACGTCGCTGTTCGTCCAGGTCCTGGCCGCGCTGATCCTCGGCATCATTCTCGGGGTGGCCGCGCCGGATTTTGCCATCTCGCTCAAGATTCTGAGCGACGCCTTCCTGAAGCTGATTTCGATGATCGTGGCGCCGATCGTGTTCTGCGTCGTCGTGCACGGCATTGCTGGCGCGGGCGACCTCAAGAAGGTCGGACGGGTCGGCGTCAAAGCGCTGGTCTATTTCGAGGTGATGACCACAGTCGCGCTCGTGGTAGGTCTCATCCTGGCCTACACTTTCGGCCCCGGTCATGGCATGAACATCGACCCCTCGACGCTGGACGCCAAGGCGCTCAATACCTATGCCGACAACGCCCACAAGCTTCAGGGCGGCGGCATCGGCTCCTTCCTCCTCAACGTGATCCCGAGCACCTCGTTCGACGCGTTGTCGCGCAACGACGTGCTCCAGGTGCTGTTTTTCGCCGTGCTGTTCGGCGTAGGCCTCGCACTGGTCGGCGGCGAGAAGGGCAAGCTCGTGACGTCGATGATCGATGCCGCCTCGACCGTGCTGTTCCGCGTCATGGGGCTTATCGTCCGCGTTGCTCCACTTGGCGTGCTCGGCGCAGTCGCCTACACCGTCGGCAAATACGGCGTCGGCTCGCTCAAGCAGCTCGTCTCACTGGTTGCGCTGTTCTACGTCTCGGTCGGCATCTTCGTGCTGGGCGTGCTCGGCGGCGTCATGGCGCTTGCCGGCATCAACATCCTCAAATTCCTCGCCTACCTGCGCGAGGAGTTGACGATCGTGCTCGCGACCGCCTCGTCCGACGCCGTGCTGCCGCAGATCATGAAGAAGCTGGAGCGGATGGGCGTGAAGGATTCCGTCGTCGGCCTCGTGATTCCGACCGGATATTCCTTCAACCTCGACGCGTTCTCGATCTACCTGACGCTTGCGGTCGTCTTCATCGCGCAGGCGACCAACACGCCGCTGTCCTTCGGCGACCTCCTACTGGTGCTCGGCGTCTCCCTGATCACCTCCAAGGGCGCGCATGGCGTGCCGGGCTCCGCGATCGTGATTCTGGCGGCGACGCTGAACGCGGTGCCCAGCATCCCTGCGATCGGCCTCGTGCTGGTCTTGTCGGTCGACTGGTTCATCGGCATGGCTCGCGCGGTCGGCAACCTCACCGGAAATTGCGTTGCGACCGTGGTGGTGGCCACCTGGGAAGGCGACCTCGACCGCGCCAAGGCGGCCAAGGTCCTCGACGGTGGCGAGCTTGTGGACGTGACGGCGGGGTAACGACCGCCGTTCAGTCATTCCACTGGAGGAGCGGCGTTCCATGCGCCCTCCTCCAGACGGAGAGGAAACGCGGAAACCAGGAGTGGGCCACGGCACCCTTGTAGGCCCAGGTGCGATACTTCAGGCCCCGCTCCGAGATCAGTTCCTGATAGCCGCCGTGGACTTCGGTTGCGGTGCGAATGTCCTTCAGAATTCCCTGGGCAGAGGAACGGTAGGTATCGCTGCACGAGAATTCATCATAGTCCAGCATGCGATCCGCGAATTCGACGTTGAACGTCGGCCAGGAGGAACGTCCCTGATAGGCGGGAGCCGCGATCTTGTGGATCATCTTGTTCCGCGGATTATCCGCGGACACCAGGAAGTGGAATGTGCCGGGGATGCGAAAGCGCGGCTCCGCAATGATCAGATCCGCCGTGGCTGCGAACAGCGCGCGCTCGGCCGGCTCGTTCATATCCCAGAAGCCGCGATGCACACTGACGAAATCCAGAGCGACCGAGGACACCGGCGAGCCTGGGGGGCCATCCAGGGAATGCCTGATATAGCCACCCTTGCCGAACAGGCGGAGCAGGTCCCTCTTGTACTGCGCCAGGTCGCGTCCGAGCCGCCGCTTCAGCTCGTTCTCGTCGATGATCCCGAGCCGCACGCCCCACACGAAGGTCGTGTAGACGCAGGCATTGGTGACGAAACGCCTGCGCTCGGCGCGCGTGTCCGTTGCCGCAGAGCGCGGAGCACTGGCATCGCACAGCAAATACGTAGAGCCATCATCATTGAACGGCTCGAGCTCGCTTGCGAGCTGGAGGATCGCGCGCTTCAGATCACCGCAATATTCGGCCAGCAGCAGGCGACCGGCATGCACGCATTGCGACATCGCCAGATAGGACGACGCTCTCTCCTCGGCAGAGATCATCTGCCGCAGGCCGGCCAGAATGCCGAGCAGCGTATCCGAAGGGCGCGAGAAATAGTTCACGCCGAGATACCGGGCGCGCGCCGCCGGGACGATCGTCGTCGTGACGACGTTGGCGCGAACCGCTTCCAGCAGCAGGCGGACGCTCTTTTCGAGCAGACGAGCCCGGCGAACCGCATCCTGCGAATCCATGATGGTGTCGGGGTCGAGGATGTCGGGATAGAACCAGGCAAAGTCGCGCGGATAGTACGCAGAAGCGTGCGGCGCGCCCGTAACGAGAAAGGACTCAGATACCGCAAAAGCACTGTCCATCGAGTGCCGGTAAAGGTCCTCGATAGCCGTGAACGGATGATGCGACTTCCTCAGGAATCGATCACCGAGAAAGTTCACCGCCTGAAGCGCGTTGGCAACGAAGGTCGCCGCCATACCCTGGTAAAATCGGTTTTCGCCATGGGATGGAAAAGAGATGCCGCTGTTCATACGCGCAGTCGAATGTTGTCTCGTGGTCCGGCGGGACGCCGTTACGACGCTAGACCTGTCTGATTCTTATCTCTAGCCGGTGACGTGAGGAGCCGATTTACCCTTGCCGCGGCCGAAAATTCTCGATCAGCCCCAGCAACACTCGCGCGCCGGCGTCGGCATCGGCGAGCTCGACATGCTCGTCGGGGTGATGGCTGATTCCGCCGCGGCAGCGAACGAAGATCATGCCGACGTCGGCAATGTCGATCATGGCCATGCCGTCATGCCCCGCCCCGCTCGGCAGCTCGAACACGGAAAAACCTTCCGCTTTGATCGCCTGCGCGATCTGCTCCTTGAGCCAGGGCGCGCAGGGCGCGGTGCGGTTCTCGTGGGTGACGTCGAGCTGAAGTGTCAATTGGCGGCGCTTTGCGATGGCCTCGATCTGCCTCACGACATCGGCGACCGCGCGCTTGCGGTGCATGTCGGTCGGCGCCCGCATATCGATGGTGAACGACACCTCGCCCGGGATGACGTTGGTCGCGCCGGGCCTCGCCTGGATGTAGCCGACGGTGCCGACCAGCCCACCCTCGTCGGTGCGGCAAAACTGCTCGATCGCACCGATGCATTCGGCCGCGCCCGCCAACGCATCGCGCCGGAGTGCCATCGGCACCGTGCCTGCGTGCCCCGCCATGCCGGTCAGCCGCGCGGCAAGCCGTGTCGCGCCCGCGATCGCAGTGACAACTCCGACGGGGAGGTTTTGCGTTTCCAGCACCGGCCCCTGCTCGATGTGCAGCTCGAAATAGGCAAGCAGCTCGCGCCGGGCCCGCGCGGCCGCGCCGATATGATCGGGGTCGAGCCCGAACTGCACCAGCGCATCGCGCATCCCGACGCCATCGCTGTCGCGTGTGTTGAGGACGCTTTCGTCAAAAGTGCCGGCCACGGCGCGGCTGCCGAGCAGGGTCGAGGCAAAGCGCACCCCTTCCTCATCCGCAAAACCGACGATTTCGATCGCGAACGGCAGGCGCTTGCCGCGGCGGTTGAGATCGGCGACGCAGGCGATCGCCGTGATCACGCCCAACGGCCCGTCCCATTTGCCGGCATCGCGCACGGTGTCGTAGTGCGAGCCGAGCATCAGGCAGGGCGCGCCCGGCCGCTCCCCTTCGTAGCGCCCGCAGACATTGCCGATCGCGTCGAGACGCGCGCTCATGCCGGCGTCGCGCATCCAGCTCAGGATGAGGTCCGCGGCCTTGCGCAGCTCGCCGGTCAGATAGATGCGGGTGAGCTTGTCGCCTTCTTCCGAGATCGCCGCGAGCTCGTTGATTCTTCGCACGATCTCTTCGCCGAGCGAACCATTATGAACGGCGGTACCAGCAGCCATCTCGGCGGGCTTTCCATCTCTTGGGACCGCGGCGACGGCGGTCCTGGCGGCAATCGATTCAAGTTCGGTGCCAGCGAAATCACGCTGTCGACATCGTTCCGATCAGCGCGTGGTTAGCATGAATGCGGTTGCCGGCAGACCACCCGACCCTCGTCATGCACATGTCCAAGCCGGTTAAGACTGCTTAACTCCATTGCATACAATTATAAAATACTGCCTATATTTTCATCTGCTGCTTTCCTGATCAAGCTCGGATCACCGAAAATAGCAAATTGCTCTCAATAACTTAAGTGGAAATCCTCCCTCGGTAGCCTCTGGCACGAAGCTTGCGACAATCTATCCCGGGCTCCGCCAGACCGGCGCAGCGCGAGATGAGGCGGTGCATCCGCCAAGGGGAGCAAGCAATGGAATTTGGCAGGGTCTCACGACGTCATTTGTTGCAGGGCGGCGCGGCCGTCACCCTCGGTGCGGCGACGGGCATTCGTCCGGCCTTCGCGGCCGAGACCACCATCGGATTCATCTACGTCGGCTCGCGGGACGACTATGGCTACAACCAGGCGCATGCGCAGGGCGCGGCGGCGCTGAAGAAGATTCCCGGCCTCAAAGTCGTGGAAGAAGAGAAGGTGCCGGAGACCGACGCGGTCGAGAAGACGATCGAGTCCATGATCAATCTCGACGGCGCCACCCTGCTCTTCCCGACCTCGTTCGGCTACTACAATCCTCACATGGTCAAGATGGCCAACAAATTCCCGAAGCTGCACTTCGAGCACTGCGGCGGCCTGTGGAGCGACAAGGACCCGAAAAACGCCGGCAGCTATTTCGGCTACATCGATGAAGCCCAATACATCTCGGGCATCATCGCCGGCTATAGCTCCAAGAGCGGCAAGCTCGGCTTCGTCGCCGCGAAACCGATCCCGCAGGTGCTGCGCAACATCAACGCCTTCGCGCTCGGCGCGAGGCTTGCCAATCCCAAGGCCACCACGCAAGTGATCTTCACTGGTGACTGGTCGATGCCGGTCAAGGAAGCCGAGGCCACCAACAGCCTGATCGATCAGGGCGTCGACGTACTGACCTGCCATGTCGACGGTCCGAAGACCATGGTCGAGAACGCCGCGCGTCGGGGCGCCATGGTGTGCGGCTATCACGTCAACCAGTCGCCGCTCGCGCCAAAAGCGTATCTCACGGGCGCCGAGTGGAACTGGGAAGCGCTGTACCCCAAGTTCGTCAAGATGATCGCCGCCGGCGAGAGCATTCCGAACTTCTATCGCGGCGGCCTCAAGGAGGAGATCGTCAAGACCTCGCCCTATGGCGAAGCGGTCTCCGCCGAGGCGCGCAAGCACGCCGACCACGTCAAGGCCAAGTTCTTGTCCGGTGACGGCTACGCCATCTTCAAGGGAGGGCTGGTCGATAACAAGGGCAAGACGGTGATCGCGGCCGGCACCGATCGCGGCCAGAAGGATCCCGAACTCGAGAAGATGGACTATCTCGTGGAGGGCGTGGTCGGGGCGACTTCGTGACGACGGAAGCTGCAGATCTCGCTGAAGCGGTCGGGACCGTTGCCCCGGCCGCCGATCCGGGATTCCTCCAGCGTCACGGCGGAGCGATCGAATATATCCTGATCCCGGGCGCGGCGCTGGCCGGCGCGCTCGGGGTCTTCGGCATCTTCGTCGCAATGTTCGGCAAGAGCCCGCTCGACCTCTATTTCTACATGTACTACGGCGCGTTCGGCACCTGGTTCTCATGGCAGAACACGTTGACGCGCGCGGCGCCGCTGATCCTTACCGCACTCTGCACGGCGCTGCCCGCGCAGCTCGGCATGGTTATCATCGGCGGCGAAGGCGCACTCCTGATCGGCGCGCTGTCGGCAACCAGCGCAGCGCTGGTGCTTCAGGGCATGCCGCCGCTCATCGTGCAGATCGCCATGGTCGTCGCCGGCGTGATCGGCGGCGGCCTCTGGGTCATGCTTTCGGGCGCGCTACGGCAATATCGCGGCGTCAACGAAACGATCTCGAGCCTGCTGCTCGTCTATATCGCGCTCGCGGTCCTCAACCATCTCGTCGAAGGCGCAATGCGCGACCCCGGCAGCCTGAACAAGCCGTCGACCCGCGAGATCGGCGCGGCCAACATGATCGGATCGATCCCCGGCACCGATGTGCATTGGGGTCTCGTGTTCGGCCTGATCGCCGCGTTCGCCGCCTATATCCTGATCTATCACACTGTGTTTGGCTTCGCCGCGCGTGTTGCCGGCGGCAACATCCGCGCTGCGAAGATCGTCGGTCTCAATGTCAGCAAGCTGATCCTGATCGTCTGCTTCCTCGCCGGCGGCGCCGCGGGCCTTGCAGGCATGGTCGAGGTCGCCGCGGTGCAGGGGCGCACCAACGCGAACCTCGCCGCAGGCTACGGCTTCACAGGGATTCTCGTCGCCTTCCTGGCGCGGCAAAATCCGCTCGCCATTATCCCCGTCGCGATCCTGCTCGGTGGTATCAGCGCCAGCGGCGGGCTGTTGCAGCGCCGCCTCGGATTGCCGGATGCATCCGTGCTGGTGCTGCAAGGCATCATCTTCGTCTTCGTGCTGGCCAGCGATGCGCTCTACGGCCGCATCGGGTTTCTGAAGGGAAAGTCCTGAGATGGCAGACGGCTCGATCGGACTCTGGACCGTTCCGCTCGCCGTGCTCGGCGGCGCCATTCGAGTCTCGACCCCGTTCCTGTTCGTGAGCCTGGGCGAATGCATCACCGAGCGCTCCGGCCGCATCAATCTCGGCCTCGAAGGCACGCTGGTAATGGGCGCGATGAGCGCCTACGGGATTTCCTACCTTACGGGATCGCCGTGGCTCGGCGTGCTCGCCGCTGGCATCACCGGCGCGCTTCTGGGCGCGCTGCATGCCGGCATCTGCTCGTTGCCGCGCGTCAACGACATTGCGGTTGGCATCGCCTTGATGCTGTTCGGCACCGGGCTTGCCTTCTATCTCGGCAAGCCGCTGATCGAGCCCACCGCGCCGCGGCTGCCCGCGATCGATTTCGGCTGGTGGAGCGACATTCAACAGGTGCGCGCGGCACTACGGGTCAACGTGTTGTTCCTGATTGGTGTCGCGCTCGCCCCAACTCTCTACTGGGCCTTCCGGACCACGCGCTGGGGCCTCCTGATCCGCACCGCCGGCGAGAGTTCGGACGCCGCGCGTGCGATGGGCAACTCCGTGCTGTTGATCCGCTTGCGCGCGACCATGGTCGGCGGCTTCCTCGCCGGCATCGGTGGCTCCTTTCTGTCGCTGTTCTATCCCGGAAGCTGGAACGAGGGCCTGTCCTCGGGCCAGGGCATCACGGCCGTGGCGCTCGTGATCTTCGCGCGCTGGGACCCCTTGCTGTGTCTGTGGGCCTCGCTCGCCTTTGGCGGCGCCGCAGCGCTGGGCCCGGCGCTGCAATCGGTCGGCGTCACCTCCGGCTACCACCTTTTCAACGCCGCACCCTACATCCTGACGCTGGCGATCATGATCATCACCTGCTCGCCGAAACGCACGCTGACCGGAGCCCCGGCCGAATTGTCGATCACCCGCTAGAGAGCCAAATCATGCCCGAGCGCACCATCAAGTCCGAGCCCTATGCCTGGCCCTATAACGGCGACCTGCGTCCGGAGAATACCGCGCTCATCATCATCGACATGCAGACCGATTTCTGCGGCGTCGGCGGCTATGTCGACAAGATGGGCTATGACCTCTCGCTGACGCGGGCGCCGATCGAGCCGATCAAGAGACTGCTCACGGCAATGCGGAGCCGAGGCTTTCACATCATCCATACCCGCGAAGGCCACCGTCCCGATCTCTCGGATTTGCCTGCCAACAAGCGTTGGCGCTCCCGGCAGATCGGCGCCGGCATCGGCGATCCCGGTCCCTGCGGCCGCATCCTGGTGCGCGGCGAGCCTGGGTGGGACATCATCCCGGAGCTCGCGCCGCTGCCCGGCGAACCCATCATCGACAAGCCCGGCAAGGGCTCGTTCTGCGCCACCGACCTGGAGCTGATCCTGCGCGTCCGCGGCATCGAGAACATCGTGCTCACTGGCATCACCACCGACGTTTGCGTTCACACCACCATGCGTGAGGCCAACGACCGCGGCTTCGAATGCGTGCTGCTGCACGATTGCTGCGGTGCCACTGACAAGAGTAACCACGACCACGCGCTGAAGATGATCAAGATGCAGGGCGGCGTGTTCGGCGCGGTCTCGACCGCCGACGCCTTCATCGGAGCGATTTCGTGATCGTCGGCGAAACGTCGCCGCCATCGGGCGCCTTCGGCGTCGATGCCATCGCCATGAGCATGCGTTTCGGTGATTTCCTGGCGCTGGACAATGTCGCGCTGAAAGTGCGGCCGGGTTCGTTCCATGCGTTGCTCGGCGAGAACGGCGCCGGCAAGTCGACGCTCGTCAAATGCATTATGGGCTATTACCACGCCACCGAGGGTGACATTCTCGTCGGCGGGCGCGAGCAGGCGATCGGCAATCCGAAGGACGCCCACGCCCTCGGCCTCGGCATGGTCTACCAGCATTTCACGCTGGTGCCGGCGATGACGGTCGCCGAAAATCTGGTGCTGGCGCGCGATGACGTGCCGGCTGTCGTGAACTGGCCGAAAGAGATGAAGGAGCTCGAGGCCTTTCTCGCGCGCATGCCATTCAAGGTACCGCTCAGCGCAAAGGTCTCCGACATCTCCGCGGGCGAGCGCCAGAAATGCGAGATCCTCAAGCAGCTCTACCTGAAGCGTCGCTTCCTGATCCTGGACGAGCCGACCTCGGTGCTGACCCCGGCGGAAGCCGACGAGGTGCTTGGCATGCTCCGCGACATGGTCGTCAAGGGCGAGCTGACCATCCTGATGATCACGCACAAGTTCCGCGAGGTCATGGCCTTCGCCGACGACGTTACGATCCTGCGCCGCGGCAAGCTCGCCGGCGCCGGCAAGGTGTCCGAACTGACGCCGGACGCCATGGCGCGCACCATGATCGGCGCCGAGGAGCTGACGCTACAGCCGCCGCGCACCGGTGAGGCCGGCAAGGCGAGGCTGGAGCTGGCGAAGATGCGCGCGCGCGACGACGCCGGCGCCATCGCCGTGCACGACGTCTCCCTTACGGTCCGCGCCGGCGAGATCGTCGGCATCGCCGGCGTCTCCGGCAACGGCCAGCGCCAGCTCGTCGAGGTGCTGGCCGGGCAGCGCGGCGCTGAGAGTGGCGAGATCCGCGTCGCCGGCGATCCCTATCACGCCAGCCGCGAGGAGATGCGGCGGCACAATATGTCACTCCTGCCGGAGGAGCCGCTGAAGAACGCCTGTGTCGGCGGCATGAGCGTCGCCGACAACATCGCCTTCCGCGAATTCGACCGCGCGCCTTTCGCTAGCCTCGGCTGGTGGCTCAACCGCGGTGCCTTCCGCGTCGACGCGCGGAAGAAGATCGCCCAGTACAAGATCAAGACCCGCACGCCCGACACGCCGATCTCGGCGCTGTCGGGCGGCAATGTCCAACGCGCCGTGCTGGCCCGTGAGCTCGGCGGCGACGTCGAGGTGCTGATCGCGGCCAATCCCTGCTTCGGGCTCGATTTCGCGGCGGTGGCGCAAATCCATGCCGAGATCATGGCCGCGCGCAACCGCGGCGCCGCGGTGCTGTTGGTCAGCGAGGACCTCGACGAACTCCTTGAACTCTCCGATCGGCTGGTGGTGATGTTCCACGGCGAATTCGTGTATGAAGCACGGACCAGCGAAGCCGATCTCACCGTGATCGGCCGGCACATGGCGGGGCATTGACCAGGGAAGAGCGATGAGCGGCGGGTCCGAGCGTGACGAGCACTTCCTTCGCCTTTCCTTCGCGGTCGCCCGCCGTTCCCTCACGCACGGCAACCATCCCTTCGGCTGCATCGTGGTCGATGCCGAGGGCAAGGTCCTGATCGAGGCCGAGAACGGCTACATGCCGGATCACGACGGCACCGCGCATGCCGAGCGCCTCGCCGCCACGCAGGCCTGTCGCACGCTTGGCCGCGAGGTGTTGGCGAGAGCCACGCTCTATTCCTCCGCCGAGCCCTGCGCGATGTGCGCCGGCGCGATCTACTGGGCCGGCATCGGCCGTGTCGTCTATGGCCTCAGCGAGCACCGCCTGCGCGGCATCACCGGCGATCATCCGGAGAACCCGACGCTCGACTTGCCCTGTCGCGAAGTCTTTGCCAGCGGCCAGCGGCCGACAGAGGTTGCGGGGCCGCTGCTCGAAGACGAGGCCGAAGCGCTGCACGACGGCGTGTGGACGAAGTAGCAAACACCAATTCAATTTCGTAGAGCGGATTGCGCCTACGGCTCATCCCCTACCTACCTTCCTGCCCACAAACGAAGATGACGCCGCGGAGGTTTGACGCGGCGCCATCGTCGTTCACCTGAAGCGTGTCAGGTGGCTAGAATTTCACAGTGACACCGGAGTAGAGCGAGGACTCGGTGCAGGAGCCGGTGCTCACCCTCGCGCCACCGGCCAAAGTGGTGCAGGCCACGGCGTTGTTGTGATCGAGGCCGAACTTGTTCTGCCAATAGCGATAGGCGACCCAGACGTCGACGAAGTGCGAGTACTTATCACCCCAAATCGCCTTCGAGGCATCGAGGGTCAGGCGGATCGGCTCGGAGTTGAACTCGACCTTGGTGGGATAGACGCCGTTGGCGACGCTGGCGGGAAGCGGCTCAGTGTCGGTGCCCTTCTTGCCATACCACGCCGCGCGGCCGCTGATCGAGAAATACTGCACGTTCTGCGGCAGGAAGCCGAGGTCCATATAGTAATTGGTTTCGATCGCCCAGGTCGGCTTGAACGACGTGTTGCCGTCGGCAATACACGGAGCGGACCAACCGGCGCCGCACTGCGAGAAGGAGTTGTGGTTGGCGAACTCCCAATACACCAGCGGCGCGACGTTGAAGTAGCCCTTATAGGGAAGATCGAAGGCAAACTGCAGACCCGCGACAACGTCGCGCTTGGCGGCGCCGAAATACCGGTTCTCCGTGTTGGCATCCATGCCAACCTCGAACGAGATGTTATGCAGCGGGCCCTGAGTGAAGGCCTTGGTGTTGAAGATCTCGTTCCAGCCGAAGGTCGAGCGGAAAAGACCGTAGATTTCTGTCGCGCCGGCACAGCTCGTGGGTGTCGCTGCGAAGCCTGCAGCCGGCGACACGACCACGCCTGTGGCGGTACACGGGCCTGCCGGATCGTTGTGGTCCGACTTGAACATCGAGATGGTGAAGAAGTTGGTGCCGTAAGTCCAGGCATCGAAGTGGGTGAAGGAGTAGACCTGCTTCGTCGTCTTGGCGTTGATCACGCCGTTGGTGTTGGTGAACGCTCCGGGCTGCGAGGCATTGAAGATATAGGAGAAGGTGACGCGGTCGTCGATCACCAGGAAGAACGGAAGGTCGGCCGCCTTCTTGGCAGCCTTGACCGGCAGATCCGCCGCCTGAGCCAGGCCACTGGTAGCAAGCGTAGCAAGTGACAGCGCGCCTGCTGCAATTGCCTTGAAACGAAACGACATCCTGAATACCCCCAAGTTTGGACACGTAAAAATGAACGTCCCTTGGGTGCGACACTTGCGCCGATCTCCCGGAGTGAGAAGCCTCAACTTGTTTCAAGGCATGCCGCTTGTTTGCACAGGGCGCGGCGTTCACCGGCCGATTTGGAAGGCCAACCTCACCGCCACGCCGTCGGCCGAGAGCGACCCATTGCCGGATATCCCCATTTGATTTCGTTCGCCTTTTCATGTCGACCGGACAAGGCAAACAAGATGGGTGGAAGCTACTGTCGCGGTGTTCGCAAATGCATACGCGTGCTGGCGCGTCTCTGCTTAACTTCACGCCAAGCCTGCATAGCGGTTCCGATTTGGCTTGAGCCGTCACAAATTTGCAACAGGCGTCACACGCAAGCCGGGACTGCAAAGGCTGCTCGGAAGGTGTCTGAGGACGATCGCCGCCGGCGAGAGCCGAGACTCGCCGACACCTCCTGCCTGCCGAAGCGTTGAGCAAGGGATGACGCTTTTTCACACCTTACGCGGCGGTTCAAACTAGCCCAGTATTGAGGCACTTCACCCCATGCAAGCGCATCAGCGAATGTTGGATCCCACGGCTAAGAGCCTGCATTCTGGCGAGTCCCCGCTCCTCAGGACGGTCGGGCTCACCAAGCGCTATGGCGATTTCCTCGCCAACGATGCCATCGACATCGATATCTGGCCAACGGAAATCCACGCGCTGCTGGGCGAGAACGGCGCCGGCAAGTCGACGCTGGTCAAGGCGATCTACGGGCTGATCCAGCCCAGCGCTGGCCAGATTTTCTGGCAGGGCCAGCCGATCGTGCTGTCCGGTCCCTCGGAAGCGCGCAGCCGCGGCATCGGCATGGTGTTCCAGCATTTCTCGTTGTTCGACAATCTCACCGTCGCCGAGAACGTCGCGCTCGGCCTCGACGGAAGAGAATCCTTCAAGGACATGTCGGCGCGGCTTGAGCAGGTGTCGAAGACTTATGGTCTGCCGCTCGACCCCAAACGCGAGGTCTGGCAATTGTCGGTCGGCGAGCGCCAGCGCATCGAGATCGTCCGCGCGCTGATGCAGGATCCGCAATTCCTGATCCTTGACGAGCCCACCGCGGTGCTGACGCCACAGGAAGCCGACCAGCTCTTCGTCGTGCTGGAGCGGCTCAAGGCCGAAGGTCGCGCCATCCTCTACATCAGCCACAAGCTCGAGGAGGTGAAGCGCCTGTGCGACACGGCAACGATCCTGCGCGGCGGCAAGAAGGTGGAGACCTGCAATCCCAGGCTTGAGACCGCCGCTTCGCTGGCGCGCATGATGGTCGGCGGTGAGATCAAGGAGGTGAAGGCGGCCGCCGGCCGGCAGACCACGGTGCCGCGTCTCGTCGTCAACGACCTCTCGCTCGCCCCCGGCGAAGCGCATGGCGTGCGGCTCGAGCACATCTCGTTCGAGCTGAAAGGCGGCGAGATCCTCGGCATCGCCGGGGTCGCCGGCAACGGCCAGGACGAACTTTTCGCCGCGCTGTCCGGCGAACGCCTGTCGAGGGATCCCGGCACGATCGTCATCGAAGGCCTTGCTGCCGGCCATCTCTCGATCACGCAGCGCCGCAAGCTCGGCGCGGCATTCGTTCCCGAGGAGCGGCTCGGCCACGGCACCGCGCCGCGCATGAAGCTTTCCGAGAATGCGCTTCTCACCGGGCACGCCGCCAGCGGCATGGTCCATCACGGCTTCATCGATACTGCCGCCACGCTGAAGACGGTTGACCGCGCAACCGAGACCTTCGACGTCCGCAAGGCCAAGCGCGATCCGGAAGCAGCATCCCTCTCCGGCGGCAATCTGCAGAAATTCATCGTGGGACGCGAGATCCTGCGCAATCCCGCGGTGCTGGTGGTGAGCCAGCCGACCTGGGGCGTCGACGCTGGCGCTGCCGCCGTCATCCGACAGGCGCTGCTTGATCTCGCAACCGCAGGCGCCGCCGTGCTCGTCACCAGCCAGGACCTCGACGAGCTCGCGGAAATCGCCGACCGCATCGCCGTGATGTTCCATGGCCATCTGTCCGCACCGCTCGCCACCAGCGAGGCGACGCGCGAAAAACTAGGCCTGTTGATGGGCGGCAGCACGCTGGAGCCGAAGGAGGCCGCGCATGCAGTTGGTGCTTGAGAAGCGCGCCGAACGCTCCAACACGATCGCGCTGATCTCGCCGCTGATCGCGATCGGCCTCACGATCGTGACCATGGTCATCCTGTTCGCGATCCTCGGCAAGAATCCGCTGCTCGCGCTGCACGCATATTTCGTCGCGCCTTTGACCGACAGCTATTCGCTCCAGGAAATCGCGGTGAAGGCGACACCGCTGGTGATGATCGCGATCGGGCTGTCGCTCTGCTATCTCGCCAATGCCTGGAACATCGGCGCCGAAGGGCAGTTCCTGATCGGTGCAGTCGCCGGAAGCTGGATTGCGGTGAAGACGCAGGGCACCGACGCCGGTGTCTGGGTGCTGCCGGTCATGCTCGTGCTCGCCGCCGCCGCAGGCGCGCTCTACGCACTGATCCCGGCAATCTGCAAGGTGAAGTTCGGCGCCAGCGAAATCCTGACCAGCCTGATGCTGGTGTATGTCGCCGATCTCTTCCTCGACTATCTCGTGCGCGGCCCCTGGCGCGATCCGCACGGTTTCAACTTTCCGACCACCGCCGAGTTCGACCCGGTCGCAACGGTGCCGCTGCTGATCGAAGGCGGCCGGCTGCATCTGGGCTCGATCATCGCCCTGCTCGTCGTCGCGGCAGCCGCAATCCTGCTGGGACGCACCATCAAGGGCTTCGAGATCCGTGTGGTGGGCGCCGCGCCACGCGCCGCGCGGTTCGGCGGCTTCAATTCCAACCAATTGATCATCCTGACCTTCGCCGTCTCCGGCGCGCTGGCGGGCCTCGCCGGCATCATCGAGGTCGCGGGTCCGGTCGGGCATCTCCAGCCCGGCATCTCGCCGGGTTACGGTTTTACGGCGATCATCGTCGCCTTTCTCGGCCGGTTGAACCCCCTTGGAATATTAATTGCAGGCCTTTTTCTCGCGTTGACCTTTATCGGCGGCGAGCAGGCGCAGATCGCGATGAAGATCCCGTTGGACGTGACAAAGGTTTTTCAGGGCATCCTGCTGTTCTACGTGCTCGCCTGCGATTCCCTCATCCTCTACCGCTTCAAGCTGGTTTTCCCGAACCGACAGGTGGCTCGTGGAACTCATTGAAGCCATCATCCTCGCGGTGCTCGCCGCCTCGACGCCGCTCCTGATCGCGGCGACCGGCGAGCTCGTGACCGAGCGCTCCGGTGTGCTCAATCTCGGCGTCGAGGGCATGATGATCGTCGGCGCCGCATGTGGCTTTGCAGGTGCGTGGTTGACCGGCTCGATCTTTATCGGCGCACTGTTCGGCATCGTCGCCGGCACGTTGATATCACTGGTCTTCGCACTGATGGCGCTCGGGCTTGCGGTCAACCAGGTTGCGACAGGGCTGGCGCTGACCATCCTGGGTGTCGGACTCTCCGGCCTGATCGGCGCTGGCTTCGTCGGCGAGCGCATCACGCCGGCGCTGCATCTCAACATTCCCGGTCTCACGGATATTCCGCTGGTTGGCCGCGTGTTGTTCGGCGAGGACGCCTTCGTCTATTTCTCGCTGGCGCTGGTCATCGGCGTCTGGTGGTTCCTGTACCGTACGCGGCCGGGATTGATCCTGCGCGCCTGCGGCGACAACCACGTGTCTGCGCATGCGCTCGGCTATCCCGTGCTGCGCATCCGCACCTTAGCGGTGATGTTCGGCGGCGCCTGCGCAGGACTTGCCGGCGCTTATCTGCCGCTCGCCTATACGCCCTTCTTCATTCCGGGCATGACCGCAGGCCGCGGCTGGATCGCGCTGGCGCTGGTGGTGTTCTCGTCCTGGCGGCCGGGCCGCCTCGTGGTCGGCGCGTATCTGTTCGGCGCGGTGACGATCCTGCAACTGCACGCGCAGGGCTGGGGCGTCGGCATTCCCTCGCAGCTGATGTCGGCGCTGCCTTACCTTGCGACTGTCATCGTCCTGGTCCTGCTCTCCCGCGCGCGCACGGGTGGATCGACCGCACCGGCTGCGCTTGGCACCGTGTTCGTGCCTGACCGCTAGCGTTTCATTTCCGCACCGTGCGCGATGGGGCGCGCACGTTGCGGATCATGGCTTTCCCCTGATGTTTGGAGATTGATGATGAGGAAATCACTTCTTGCGCTGGCCGCCGGGCTCTTGCTTGCCGGGAGCGTCGGTGCAGCCTCCGCCGCCGACAAGCTGAAAGTCGGATTTATCTATCTCGGCCCGGTCGGTGACCTCGGCTGGACCTATCAGCATGAGCTGGCACGCCAGGCGCTGGTGAAGGAGCTCGGCGACAAGATCGAGACCACCTTTCTCGAAAACGTGCCTGAGGGCCCCGACGCCGAACGCTCGATCGAGCAGCTCGTCCGCGCCGGCAACAAGCTGATCTTCACCACCTCGTTCGGCTACATGGATCCGACGCTGAAGGTCGCGAAGAAATACCCGAACGTGCATTTCGAGCACGCGACCGGATACAAGCGCAACCCGAACATGTCGACCTATTCGGCCAAATGGTACCAGGGCCGCTACATCCAGGGCCTGATCGCGGCCAAGATGTCGAAGTCCGGCGTGCTCGGCTATATCGGCTCGTTCCCGATTCCCGAGGTCGTCTCCGGCATCAACGCGACGATCCTCGCCGCGCAGACCATCAACCCGAACATCAAGGTCAAGATCATCTGGGCCAACACCTGGTTCGACCCAGGCAAGGAAGCCGACGCCGCCAAGGCGCTGATCGACCAGGGCGCCGACATCATCATGCAGCACACGGATTCGCCGGCGGCAATGCAGATCGCCAGCGAACGCGGCAAGCTCGCCTTCGGCCAGGATTCCGAGATGATCAAGTTCGGGCCGAAGACCCAGCTGACCTCGATCCTCGACACCTGGGGTCCCTACTACATCGCCCGGGTCAAGGCCGAGCTCGACGGAACCTGGAAATCCGAGGACACATGGGGCGGCCTCGACAGCCACATGTTCGCGATGGCGCCCTACACCAACATGCCTGACGACGTGAAGAAGATCGCCGAGGATGCCCAGGCGGCGATCACCGCGGGCAAGCTGCATCCGTTCAAGTGCCCGGTCCTTGGGCAGGACGGCAAGGAGGTCGAGTGCAAGGGCGGCGCCAATCTCGACGACGGCCAGATCCTCGGCATGAATTTCTATGTCAAAGGCATCGACGACAAGCTGCCGGGCAAGTAGCACGCTTCTTGCATCGCCTAAATCACCTGCTCCTCCCGGAGGAGGTTCGGAGGGGGTGGCCAGAAGCACCCGGCACTTGTGGTCGCCCCCTCTTTCTATTTTCGCCTGATTATTGTCCGGCCTGCATGGCCCGCGCCGCCGAACTGTGGCGGTGGATGAGGTCTGCCACATCAAGGCCGGGGATCGCGCCGTCGATCACGGCCCATTTTCCCGCCACCATCACCCTGTCGGCCCGATGCGCCCCACACAGCACCAGTGCAGCCAGGGGATCGCCATGGCCGGAGAAGCGGAGCTCGTCGAGCCTGAACAGCGCGAGATCGGCCGCCTTGCCGATGGCGATCTCGCCAAGTTCCGGCCGGCCGACGCAGGCCGCCGAGCCCTTGGTGGCCCAGCGCAGCGCATCCCTGTGACTGACCTTCGTCACCCCGTAGCGCGCCCGTTGCAGCAGGAACGCGGCCCGCACCTCCTGCATCAGGTTCGATCCGTCGTTCGAGGCCGAGCCATCGACGCCGATGCCGATGCCGACACCAGCCTCCTCCATCTCGCAGACGGGACAGCAGCCGGAGGCCAGGAGTTGGTTGCTGCAGGCGCAATGACTGATCGTCGTCTTCGCCCTGCCTAGCCGCTTCATCTCGTCTGCATTGAAGAAGATGCCATGGGCGAGCCACGTCCGTGCATTGAGCCAGCCACATTGTTCGAGATAGTCGAGCGGACGGCAGCCAAACATCTCCTGGCAGAATTTGTTCTCGTCCTCGGTCTCGGCGAGATGGGTGTGCAGACGTACGTCGAGCTTGTCGGCGAGATCGGCGGTGGCGCGCATCAGGGACGTTGTCACCGAGAACGGCGAGCACGGCGCCAGCGCGATCTGCACCATCGCATCAGCACCGCGCTGATGATATTTCGCCACAACGCGCGCGCTGTCCGCGAGGATGGTGTCCTCATCCTGTACGACGCTATCGGGCGGCAGACCGCCGTCGCGCTGCGACAGGTTCATCGAGCCGCGCGTGAGCAGCACGCGCACGCCGAGCCGCTTTGCGACCTCGACCTCGATGTCGACGGACTCCTCGAGCCCCGCCGGGAAGACGTAGTGATGATCCGTCGTCGTGGTGCAGCCCGACAGCAGCAGTTCGGCCATCGCCACCGTGACAGCGAGCTCGAGCGCATCAGGCGTCAGCTTCGCCCACGCCGGATAGAGCGCCTGGAGCCAGGGAAACAACTCGCGGTCCATCGCCGCGGGAAGCGCCCGCGTCAGCGTCTGGTAGAAATGGTGATGGGTGTTGATGAGGCCCGGCAGCACGACGTGGTCGCCAGCATCGAACACCGCGACGTCAACGGTTGCGGGCGCGCCGCCGGCCGGCACCAGCTCGACGATCCGGCCGTCCTGCACCACGACGCCGCGCTCGGCGCCATCGGCGAGGACGGCCAGGGGATCCCTGATCCAGATCGGCTTTGCGTCGCTCATGAATCTGCTCCTCCTCACATCCGCTCACGACACGCCTGCAAGGCAGGTGCCGGCCTGATTGCGCTTTTGCTGCGACTTGTTGTTGCGACTTGGCGCTCGTCTTGCAAGACTTTCCCTTGGCTCGATTCACTCGTTGGAAGCGTTGGCGTCGCCATGGACTTGAATACCATCACAGCGGTTGCCCATCCGCAAACGCGCGCGCAGCTGCCCGTTTGGACGCCAGGTGATGCATGGCTCGCGGGCGGCACCTGGCTGTTCTCGGAACCGCAAGTTCACCTGACTCGGCTCATTGATCTCACCGACCTCAAATGGCCGGCGCTGACGGTCACCGAGAGCCATTTCAGCATCGCGGCCACCTGCACCGTTGCGCAGCTCGATGGATTCGCCTGCCCACCCGACTGGTTCGCGGCACCGCTGATCAACCAGTGCTGCCGCGCCTTCCTTGCTTCGTTCAAGATATGGAAGACGGCGACGGTCGGCGGCAATCTCTGCATGTCGCTGCCGGCGGGACCGATGATCTCGCTCACCGCGGCGCTGGAGGGCGTCTGCACCATCTGGAAGGCCGGCGGCGGCGAACAGATGATGCCCGTCATCGACTTCGTCACCGGCAACCAGCGTAACCTTCTGGCGCCGGGGGATCTGCTCCGGCAGATCGATATTCCGATCGCCGCGCTGAAGCGTCGTACGGCCTTCCGCCAGATCTCGCTGGCGCCGGTCGGCCGCTCGGCGGCGCTCCTGATCGGCAGTCTGGATGCCGATGGCACGCTGACGCTCACGGTCACCGCATCGACGGTGCGGCCGATCCGGTTGTCCTTTCGCGAGGCCCCCGACACGAAAGCGCTTCGCGACGCCATCGCGCAGCAGATTACGGACGATCTGTACCACACCGACATCCACGGCAAGCCGCTCTGGCGCAAGCACATGACATTGCGGCTTGCCGAAGAGATTCGCGACGAACTCCTCGGAGCACCGTCGTCATGAGCTTCGAGGTCAATGGCACGACGTTTCCGCAGGAGCCACGCGCCGGCCAGTGCCTGCGCACGTTCCTGCGCGAGCTCGGCCATTTCGGCGTGAAGAAGGGCTGCGACGCCGGCGATTGCGGCGCCTGCACCGTGCTGCTGGACGGCGAACCGGTGCATAGCTGTCTGATCCCGGCCTTCCGCGCCGAAGGTCGCGCCGTCACCACGATCGAAGGTCTGGACGGAGACGGCGGCGCGCACCCGATGCAGCAGGCTTTCCTCGATGCGCAGGGCTTTCAATGCGGCTTCTGCACCGCCGGCATGATCCTGACCTGCGCCTCGCTGAACCAGGCGCAGCGCACCGATCTCGGCGTCGCGCTGAAGGGCAATGTCTGCCGCTGCACCGGCTATCGCGCCATCGAGGACGCGTTGCTAGGCAAGACCAACATCGAGGAGAGCGTCGAGGCCGGCGCCGCATTCGGCCGCAGCCTGCCGGCGCCAGCTGGCCCCGATGTCGTGCGCGGCAAGGCGCGCTACACGTTCGACACGCAGATCGACGGCCTGCTGCATATCAAGCTGCTCCGTTCGCCCCACGCCCACGCGAAGATCGTCGCGATCGACAAGTCGGACGCGCTGGGCGTTCCCGGCGTGCAGGCGGTGCTGACGCATGAGGATGCGCCTACGATCCTGCTCTCGACCGCGCGGCATGAGAAGGACTGGATGGATCCCGAGGACACTCGTGTTCTCGACGAAATCGTCCGCTTCATCGGCCAGAAGGTTGCCGCCGTCGTCGCAGACAGCGAAGCCGCCGCCGAGGACGCTTGCCGCCGGTTGAAGGTCGACTACGAGGTCCTCCCCGCGCTGATCGACCCTGAAATAGCAATGGCGCCCGGCGCACCCATCATTCATCCCGACCGCACCACCGCGAACCGCGTCGCCGACGCCCAGCGCAACCTTGCCGCGGAGACGCATGGCGAATTCGGCGACGTGGCGGCTGCGCTCGCGACATCTGCCGTCACCTTCGAGGGCACCTTCCATAGTCACCGTGTGCAGCATGCCGCGCTGGAAACCCATGGCGGCCTCGCCTGGCTCGATGCTTCCGGCGTGCTCAACGTTCGCACCTCGACGCAGGTGCCGTTCCTGACCCGGCGCGCGCTGTCTGATATCTTCGAGCTTCCCATGGACAAGGTTCGCGTCTTCTGCGAGCGCGTCGGCGGCGGCTTTGGAGGCAAGCAGGAGATGTTCGTCGAGGACATTCTGGCGCTCGCCGCGCTCAAGACCGGACGGCCGGTGAAGCTGGAGCTCACCCGGGAGGAGCAGTTCGTCGCAACCTCGACGCGGCACCCGATGCGGGTCCACGTCAAGGCCGGTGCCGACGCGGACGGCAAGCTCACCGCGCTCCAGCTCGACGTGCTCTCCAACACCGGCGCCTTCGGCAATCACGCCGGCCCGGTGATGTTCCACTCGCTGGCGGAATCCATCAGCGTCTACAATTGCCGGAACAAGCGGGTCGACGGCCACGCGGTCTACACCAATACAGTGCCGGCAGGCGCGTTTCGTGGTTACGGCTTGCCGCAAACACTGATCGCGGTCGAGGCCGCGATCGACGAACTGGCCAAGCAACTCGGCATCAGCCCTTACGAGATGCGCCGGCGCAACGTCGTCAAGCCCGGCGATCCCATGGTGTCCCCACCGCCGTCGGAATTTCACGACGTGTTCTACGGCTCCTACGGGCTCGACCAGTGCCTCGACCTCGTCGAGCGCGCGATGCAGGCCGATGGCCCGCAGCCGGACCTGTCGCCGGAGTGGCTGATCGGCGACGGCGTCGCGCTGACCATGATCGACACGGTGCCCCCGGCGGGCCATCTCGCGGACGCGATGGTCACCCTCAACGACGACGCCAGCTTCGACCTCACCGTCGGCACCGCCGAATTCGGCAACGGCACCAGCACCGTGCACCGGCAGATCGCGGCGACCACGCTTGCGACCACCGTCGACCGGATCCGCCTGCGCCAGTCCGACACCGCCCATGGCGGCCACGACACCGGCGCCTATGGCAGCGCCGGCATGTTCGTCGCCGGGAAGGCGACGCATGCGGCAGCCGTGCAGCTCGCAACCGAGCTGAAGGCGGCCGCCGCCGGCGCATGGCTCTGCGAAGTCGGCAGCTGCACGCTCGAGAGCGAGGCCGTCGTCAGTGGCGTGCGGCGCATGTCCTTTGTCGAGCTGGCAAAGCTCGCGCGCGAGCGCGGACAGCCGTTGGCAGGCGCCGGCAATTCCGGCGGGACGCCGCGTTCGGTCGGCTTCAACGTGCAGGGCTTTCGCGTCGCCGTGAACAAGGGCACCGGCGAGCTCCGGATTCTCAGGAGCGTGCATGCGGCGGACGCCGGCGTCGTCGCCAATCCCATGCAATGCCGCGGCCAGGTCGAAGGCGGTGTCGCGCAGGCGCTCGGTGCCGCGCTCTACGAGGAGATGGTGATCGACGCGGACGGCCGCGTCGCCAACCCCAAATTTCGCGACTATCACCTGCCCTCTTTCGCCGATGTCCCCCGCACCGAGGTCTTCTTCGCCGAGACCTCCGACACGATCGGCCCGCTGGGGGCGAAGTCGATGAGCGAGAGTCCGTACAATCCGGTCGCCGCCGCGCTCGGCAACGCGATTGCCGATGCCACCGGCATCCGCTTCACGGCGCCGCCCTACAAGCCGGACCGGCTGTTTCCGGCGCTGCACGAGAAGTTCGGCAATTAACTGCCGCGATAGGTCGAATAGCTCCACGGCGTGACGAGCAACGGCACGTGATAGTGGCTTTCCGGCTCGCTGATCGCAAAGCGTAGCGGGATCTCGTCGAGGAACGGCGGGTCGGTGAGCTGCACGTTGCGCTCGGCGTAATATTTGGCGACGCTAAACCGGAGCTCGTAGCGGCCGATCGGCAGCGGGCGGCCGCCAATCAGCGGCTGGTCGGTGCGGCCGTCCGCGTTGGTCACCGCGCGCGCAATCACGCGGCTCTCGCCGAGGTTCGCGAGCTCGACCAGCTCGACCGGAATGCCCGATGCGGGCTTGCCGGCGTGGTTGTCCAGCACATGGGTCGAGAGCCGGCCGTGCACTTTCAGCTTGTCGTCAGCACTGACGAGCTGGTCCAGCCGCAGCGCAGCGATGCGGGAGATTTCCTCGAGCGCGCGGCGTGTCTCGGTCTTGGCAATGTTCTGCAGTCGCGACTCGAAGTCACGCAGAATGGAGTCCTTGGTGTGCCGGCGCGCACAGACGATATAGGGGATACCGAATTTTTCGCGATACGCATTGTTCGCCCGCTCGAAGGCCGCATATTCGGTGTCCGACAGACGGTCTAGACCAGCGCTGCTCTGCTCGGCAGTCGAGTCAGGCGTGAGTCCCGCTGCGCGCTGGGTCTTGTTCGCGAGGTCGGGATGCGCGCGTAT
Source organism: Bradyrhizobium sp. 17 (assembly GCF_023073515.1). Classification (NCBI taxonomy): domain Bacteria; kingdom Pseudomonadati; phylum Pseudomonadota; class Alphaproteobacteria; order Hyphomicrobiales; family Nitrobacteraceae; genus Bradyrhizobium; species Bradyrhizobium sp. 17. The sequence goes on along the minus strand of NZ_JADPJQ010000067.1, from coordinate 227,751 downwards.
CAACGCCAGCTGCACCTCGGGCTCAGCGCTAGCGATCGCCGCCTTGATCGCGTCGAGCAGTGAATTGATGCCGGCAAACGGACGGCGCGCCGCCGCTTCTTGGGCAATCCAAGGCGAGTACTCGACCACGTTTTCAAGTACGGCCACGAAATCATCGAAGCTCGCGGCATTGAGATCAGACAAGGCGATCTGTGACATTGCTGCCCTATCCGATCTCGAAAGCATCGTCGGCAAGGCCCGCATGCTTGTCGTGCCAATGCTGGGCGATCTGCAACCGTGTCGGCACCCAGACGCGCTCGTGCTTGCCGATATAGTCGAGGAAGCGGATCAGCCCCGCCGCGCGGCCGGGGCGGCCGGCGAGACGACAATGCAGGCCGACCGACATCATCTTCGGCGCGCTCTCGCCTTCGGCATAGAGCACGTCGAAAGCATCCTTCAGATAGGTGAAGAACTGCTCGCCTTCGGCAAAGCCTTGCGGATTGATGAAGCGCATGTCGTTGGCGTCAAGCGTATAGGGAATGATGAGCTGCTTGCCGCTGGCGCCCTTGACCCAATAGGGCAGATCGTCGGCGTAGGAATCGCAGAGATAGAGGAAGCCGCCCTCCTCCATCAACAGACGGTTGGTGTTGATCGAGGAGCGTCCGGTGTACCAGCCGAGCGGCCGCGAGCCGGTCGCCGCAGTGTGGACGCGGATCGCTTCCGCGATCTCCGCGCGCTCCTGCGCCTCGGTCATGTCCTTGTGCTCGATCCACTTCAGGCTGTGGCTGGCGATGTCCCAGCCCGCTTCCTTCATGGCAGCTACGATTTCCGGATTGCGCTTCAGCGCTGTGGCGACGCCGAACACGGTAGTCGGCCACTTCCGCTCGCTGAACATCCGCCAGAGCCGCCAGAAGCCGGCGCGCGAGCCATACTCGAACATCGATTCGATATTGGCGTGGCGCTGGCCGGGCCAAGGCTGTGCGCCGAGCACGTCGGACAGAAACGCTTCCGAGGCCGGGTCGCCATGTAGGATGTTGTTTTCGCCGCCCTCCTCGAAATTGACGACGAACTGCACCGCGACCCGCGCGTTGCCGGGCCATTGCGGGTGCGGCGGGTTGCGGCCGTAACCGCGGAGATCGCGCGGGTAGCGGGCACCAGTCACTCAGACTTCCTCGAAGCGGATCGGCAGCGCGCCCTTCCACAGCACGCTCTTGCCGAGCGTCGCCAGATTCTGCAGGCCAGAGGTCAGCGTGATGAAATGGTTGCCGGCGAGTTGGCCCATCTTGCTCGCGAAGTGCACGCCGCCATAGGCCATCAGGATCTCGGTCTCGCTGATGCCGCCGGGATAGAGGATGATCTGGCCGGGCGCGGGATAACTGGTATGGTTCTCGTAACCGACACCGAAGTCCAAGTCGCCGAGCGGCATCCACACCCCCTCGCCGCTCCAGCGCACGTGGATGATGTGGCTTTCGAACGGCAGCGCCTTGCGGAACGCGGCGACAGTCTTCGGGGCCGCTTGCTCCTCGAAACGAGCATCGAAGGTGAAGTCGCCGGCGCGGATAACGAGTTTGGTCATCTCATCTCTCTGGATCGGGGGCGGTGGCCCCACGGGGAATTTTCAGGCAAAGAGCACTCCGTCGGGCTTCGCGCAAGGGGCGCGGCCCGTTACCTGCGGTCGTAGGACCAGCCGAAAACGCCACTCCGCCGCGTCTCGGGCTCCGGCTCGGCGGCGGGCTGCGGCGCCTCCCTCAGTTCCGCCTGCGGCGACGGAGGCGGCACAGGCAAATTCTCGCATTTCATGGAGTAGACCAGCTTGCCGTCCGCCGTCCGCCCGATCGGCGCGCAGGGGTCCGGATGCGCCGCCGATGTTTTTGGGGTCAGCTTGACCTGCGCCACGGCCGGCGAGGCGATCAGCAGAAGGACCAGCAGATATTTCGACATCATTGTCGCCTGAAAACCAGATTTGGCCCATTGAACCGGATTGGAGCAGGCAAGTCCACCGGTGCCACCGGTCGCGATTGCCGAATATTTAGCCGAGGCTAGAAAATTGGCTCGCCCCAATGTGATGTCGCGAGCGGTGATATCGGCCGGGCGCGTCGCCTTGTCAGCCGCGACGGCGACACACAAAACACACATCTCACAGCCGGGCGTCGTCACGGGAGAAAGAAACAATGCAAAAGACTTTCATCATTCTCGGCGCGACGCTGATTGCCGCCGCCACCATCCAGACTGCCGCGGCGAACGACCGCCGTCATGTCCGCAAGGCGCAGCCCCATCCCATCACCCAGTCGGTGCGCGACTCCAACGCCGCGCTCTGGCCGTCGCAGCCGACCGGGCCCGACTGGTCCCGCTATTCCAACGGCGCGATGTCTGCACCAGCGGGACGGTGATGCCGGAAGCCTAGCGCGATCAGCGAAACTGCCTCCACGTCGTCATTGCGAGGAGCTCTTGCGGCGAAGCAATCCAGACATTTTCCACGGATGCATTTCTGGATCGCTCGCTGCGATCGCAATGACGGAGTATGAGGCGGCAGCGCCACTCTTCCAGCTCGCATTTTTACTTGCAGACACAGCTTCGCGTTCTCGCGGCTGATTTCGCCCGAGCTTTGCTTGATCGCTCCACCCTCTTGTCCAAGAGGGCGCAGGGAAGGCCGGGTGCCGGCTGGCACCCGCGGTCCGCTGCGCGAAAAGCACACGCAGGAAAACCGCACAGCAGCATACAGGTGTAGCCAATCACTCGGCCTTCCCTGCGCGATGGTTGAACGGCTTATGCCGTGCTCTCTCGGGAGCCGAGTTCTCTTTGGCCTCCCTCGCCCCAACGAAAGTCACCGGCACCGCGCCGGTTGACGCGGATGCCGCATTCGCCAGGGCTTGACCGTAGCAACGACGGCCAGGACCACACGGTTTTGCCGTACGCACGGCTCGCCATTTCGCCGCAGTTTTTCCAGCCCTGTCGACGGAGCCGGAAACTTACAGACGAGACGAAGCCTAGCAGCGCCGCTCGTCGGAACGCAGCCTTGGGCTCACGGAGAGCAATCCGCCCTGCCCTTGGCCTCTCGCACCCGAACGCTGCCGCGTCCACCGCAAGCCCGGCTCGCGAACATGACGACCACAAGATCGCCCCTCAAGGATGAGCCGGGATGGGCGACACATACGCCAATTCCGAATTTCGGTAAAGCGGAATCTTTTTTTCTGGAGGGGATTGACGCGCCCGCGACACAGGTCGCGCAATGAGACGCCTCGCGCAGAAGCAACAAGGGGCGGTGCAAAACACCGCCCATTGGCGAGAACGAGACTGCGGCGAGGACAGGCGCCTAATACGGCTGATAATAGCCACGCGGACCATAGTAGGGACCGCCGCCGTAATATCTCTGGCCGCCGTAGTAAGGACCGGGACCGTAATTATAGCGGTCCTCGTAGTACTCCTGGCGCCTGCTCTCTGCGATCGCGCCGCCGATCAGACCTGCCGCCACGCCCATGAAAGCGAGGCCTGCAGCGTTCGGACCTCGCCGATAATAGTGGTGGCGGCGAGCCGCGCTGAAATCGGTGGCAGCCGGAGCGACCGAGCCCGCGGCAGCGGCTTTGGTGGGCGCGGGCGAGTTGGCAGCCGAAGGGGTGATCGGGGCCGTCATCAGAACAAGACTTGCGAAAGCTGCCAGCCCAACGCTGCGGCCGGCTGCGGAAATCATCGGTCCTTTATTCATCTTGACCTTCCTGTTCTCGCTCGAAGCGACATAATCAAACAAGACTAAACGTCCAAACCACTGAAATGGTTTCGTGATCGCGGCAATCTGCCACGCGTTGAACGATTGTAGATCGAACGTCCAGATCCAGCTTGAACCATCCAACATGAGCGGATAATGAACAGGCGCACCGTCTTTCGGTCGCCGTAAGCGTTTTACGTGAACCAACGCATCAACCGACGCCGTCGGGATCGATGCCATTCTTGGGTTCACCGTGACTGACGCGTCTTATTCCAAGAGAAACCAGATGATTGCGGTTCGCAAACTGCCGGCGCGCTATGCGTCGATCGTGATGCCATTTGTGCTGTCCATCCTCATGACAGCCGTGGTGTCGGTCATTTCCACCCTTCGAAGCCTCGGCGCAACGCCGGCGTTCCTCGCGACCTGGCCGGGCGCCTGGGCGCTGTCATGGCTCGTCGCCTTTCCGACGCTGCTGATGGTGCTGCCACTGGTCCGCCGGATCGTGGCTAGCGTCGTCGCTGCTCCCTTGCAGCCAGGCCGATAGCAGGCGCGGACGGCGGCGCATGACGCACGCCGTCCCGCTTCCGCGTGACCTTACGACAGCGCGCCGAGTACGCCGCGCGTCGCCTTGTCGATCTCCTCGACATAGCGGCGGCGGGCGAAGGTCTCGGTAAGGAAGCCGACCACCTTGCGGCTGTCGGTGGAATCGACCACCGCCAGCATCTCGGCCTCCGCCTCGTCGAACACCGCCATCGCCGACTTCACGTTCATTTCCGGGATCAGCACGATCTCGGTCAGGCGCGCGAGCTCGATCACCTGGATTTCGTCGGCGATGGTGTCGAGGTCGCCCGAGAACAGGTCGGGCAGCAGGACAAGGCCGACATATTCGTCCGCATTGTTGACGATGACGATCCCGGGCCGCGAGCCCAGCGCGAATTCGCGGCGGACCGCGGCGATCGTCGTGGTCGACGGCACCTTGCCAACATCTGAGCGCATCAGCCGCTCGACGGTGAGGTTGCGCAGCCAGCCGACGTCGTTGGCGCTGCGGATGGTCTCGCCGCGCAGATGCAGGCGCCAGGTCGAGAAGGAGTGCCCGAACATGAAGCGGACGCAGATCGAGGTGACGATGCAGCCGGCGAGCACCACGGCGGTAACGTCGACGTTGCGGGTCATCTCGAGCACGAGGAACGACATGGTCAAGGGACCGCCGACGATGGCGACGCCCAGCGTCGCCATGCCCGTCAGCATCGCGACCAGCGGATCGATCACGAAGTTCGGGCTGATCAAGAGCAGCACCGCGGAGAAGAACTTTCCGATCAGGCTGCCCACGAACAGCGAGGCAAAGAACAGGCCGCCGCGGAAACCGGAGGCGAGCGAGATCAGGCAGGCCGTCACCTTCAAGGCGATGATCAGCGCGATCAGGCCGATCGTCATGTCGTGAAAGAGATCGAGCACCATTGCGCCGTGGCCGGCCGCCAGCACCTGCGGCGTGACGATCGCAAAACCGCCGACGATGAGGCCGCCGATCACCGGGCGCAACCAGACCGGCAGCCATTTGAACAGGCGCTCGAACATCGAGGACGAGCGCATCACGGCGATGCCGACACCGCTGGTGACGAGCGCGAGACCGATCAGCGCGAGATATTGCTCGACGCCGACGGCGCTGACCTTGGGTATTTCGAGCGAGTATGGCGCGCCGCCGAGCCATTGCGCGGTCAGGGCGCCCGCGAGCGAGGCGGCGAGGATCGGCGCCGCGCTGCCGACCGAGTAGACGCCGACGATCAGCTCGCAGGCGTAGAAGGCGCCCGTGATCGGTGCACCGAAGGCCGCCGCGATCGCCGCAGCGGCACCGCAGCCGACGATCAGGCGCAGATCGTTGCGGCGCAGATTGAAGAACTTGCCGAGCAACGAGGCGATACCCGAGCCGATCTGGGTATAGCCGGCCTCGAGGCCGACGGAGGCGCCGCAGCCGTTCGAGATCAGCGTCTGGCTGGACACCACCACGCTGTCGCGCATCGACAGATTGCCGCCGCGCAGTGCGTTCGCCTCGATCGGATCGACCGCGCTGGAGAGCTTGAGCCGTCGCCGCCACCACTCCATGATCCCAAGCACCAACCCGCCCAGCGCGGGCGCGATCAGCGCGGCCCACGGACTGACGCTGGTATTGGCGGACAGGCGGACGTCGATGGGAATGCCGTAGATCACCATGTGGGCAATCTGCGCAATCTCGGCCATCAGCGTCACGATGGCGCCGGCGAGCGTGCCGATCACCAGCGCCAGCGGGATCAGATAGAATTCGTTGCTGCGTAGCAGCGCCCGCAGCCGAACCATGATGCGGTTCGTCCCCTTGCGGTCGGCGAGATGTCTGATCCGCAGGAACACGTTCTGTCCGCCCTACCCTTCCGACATGCCGTAACCGGACATGCGCTGGCGGACCCGCTCGATCTCGGCGCTCGACAGCAGCGGCGGCTCTCCGATCTGGAGACAGCCGTGATATTGCCGCGCCAGCGTCTCGACCTCGACCGCGAGCCACATCGCCTTGTCCAGCGACTTGCCGATCGCGATCATGCCGTGATGGTCGAGCAGGCAGGCAAGTCGGCCCTCCAGCGCCCGCACGGCATGTTCGGACAGCTCCGCCGTTCCGAAGGTGGCATAGGGCGCGCAGCGGATGCTGTCGCCGCCGGCGGCCGCGATCATGTAGTGCACGGGCGGGATCTCCAGGCCCATGATCGCCAGGATGGTGCAATAGGTCGGATGGGCGTGGACGACGGCGTCGACGTCTGGCCGGGCCTTCAGGATGTCGAGGTGGAAGCGCCACTCGCTGGACGGCTTCTGATCGGGCGCGTGCGAGCCGTCCATCGTCATGAACACGATCTGGTCCGGCGTCATGGCGTCGTAGGGCACGCTGGTCGGGGTGACCAGAAGCCCGTCCACATGCCGGACGCTGATATTGCCCGAGGTGCCCTGGTTGATGCCGAGCGCATTCATGCGGCGGCAGGCGCCGATGATGGCCTGTCTCTTGTCGAGCTCGTCCGCTGTCATCGACATCTCGATTTCCTGACGATGGGCGCCTGTCAGACGGGGAGTACGTCAAGCAATATGGCAGCGCAAGAGAAAGCGGACCGGATCGCGCGCGATCCCGCCAGCCGCCTCATGGCATCATGGAATAAACATGAAAATCAACGCATTAACAGATTGTCGCAGCTCTACGGCAAGCTTGCCCGGACCGCAGCGATGCCGTTGATCACGAACTGCACCGAATAGGCCGCGAGCAGCATGCCGAGCACGCGCGAGAGGACGGCGTTGCCGGTGCGCCCGAGGCTCCGCGCGATCATGTTCGCGGAGACAAAGCAGAGCATGCAGAGCAGGCACACGGCGAGCACGACCGCGATGATGATCGCGAGCCTCGGTCCGTAGCCGGCATCGCCGGTCAGGAGCAGCGTGGTCGCGATCGCGCCGGGACCGGCCATCATCGGGATCGCCAGCGGGAATACCGCGACGTCGGAGGCATGCTCCGAGGTTGCCTTATCGGCCTCGCGGGCCTCGCGATGCGGACGGTCGCCGAAGATCATCTGGTAGGACACGCCGAACAGCAGCAGCCCGCCGGCGATCTGGAAGGCGGGGATGCCGATCCCGAGCTGGCGCAGCAGCCAGTTTCCGATCAGGGCGATCACCACCAGGATCGACGCCGCAATCAGCGGCGCACGCAGCGCGATGGTGCGCATGGTCTTGTCGGGCATGCCTCCGGTCGCAGCGAGGAAGGCCGGCGCAAGGCCCACCGGATCGACCACGAGCAGCAGCGTCACGAACGCGGACAGGGTGAAGTCGATCATGTCTCGGTGGGCTCCCTGGACGCAGGAACGATGGCTGGCGGACTGACTTAGCCCGATAGAACCGCTTTGAAAATCACCGGAGATGCACAATGAGTGACAGTGGAATTGGAATGTTGCTGGGTCACCTTTCGGGCAACCTGCTCTGGCTCTGGTTCATCGGTGCCTTCGTGCTCGGTGCGGTCCTCGTCTACGGCGTGGCGAAGGCGGGGCGCCTGCGGCGCCGCGAGCGCGCGCAGCTCGACCGCAACACCGAGGCGCGGCAGCGGCAGGAAGATCCCTACAAGCGCCCGACCTGAGCGCAGGCTGCAGTTTGGAACTTTCGTTCTCCGAAAGCTTTTGATCGCCTGAGGATTGCGGAAGGCGATGCCTTCGCGCGTCACCTCAAGAGGAGGATGTATGGCAAAACGAGCAAAGAAGCGCACAAGCAAGAAATCGTCGACGGGCCGCGCCCGTCAGGCGCCGAAGATGTTGAGCGACCTATTCCTGGAGACGCTCAAGGACATCTATTTCGCCGAGAACAAGATCATCAAGACCCTGCCCAAGATGGCCAAGGCTGCCAACTCGAAGGAGCTCGCGGCGGCTTTCAACAAGCATCTGCGCGAGACCCAGGGCCAGGTCAAACGTCTGGACCAGATCTTTAAGATGCTGGGCAAGCCGGCCCGCGGCAAGCCTTGCGAAGCGATCAACGGCATCACCGACGAAGGTGCCGAGATCATGAAGGAGTTCAAGAACGCGCCTGCGCTCGACGCCGGCCTGCTCGCAGCCGCGCAGGCGGTCGAGCACTACGAAATCTCCCGCTACGGCACGCTGCGCACCTGGGCCGAGGAGCTCGGCATGCAGGACGCGGCAAAGCTGCTGCAGGCGACGCTGGACGAGGAAGAGGCGACCGATCACGCCCTGACCGAGCTCGCCACCTCCGTGATCAACCTCGAGGCGGAAGAGGAATACCGCCAGGCGGCCTGAGGCACACATAGGGTGACGACGGAACGCCGCGGCCCGGAAGGCCGCGGCGCTTGTTTTCGGATCGCACGATCCGCATGGCACCTGCGCGCAGCCGGGCTGGAATTCTCGGGAACCGGCCCCATATTCAGCGTTCCTCACCCGCCGAGCCCGCATCATGCAACCCAAAAATCCCCTCGACTGGATGCTGTCCGAAGCCTTGGACTCGCTGACCCGCGCCGAACGGCTGCGCCAGCAGTTCGGCCGGCAGGAAGCCTGCTGGGAGCCGCCGATCGACGTGCTCGAAACCGAGCATGAGCTCCTGATCCTGGTCGCGCTTCCCGGCGTCAATCCCGACAATGTCGAGACTGTCATCCATGACGGCGTGCTCGTCATCTCCGGCCAGCGCACCCTTCCGCCAGAGCTTCGCAACGCCCGCATCCACCGGCTCGAACTGCCGCAGGGGCGTTTTGAGCGCCGCATTGCATTGCCCGTTGGCCGTTACGCCATCAGCCGCTTCGTGATGGACGGCTGCGTCGCGCTGCGCCTCGCCAAATCCTGAGGTCGATCATGACCACCGAACCAATGAATACCGCACCGACCAATCCCCAGAGCAATTCCGACGTGAAGATTCCCGAAGACGCGCTGATCATCATTCCCGTGCGCGAAATGGTGCTGTTCCCCGGCGCCATCGCGCCGATCGCGATCGCGCGGCCGAAGTCGGTCGCCGCCGCGCAACAGGCGCTGCGCGAGCAGCGACCGGTCGGCATCGTCCTGCAACGCAGCCCCGAGACCGAGGAGCCCGGACCGGACGACCTCTATCGGGTCGCGACCATCGCCAACATCGTGCGCTACATCACCGCGCCCGACGGCACCCATCACATCGTCTGCCAGGGCGTGCAGCGCGCGCGCATCCTCGACTTCCTGCCGGGGACGCCGTTCCCGGCCGCGCGGATCCAGCAGATTCCGGAGCCGACCACCAGCACGCCCGAGATCGAGGCCCGCGGGCTGAACCTGCAGCGCCAGGCCATCGAGGCGATCGAGCTGCTGCCGCAGGCGCCGCCCGAACTGGTCGCGATGTTCCAGGGCACCACGGCGCCCGGCGCGCTGGCGGACCTGGCGACCTCGTTCATGGACATCAAGCCGCAGGACAAGCAGGAGGTGCTGGAGACCATCGACCTCGCTCTGCGTGTCGAGAAGGTGTCGAAGCATCTGGCCGAACGGCTGGAGGTGCTGCGCATCAGCAACGAGATCGGCCAGCAGACCCGCGCCAGCTTCGACGAGCGCCAGCGCGAAGCGATCCTGCGCGAGCAGATGGCGACCATTCAGCGCCAGCTCGGCGAAGGCGACGGCAAGGCGGCCGAGGTGGCCGAGCTGACCGCTGCCATCGCCAAGGCCAACATGCCGCCCGAGGCCGATGCACATGCGAAGAAGGAGCTGCGCCGCTACGAGCGCATGCCGGAGGCCGCCGGCGAGGCCGGCATGGTCCGCACTTACCTGGACTGGCTGATCGAGCTGCCGTGGGCACTGCCCGCGGAGAAGCCGATCGACATCAAGGAAGCGCGCCGCATCCTCGACGCCGATCACTTTGGCCTGGAGAAGATCAAGAGCCGGATCATCGAATATCTGGCGGTGCGCAAGCTGGCGCCGCAGGGCAAGGCGCCGATCCTGTGCTTCGTCGGACCGCCCGGCGTCGGCAAGACCTCGCTCGGCCAGTCCATCGCACGCGCGATGGACCGTCCCTTCGTGCGCGTCAGCCTCGGCGGCGTGCATGACGAGGCCGAGATCCGCGGCCACCGGCGCACCTATATCGGCGCGCTGCCTGGCAACATCATCCAGGGCATCAAGAAGGCCGGCGCCCGGAACTGCGTCATGATGCTGGACGAGATCGACAAGATGGGCCGCGGCGTGCAGGGCGATCCTTCCGCCGCGATGCTGGAGGTGCTCGACCCCGAGCAGAACGGGACGTTCCGGGACAATTACCTGGGCGTGCCCTTCGACCTGTCGCGCGTGGTGTTCATCGCGACCGCCAATATGCTGGACCAGATCCCGGGTCCGTTGCTGGACCGCATGGAGCTGATCAGCCTCGCCGGCTACACCGAGGATGAGAAGCTGGAGATCGCCAAGCGCTATCTGGTGCGCCGGCAGCTCGAGGCCAACGGCTTGACCGCCGAGCAGGCCGAGATCGAGCCGGAGGCGCTGAAGCTGGTGGTCAAGGGCTACACCCGCGAAGCCGGCGTGCGTAACCTCGAGCGGGAGATCGGAAAGCTGTTCCGCCATGCTGCCGTGCAGGTCGCCGAGGGCACGGCTGCCAAGATCGTCGTGACGCCAAAGGACATCGGCACTGTGCTCGGCCAGCCGCGCTTCGAAGGCGAGATCGCGCAGCGCACCAGCATTCCAGGCGTGGCCACTGGCCTGGCCTGGACGCCGGTCGGCGGCGACATCCTGTTCATCGAGGCCTCGCGGGTATCAGGCCGCGGCGGCATGATCCTGACCGGCCAGCTCGGCGAGGTCATGCGCGAGAGCGTGCAGGCTGCGATGACGCTGGTGAAGAGCAAGGCCACGCAGCTCGGCATCGATCCGCAGCTGTTCGAAAAGAGCGACATCCACGTTCACGTGCCGGCAGGCGCGACCCCGAAGGACGGACCGAGCGCGGGCGTTGCGATGTTCACGGCGCTGACGTCCCTGCTCACCAATCGCACGGTGCGCAGCGACACCGCCATGACCGGCGAGATCTCGCTGCGCGGCCTGGTGCTGCCGGTCGGTGGCATCAAGGAGAAGGTGGTGGCAGCCGCGGCCGCGGGCCTGAAGCGGGTGATGCTGCCAGCGCGCAACAAGCGAGATTACGACGATATCCCGCAGAGCGCGCGGGACAACCTCGAATTCATCTGGCTGGAGCGCGTCGACGAAGCCATCGCCGCGGCGCTCGAGCCGGCCGAGGCCAAAATCGAGGCCAAGGTCGAAGCGGCGGAGTGAATGCGATGAAGAAACTGCTGGAAAAAGCGAAGCAATCGCGAAAGACGCAGCGGTTGCGCCAGTTGCTCGATCGCGCCATAGACGGGGTTCGCGATGCGCTGGCGGCATCCGGACCGCGGCTTCAGCCGATCCCGGTCCGCGCGAAGCGCCGCAAGGGTTGAGCCCTCCGTCTCAAGTCCTCGCGACAGCCCCGAACAAAAGGCCCCCTCGCTCGAGGGGGCCTTTGCGTTGTTAGCCCACGGCGTCCTTGGCGGCCTTGACCGGGCGGGCGCGGACGATCTTCCGGGCCGGCTTGGCCTTGAACATCATCTCTTCGCCCGTGAACGGGTTGGTGCCCTTGCGCGCCTTGGTGGCGGGCTTCTTGATGACCACGAACTTGGCGAAGCCCGGCACCAGGAACAGGCCGTTCTTCTTGAGCTCCTTGTGACCGACGTCGGTCAGCGTCTCCATGACGCTCTTGACGTCACGCTTGGAAAGCTCGGTGGTGGTCGCGATCTTTTCGATCAGCTGCGATTTCGACATTTGGGTGGCCATCGTGTCTCCTCTGATTCGTTGACGGCTGCATATTAGACCAACCGGTGAAGGCCTATAGCCTTCTGCACAGTTTTGTCGGGGTTTTACGGGCTTTTTTGGCCCTCTGTGGCAAAAAACCCTGCTTTTTAGCCACTTCCGGAGCGGGAGAAGCCTCAGGCAGCGGATTTTACCTTGTTTCAAAGGCCCGCACGCAGCCTTGCTAAAGCTGATTCGATGCTTTCGACAAGCGATGACCGGCCTCTTTGTCGGAGTCCGGTCGCGATTCACCCTGGAAAATAAGCCTAGATCGTCGTGATGTGGCGATCGCGGGTACTTTCTCTCCCTTATTTCTAGGGAGCGCGACGAGCTTCGCTCGCGCTAGATACGTTCGATGATGACGGCCGGGGCCATGCCACCGGCCGCGCACATGGTGACGAGACCGCGCTTCAAGTCGCGCCGTTCAAGCTCGTCGAGCAGGGTGCCGATCAGGATCGAGCCGGTGGCGCCGATGGGATGGCCGAGCGCGATCGAGCCGCCGTTGACGTTGACCTTGGCGCGGTCGAGCTTGAGGTCGCGGATGTATTTTTCCGCAACCACGGCAAAGGCCTCGTTGATCTCGAACAGGTCGATGTCGTCGATGGTCAGCCCCGCCTTCGCCAACACCTTGCGCGTCGCCGGCACCGGCGCGTTCAGCATCAGCGTCGGCGAGTCCCCCATATTCGCCATCGCGACGACGCGGGCGCGCGGCTTCAGGCCGTGCGCCCTGGCGTAAGCGGGCGAAGCCAGAAGGATCGCGGCGGCGCCGTCGACGACGCCGGACGAGTTGCCGGCGTGGTGCATGAAGTCGATCTCGAGGTCGGGGTATTTCTGCAGGATCAGGCCGCGATAGGTCGTGCCCCTGTCGTCGAGCGCATGGTCGGCGACTGCGGGGAATGCGGGCTTCAAAGCGCTCAGCCCTTCCATCGTGGTCTGCGGCCGCGGATATTCTTCATGGTCGAGCGCGAGGCTGCCGTCCTCGCGATGCACCGGCACGAGGCTCTTCTTGAAGTGGCCGTTCGCGATCGCATGCGCGGCACGCTTCTGACTTTCGAGGCCGAGCGCGTCGACGTCCCTTCGCGTGATGCCTTCCAGCGTCGCGATCGCGTCGGCGCAGACGCCCTGATGCGACTGCGGATGCCGCGCTCGCAGGCGCAGATTGCCGTTGTCCATCATCATCGGACCGCCGCCGCGGCGTCCTTCCATCGACATCATCTCGCAGCCGCCGGCGACGACGAGGTCCTCCGTGCCCGACATGATCGAGCTTGCGGCCATGTTGACGGCGGTGATGCCGGAGCCGCAGAAGCGGTCGAGCGTTACGGCACTCGCGCGCACGTCGTAGCCGGCGTCCAGCGCCGACATGCGGCCGAGATCGCCGCCTTGCGTTGCGACCTGCGCGCTGCAGCCCCAGATGACGTCGTCGACGTCGGCGGTGTCGATGCCGGTGCGCGTCGCGAGCGCGCGCAGCACGGTTGCTCCCAGCTGCTGCGGATGAATGCCCGAGAGCGCCCCCTTGCCGGCCTTGCCAACGCCCCGCGGGGTCCGGCAGGCATCGATGATGAGTGCGTCGATCATTGGCATTATCCTCTTGTTGAACGGTTGGAAGCGTTTTGAATCAGCGGGCGAAGGGAGTCAATGCGCGCTGGCGGAACCGCCTCACCCCGCCCTCTCAACGCGAGCCAAGCTCGTCGCCCTTCCGCAAGAGCGGGGCGAGGGAGAGCAATCAAACCCCCGCTGCGTTCTTCGCGATCACGTTGCGATAGAAGCTGGCGCTGAGTTTCGGCGTACGCACCTGCGTATCGAAATTGACGTGGTAGAGCCCAAAGCGCTTGTTGAGCCCAAATACCCATTCGAAATTGTCCATCAGGCTCCAGAGGAAATAGCCGCGCACCGGCACGCCTTCGGCGGTGGCGCGCTGGAGCTGGGCCAGGTAGTTGCGCAAATACATGATGCGGTCGGTGTCGTAGATCTTGCCGTCGGGCGTCACGACGTCGTCGCCGGAGGTGCCGTTCTCGCTGATATAAATCGCGTCCGTTTTCCAGATCTTTGCCGCCAGCTTGGGCACCCAGTAGATCGTCTCGGGGCCGACGCGCAGCCAGTCCGAATTCATGTGCGGGAAGGATTTCGGGATCGGCAGCGGCATGAAGCCCGCGCCCTGGTCGGAGGCCACCACATAGTTCTGCGGCGCGTAGATGTTGAGGCCGAGGAAATCGACCGGCGAGGAGATGATCTTCAGCTCCGCATCCGTGTATTTCGGCGCGTCGCGCCCGGCGAAATTCAGGAAGGCGTCGGTGTACTGGCCCGTCATGATGACGTTGAGATAGCCGGCGTTCATTTCGCGCAGCGCGATCTCTGCGGCGCGGACGTTCTCCGGCGTGTCGATCGCGGGGGCACAGGCATCGATGTTCTCCGCCGGCCCCACCCTGGTGCCACGGCGGCCATGGGCGCGTACCGCCTGCACCGCAAGCCCGTGCGCGAGCGCGCTGTTGTGCCTGATCTGGTTGACCTCGGCTTGTGGCAGCGTCACGCCGGGCGCGTCGATGCCGATGCCGTAGCCGAAATAGACGAAGCGACCGCTCTCGTTCAGTGTGAATACGTTCTTGACGCGATCGGTCAGGTGCTCGGCGACATAGGCCGCGTAATCACCGAAGATCTTGCAGGTCTCCGTCGACCGCCAGCCGCCAAACCGGTCCTGGAGCGATTGCGGCAGGTCCCAATGATAGAGCGTCAGCCACGGCTCGATGCCGTTCTTGAGGAGTTCGTCGACCAGGCGGTTGTAGAAATCGAGTCCCTTCGGGTTGGGCTTGCCGTCGCCGTCCGGAAACAGCCGCGGCCAGGCCACCGAGAAGCGATAGGCCTTGCAGCCGAGCTCCCTGATGAGCGCGATGTCCTCCTTGTAGCGGTGATAGTGCTCGTTGGCGCGGTCGCCGGTCGAGCCATCCTCGATCTTGCCGGGGATGCGGACGAACTTGTCCCAGATCGAGGCCCCTCGCCCGTCCTCGTTGACCGCGCCCTCGACCTGATAGGACGAGGTCGCCGTGCCCCAGACGAAGCCCGCGGGGAAACCGTCCACGTTTCGCGGCGGCGATGCGGGCTTGGCGTCCGCGACCTCGAGAGGATTGGCGATTCCGGCTGCGGACAATCCCGCCAGCGTGGCGAACTGGCGACGCGAGACCTTGTCCGACATTGATCGTGCTCCGGGGTGATGCTCTTTCGGTGGCACCATGGCGAATCGCGGGTCGTTTGAGAAGCGGGCGAGCCGAGGGCCGAGGATGCAGGATTGCGGAATGCGACAAAGTTGTCCGAAAGGGGCTAGGGCGATCGTCGGCAGAGCTACCCCAAAGCCGAAATACCAGCCCCACCGTCATTCGAATTCCAGCCCAATCCGGCAAGGAAGTTGTCAGTTCCCTCGATACGAGGGCCCGTAGGCTCACAGAATGCCATATACCGCTCGGAAATTACGACCAAACTTCGCAAATATGGCGTATGCTGCAGCCATCGCCGCTCCGCTCTGGGCGATTGTCTGTCTGCACCGGTCAAGCAAGAGAACGACTGACTTATGACGCGGTTTGACCGCATCAGACTGTGGTAACCTCTTCCGCTTGACCAAGCGCCTGTCCTGCCAGGGATACAATGACTGACCCGCGTCAGAGCCACCGTGAATTCGAGGTAGATATATGTCGTATGCCTACAAGCTGAATGAAGACGTTCGCCACCAGCCCCAAGGCCCACAAGGACGTGCCGCAACTGAGCCACCGATGATTTACACCATCGTCCAGCATATGCCCATCGAGTCCGATGGACGTCTCCGATACCGCATCAAGTGCAAGTCGGAGAAAATCGAGCGAGTCGTCACGGAAGATCAGCTTTCGTATTCGCAGTGATCGCTTGATGACGGCGGGAATCCAGCGCGGATGAATTGGCTCGGTGTTGCCATGACCAACGACGGGACCGTTCTCGTTGCTTGGCGAGCCTGGATTGCGGAATGTCTGCCTGGGTCGGGAGCAGACATGAGGTCCTTCCGCCGCGGTGGCGCGCGGGCTTCCGCGATCAGCGCGAGCGCTTCGGCAACTTTGGCAGCTTGTCGGGATTGAACGGCGGCATCTGCCCGGTTCGTTCAGGTGCGGGCGCCTGCTGTTCCGTCAGAATCAGCGTACCCTGGAGGATCATTCCCGGCGCTTGCGCTGCCGTCGCCGTGTAGGTCGCCACCTTGCCCGGGCAGTTTCCCTCGATGTCCAGCGTGAGCTCATCGTCGACGCCGAACACGGTTGCGCGTCCGTCGGTATGGCGCTTCGTCGACACGGTGGCGGTGAAGCGATCGCCGTCGACCTTGCAAGAGCCGTGATAGGTCATCAGGCTGTCGCAGCCCCAGATCTGTCCGTCTGCGATATGGACGATCCCGGTCCCCTGATCGAGCGGCGTCTTGTACCAGGCGGCGTAGGTGCCGTCCTTCAACATGGGAGCAGTCTCCCCTGGTATTTCCTCGCGCATATCGACACGATCAGCGCTAACAAAGCGTTAATCGCGCGGCCCGAGCCAATCCGGGCTATTCCTGCGCAGCTCGGCCTCCAGGTCTTCAATGATGCTGTGAAGCAGACAGGCGGCAAGTGGATCGGTCACTTCGCGCTCCAAATGCCGGTACCGCGCGATCTGGAATTCCTGCTCTCTCAACTGGTGCTCTGTCATCGGACGGGCCCTCCGACGAACCGACGCAGAGACAGCCGAACAGTTTCGTTACAATTTTAGGATCATTCGCTATGGTTTCCAATCGGTAAAAACAACGCGACGCCAAGCTTCGCCGGCGGGCGGGATCATCGGAGATGTCAAAAGGTCGATACGCTGACACGCACCGCTGTCACGGCACGTCGCCGCCGCTGCGACTTCCACCGATGCTGTGCGGCTTATTGAGGAAGAACTCCCGGTTACCGAGAGCCGCCTCCGCGTACTGATCAATCGCAACCTGGATGGCCTCGATGTGCATGCGGCACCAACCCTCGAGGCAGGACAGGCGCCGCGCATGATGAAGCGCCTTCAGAAATTCCGGCGGCTCCTGCATGTCGGAGAAGTAGGTCGGCCTCTCCCCCTTCATGCTCGTGCCATCTTTCGCGGCGGAACAAGGCTGCGCTTCTCAACCCCGACGCGCGATGGCATCGGCCGACGGCGGGGAACGAACAGGCTGGCGACGACGATCGGGTCGGTGTCTCCGAGCGCGGCCCGCTCCTGAACGAGCCCGCTCATTACCGTGCGCATCTTCATGACTTCGCCTGCGACGAAGCTGCAGTCCTCGTCCCTGTTGATCTGCTCATGCATGATCGCCTCGGCCTCACGCATGCTGACGCGTAACGCCCTGATGATCCTGCGGATTTCGTTGATGCGGTTGTCCATGGCTCGCTCCCTTGGCTGGACGAGCAGCATAAGAACAAAACATGAACAATGAGTCAATCGGCTTGAGGTAGAGCAGAGCCGGCGTGACACGCCATGCCGGGCGGCGCCAACCCGGGCTTACCGAGCCAAGATCAGAACGTCACCCGCATCCCCGCATAGAACGCACGCGGCCTTGCCGGACTGAGCGAGCGCGGGTCGGTGAACTCGGCACCGCCATTGGTGAAGTTGGGCACGGCTTCGCGGTCGAAGAACTGTCCGTAGGTCGCGTAGCGCCTGTCGAAGATATTGTCGATCTTGCCGTAGAGCTGGACGTTCTTGGTCACCTGGTAGGACGTGTGCAAGTTGAACACGGTGTAGGACGGCAGCTTCGTATATTGGTTGGACTCGTCGCCGACCAGATATTGGCTGGAGACGAACAGCGCGTTGCCGCCAACCTTCCACACGTCGGTGACGGCATAGTCGATGCCGACCTTGACGCGATGGCGCGGGATCGCGGGGAGCTGGTTGCCGGGTAGCACCTGAATGGTCTCGGTGACAGTATCCCTGAACGGGCTTTCGGAACCGAGCGCGAAAGCGTCGAGATAGCGTGCGTCGACGAAAGCGTAGCTCGCCTGAAACTGAAGCGTGGGCGACTTGATGTTGACCTCAGCTTCGAGCCCCTGACGCCTGGTACGGCCGACGTTGGAGAAATAGCCGAAGCCGGTGCGGCCGACTGCGGGAACGGCGACGATGTCGTCGTAATTGGTGGCGCGGAAGCCGCCGATTTTCCAGCCGAGCGTGCCGATGTTCAGCTCCCTGCTGCCGCGCAGGCCCGCTTCCACGGTCTTGGACACGACCTGCTTCAATGGCGGATCGGAGACGAGAAACGCGGCAATCAGACAGGGACGGGCTGGATCCGAGCAGCCGAGCTCGAGCGGCGTCGGAACGCGGTTGGCCTCGGAATAGCCGGCGTAGGCCGTCAGCTCCGGCGTGATCTTGTAGGTGCCGCCGATTACCGGATTGAAGCGGGTGAAGGTGTGATCGCCGTTGAGATCGGTCCCGAGCTGATCCTCCAGCGTGATGCCCGCGACGTTGAACCGGCCGCCGCCGGTGACGGCGAAGGCGTCCGTGATATTGAACGTGTCCATTGCGTAGAGGCCGTTATATTGATTGACGGTCCGCAGCGAGACAGGGCCGGCAACGGTATCAGGTACGCCAGTCGGCCCCAGGAAGAGGCCGCCGCCGCTGACGACGTAGCTTTCTCCGATCGTGCCGATTTCGGCGGTGGCGTTATAGCGCGTGACACTGGCGTCATAGGTCGCGCCCATCACGAAGCGGTTGTCGTGGCCGAACAGCTGGTCGGTGTTGGTGGCCTGCCCCGACACGCCGAAGGTGGTCGAACGTATCGAGCTCCGGTCGATCTCGCCGAGGATGGTCCCGGACGCGAAAGGATTGGCAAGCGGCAGGCCGTTCACGCCGTTTGCCGGTGTGGCGCCGTCGCCGAAGCAAAGAAGCCCAGCGAGCCCCGGGTCAGTGCATTCCTGCGCGTCGGTCGGATTGCCGTCGACGAGCTTCTGCTCGTACCTGCGCACATGCGCGGTGCCTTCGAGTGTCCAGGTCGGCGTCGCATCGACCTTGCCCGTCAGGTTGAGATAGCCGACGCGGTTGGAAGTGGTCTGCGGGGTCGTGTAGGTCGCGCCCCAATATTTGTCGAGCAGCTCGGCGGGAACGGTGGCGTTGGCGCCGAAATCGTTCTTGGCGACGCCCATGTTGGCGTGGAATTCGCTGTCGCCCGCCTTGTAACCGACGTCGCCGTAGAAGCGCCGCACGTCCGATTGGGAGAAATTGCGGAAGCCGTTGTCGTGCAGGCCTTCGAGCGCGGCATAGACGCCGTAGTTCTTGTCGACCGTCTTGCCCCATTGCGCCGAGCCCTGAATGCGGCCGAACGAGCCGCCCATGAGATCAAGCTCCGCGCCCTGATAGGTAAAACCGTCCTTCATTTGCAAATTGATCGCGCCGCCCAGCGCGTTGAGGCCGAAGGCGGGATTGTTGGTCACGAGCGTCACCGACCGGATCGCCGCGGTCGGGATCAGGTCCCAGTTGACGGCGTCGGAGAAGGCCTCGTTGATGCGAACCCCGTTCTGATACACAGCGAGGCCTTGCGGCGTGCCCGTCACCGGCGAGGCAACGAAGCCGCGGAATTCGACATCCGGCTGAAATGGATTGCCGGTAACCTCGCTGATGTTGACGCCGGCGATGTTGTCGCGAAGCGCGTCGGTGATGTTCAGCGAGCCGGTGCGCTTGATCTGGCTGGCGTCGACGGCGTTGATCGCCGAGGGGACCTTGTCGACGTCAAGACCTCTGCCGGTACCCGGCGCGGTCGGATAGACGTAGAGGCGCGTCTTGGGGCTGGCGGATGACGGCGCTCCGATGTGCGCGACCGGACGCGATGACGCGGTGCGCCGCGCCGTTGACCGCGGCGGCGCCGTCACCTCGACCGGCGGCAGGTTCTGGACGTTGGTTTCCTCGTCCTGCGCGGCCCCCGCGGGGATCGCGAAGACGGAGAGCAGCCCGGTCGAAACCAAGGCGATCAACAAACGACGATTGAACCCAAGAGGCTTGAACCCAATAGGCTTGAACCGAAAACGCTTGAACCAAACACGATCGCCCATCCCAGCCTTCCCATCCGTGACCACCGACTGTTTTGATCTTCCCCCGGTTGGTCGAGACGAGTGTAATCGGCAGGAATGCGTGCGCCAGCCACAAAAGGTCGGGCCGTATCGCACCAAATTTCCCGACCAAATCGGGAATTTTTCCCGACGCGATCAGGCCGCTGCCGTCGGGACCAGGGCCTCTACGGTCAGACCACCGTCACCCGAGACGACGTTGAGCGTGCCGCCCAGCGCGAGAATCCGCTCGCGCATGCCGACGAGCCCGAAGCCGAGCTTTTGGCCGGGCTCCATGCCGCGGCCATTGTCGCTGACCCGCACCCGGGCACAGCTGCGGCCGTCGCTTGCCGCCTCCGCCACCGGCTCGATGACGACGTTAACCGAGGTCGCGCCGGCGTGGCGGAACACGTTGGTGAGCGCCTCCTGCACGATGCGGTAGATGGTGAGGTCGGCGGTCTCCCCGGTGACGCCAAGCGCCGGCGAGATCACGGTCTCGATGGTGACATCGGGATGCGACTCCCGCCACAGCCGCGACAGCGATTCCAGCGCCTGGCGCAGGCCGAACTCGGCCAGGCCGACTGGCCGGAGGCGCTCCAGCACGCGGCGATTGAACTGCTGAAGCGCGTTGATCTGCTCCAGCATGGCACTGCCGTGTTTTCGCACGGCCTCCGCATTCGGGGCGCGTCCGTCCGCCTGCTTCGCCAGCGCGCTGGCATGCGCGCGTAGCGAGAACAAGTATGGCCCGAACTCGTCATGGAGCTCGCGCGCGATCTCCTTGCGCTCGACGTCCTGGAGCGACACCGTTCGCTCGGCGAGGCGCCGCTTGTCCTCGATGGCGTCACTGAGCGTTGCCGCAAGATGGTTGAGCTTGGTGCAGATCGCGGCGAGTTCCGGCGCGCCGCCCGGCGCGACGCGCGCCTGATAACGCCCGTCTTCGAGCTCGGCCATCACGTCCGCAAGGGATTGGAGCGGCGCCAATGCCCGGCCGATCACATTCATCATCACCAGGAACAGCGCCAGCGCGATCACCGAGCCGACCTCGAGCTGGGTCACGATGGCGTCCCAGATCTCGGCGATCTCGTCATCGGGATGGGAGGTGATCAGCAGCGAACCCGGCTTGCCATGGATCGAGACGGGCACGCTCACCGCGGTCTGCTCGGGATGAACCAGGCTGACGAACCAGGCCGGCGGCGCGCGGGTGTCGTCATCGGCGTCGGTCCGGGGCTGCGTCAGCGGACGGCCGGCTTCGTCCCGAAGCGCGATGCTGACATGGCGCAGGCGGCTGAGGTCGCGTGCGATCTGGTTCAGCCTGGCATCCGGATCGGGCGCCTCGTTGAGATCCGCAACGATCATCTCGATGAATTCGCGCGCGAGCCGGATCACGCTCTGGTCCTCGGCCTGCACGCGCGGCCCGGCTTCCGCGACCTGGCGGCCGATATTGACGGCGAGTCCCAGCGCCAGCAGCAGCGCCAGCAGCAGGTTGATGCGCCCGCGCAAGGATAGATTTTGCCACATTGGTATCGCCCGTGCCCCCGCGAAGGATTGGCCTGCCCCTTGTCCGATAACGTTGACAGAGGCGAAGCGCCCGATATCTAATCGAAAGCGTACAGCAATCCCGGCCGGGCGCGAAACAGGCCAAGACGCTGTCGCGAGGAACGCCTATGCGCATTTTGATCGTCGACGATCATCCCATCGTCGCCTCCGGCTGCCGTGCCGTGCTGGCGGACGAGGGCGAGATCGAGATTTTGGAGGCCGCCGACGCCGAAGACGGCGAGTGCGTCTTCATCGTCGAGCGCCCCGACCTCTCGATCATCGACATCAACCTGCCGACCGTGTCCGGCTTCGAGCTCGCGCGCCGCATCCTCGAGCGCGCGCCCGAGGCCCGGATCATCATGTTCAGCATGAACGACGACCCTGCTTTTGCCGCGCGGGCGATCGAGTGCGGCGCCAAGGGCTATGTCTCCAAGACCGGTGACCCCGACGATCTCGTCGAGGCGATTCGCACCGTCGGCGGCGGCGGCACCTATCTGCCGAGCGCGATCGCGCGCAGCATCGCCTTTGCGGGACCCGCGCTGGCGCAAAGCCCGCTGTCGAAGCTGAACGCGCGCGAGATGGAGATTTTGCGGCTGCTCAGCGCCGGAAAGAGCCTATCCGAGATCGCCTGGCTGGTGCAGTCGTCCTACAAGACTGTCGCCAACACCTCGTCCATCATGCGCCAGAAGCTCGGGGTGAAAACCTCTGTCGAGCTGGTGCGGCTGGCGATCGACAGCGGCGTGGCCTGACGGCCGCCGCGAATTCGGTCACACAAGCGTTGCAATCCTGATGTGGTTTGATGCCACGGAGCATAACGGCATGACGATCCAGACTGTCTCGACCAATACATCCTATGGCGGCGTGCAGGGCGTGTATCGCCATGCCAGCCAGGCGACCGGAACCGACATGACGTTCTCGGTCTATGTTCCCCCGCACGCACAGGGCGCCAAGCTGCCTGTGGTCTGGTATCTCTCCGGCCTCACCTGCACGCACGCCAACGTCACCGAGAAGGGCGAATTCCGCAAAGCCTGCGCCGAGCTCGGCTTGATCTTCGTCGCGCCCGACACCAGCCCGCGAGGCCCCGACGTGCCCGGCGATGCCAATAATGCCTATGATTTCGGTCTTGGCGCCGGCTTCTATGTCGACGCGACGGAAGCGCCGTTTTCAAGCAATTATCGCATGTGGAGCTACGTCACCGACGAACTGCCGAAACTCGTGGCGGAAAATTTTCCGGTCGATGCGAAGCGCCAATCGGTGATGGGCCATTCGATGGGCGGCCATGGCGCGCTGACGGTCGCGCTGCGCAACCCGCACCGTTTTCGCGCGGCCAGCGCCTTTGCGCCGATCGTCGCGCCGTCGCTCGTGCCCTGGGGCATCAAGGCGTTGACCGGCTATCTCGGGCCGAACAAGGACATTTGGCGCAGCCACGACACGGTGGCGCTGATCGAGGACGGCGCGAAGTTTTCAGGCTTCCTCGTCGACGTCGGCGAGGCCGATAACTTTTTGAAAGAGCAGCTTCGTCCTGAATTGCTGCAGGCGGCCTGTGCCAAGGCCAACATTCCGCTGACGCTGCGGCGGCAGGCGGGCTACGACCACAGCTATTACTTCATCTCGACCTTCATGGGCGATCACCTGCACTGGCATGCGGAGCGATTGAAGGGGTAAATATCTCCCTCACGGCTTGCCGTAGTTCGGCGCCAGCAAGCGGTTGCGGATCAGATAGCTCATCGTGCGCGTCCAGGATTCATCGGTGTTGCCGCGCATATCGGCGCTGGCGGCCGTGATCATGTTGCCGGTCTTCACGTCGCGCAGGTAGATGTTCAGATTGATGATCAGGTTCGAGACCTTCTGCACCATGCCAGTGATTTCCAAATCGGCACCCAGCTGCCCGGCAAGCTTGAGGTCGCAGCCGCCGCAGGCCTGCAGATTGGCGTGACGGGCCGCATCCCGGACCGGCGCAATATCGATCAGCTGGAACCTGCCTGACTCAACCAGTGCCTTGCGCAACTGCTCGCTGATGAGGTCGAGCCGCGCTTCCTCGGGCTTGGAGCCGTAGAACTCGCCAGGCAGGCTGGTGTCGATCAGTTCGAAATCGAACACCGCGAGTTTCGGCGGATCGGCGAATGCGGCCGAGCCCGTCAACAGCAAAGCGGCGAAACATATCAGCGCTCGCATGATCGTGATTCCCGGCGTGGCGGCGTGAGGACGAAATGCGGGGTTGCATGCCCTGACAAATCGGTCATGCTTTAGCAGAGACAATTCTCCATCGGCGGTCAAGCCGGGGAGAACATCTGGAGGAAACATGATCCGATGGTTGGTCGGCCTGATCTGCCTGGGTTTTGCTGCGACGAGTGCGCTCGCAGCCGACCCTGTCATGATCGGCGTCGGCTATCTCGGAATCGCCGGCACCAGATCAACGCTGTCGCTGGTCGAGCAGCCCGCGGAGAATGACGGCGTCGCCGGCGCACGCCTGGCCATCGAGGACAACAACACTACCGGCAAATTCCTCAACCAGCGATTTGCGCTGGAGGAGCGTCGTATCAAGGAGGGCGAAGATGCCGTGCAGGCCGCGACAGAGCTCGCCGCACGCAACGGCTTCATCATCGCCGACCTGCCGGCCGACACGCTGCTGAAGGTCGCCGACGCCCTGCGCGAGCGCGGCACGTTGCTGTTCAACGCCGGCGCGATCGACGAGCGGCTGCGCGAGGCCGATTGCCGTGCCAACGTCATCCACACCGCGCCGACGCGCGCAATGCTGGCCGATGCGCTCGGTCAGTATCTGGTGTGGAAGCAATGGAAGCGCTGGCTGCTCGTGGTTGGCTCGCATGACGAGGACAGACTGTTCGCCGATGCGCTCCGGCGCACCGCGACGCGGTTCGGCGCCAAGATCGTGCAGGAGCGCAGCTTCGAAGACAAAGGCGGCGCGCGCCGCACGGACTCCGGCGTGACGCTGATCCAGCGGCAGATGCCGGTGTTCACGCAACAAGCTCCGGCCTATGATGTACTGGTCGCCGCTGACGAGAGCGAGGTGTTCGGCGCCTACCTGCCCTATCGCACCTGGGATCCACGGCCTGTCGCGGGCTCGGCCGGCCTCGTGCCGCGGAGCTGGGACGCTGCGCAGGACCAGTGGGGCGCGATCCAGATGCAGAACCGCTTCGTCAAGCTCAACGCGCGGCGGATGACTGCGCTCGACATGCAGGCGTGGACCGCCGTGCGCATGATCGGAGAGGCCACGTCGCGCACCAATTCCGGCGAGGTCAAGAAGGTCACCGATTTCATCAAGGGCCCGGAGTTCTCGGTCGCCGCCTTCAAGGGCACGAAGCTGACCTTGCGCGACTGGAACCTGCAGCTGCGCCAGCCGATCCTGCTGGTCGATGGCCGCATGGTGGTGTCGGTGTCGCCGCAAGAAGGTTTCCTGCACCAGGTCTCCGAGCTCGACACGCTCGGCTATGACCGCCCGGAGAGCAAATGCAAGCTGAAGTGAGGACATTAAAGTGAGGACTTGGACGTTCCGCGCGTGGCGTGTTGGGTTGCTGTCCGGATTGGCGCTGGCGGCAGCGCCGGCGCATGCGTTCATCGCCTATGTCTCGAACGAGAAGAGCAACACGGTGTCGGTGATCGATACCGAAAGCTGGACGGTGACCAAGACCATCAAGGTCGGCCAGCGCCCGCGTGGCATCGACTTCACGCGCGACGGAAAGTTCGTGATGGTCGCGGTCGGCGACGACGACACGATCCAGATGATCGACGCGAAGACGCAAACCGTGGTGGACAGCCTGCCCTCCGGTCCCGACCCTGAATTGTTCGCCCAGGATGCCGCCGGCAAGGTCCTCTATGTCGCCAACGAGAACGACAACACAGTGACCGTGATCGACCTCGAGAAGCGCGCTCGCCTTGGCGACATCCAGGTCGGCGTCGAGCCCGAGGGCATGACCATCAGCCCGGACGGCAAGACGCTGATCAACACGTCCGAGACCACCAACATGGCGCATTTCATCGACACGTCGTCGCGCCAGATCGTCGCCAACGTGCTGGTCGACGCGCGACCGCGCTTTGCCGAATTCAAGCACGACGCTTCCGAATTGTGGGTGTCCTCGGAGA
Organism: Bradyrhizobium sp. 17; assembly: GCF_023073515.1. Lineage (NCBI taxonomy): Bacteria > Pseudomonadati > Pseudomonadota > Alphaproteobacteria > Hyphomicrobiales > Nitrobacteraceae > Bradyrhizobium > Bradyrhizobium sp. 17. The sequence goes on along the minus strand of NZ_JADPJQ010000067.1, from coordinate 202,105 downwards.
TCGGCGGCACCGTCTCGATCATCGACCCCGGAAAGCACGAGGTGACCGGCAAGATCAATTTCGAGATTCCGGGGTTGAGGAAAGAGGCGATCCAGCCCGTTGGCATCGGCATGACCCGGGACGACAAGACCGCCTTCATCGCGCTCGGTCCCGCCAATCGCGTCGCCGTGGTCGATACCGCCTCGCGCAAGGTGACGAAATATCTGCTGGTGGGACAGCGGGTCTGGCACATGGCATTCACCCCGGACGAAAAATTTCTGCTCACCACCAATGGCGTCTCGAACGACGTCTCCGTCATCGACGTCGCCGCGCAAAAGGTGATCAAGACCATTCAAGTGGGCGAACTGCCCTGGGGTATCACGATCGCGCCATGACCAGCCCTGTTCCCATCGCCGAACAACGCGAAACACCAAGGCCCGATCCGGCGACCGTGCCCGCGCTATCGATCGACGACGTCAGCCACGCCTATGGACCGCGCCGCGCGCTGATGGACGTGTCCTTCAACGTGCAGCCCGCGAGCTTCACGGCCCTGCTTGGCCTCAACGGGGCGGGCAAGAGCACGCTGTTCTCGCTGATCACGCGCCTGTTCGGCATCCAGTCCGGCCGCGTCGGCATTTTCGGCCATGACATCAGCAAGAGTCCCGGCGAGGCGCTGCGGTTGCTCGGCGTCGTGTTCCAGCCGCGCACGCTCGATCTCGATCTGTCGCTGACGCAGAACCTGCTCTATCACGCCGCACTCCACGGCATCAGCCGCCGCGAAGCCGGCGCTCGAGCCGCCGAGCTGCTCGGTCGCATCGGGCTTACCGAGCGCGCCGGCAGCAAGGTGCGCGATCTCTCGGGCGGGCAGATGCGGCGGCTGGAGATCGCCCGGGCGCTGCTGCACCGGCCGCGCCTGCTCTTGCTGGACGAGCCGACCGTCGGCCTCGACGTCAAGGCGCGCGCCGACATCATCAGCCATGTGCGCCAGCTCGTGAGCGAGCAAGGCATCGGCGTACTCTGGGCCACGCATCTGTTCGACGAAATCATGGCCGGTGACGATCTCGTGGTGCTGCATCAGGGCAAGGTGCTGGCGCAGGGACCGATGAGCCGCGTCGTCGCGGAAGCCGGCGCGCAGGACGTCAACACCGCCTTCATGCGCCTGACCGGCGCGCAGACCCTGCCGGGCGGCGGCGCATGAGCAGCATCACCACGCGCGAGGCGCAGCGCGGCTTCTCGGCCGCCGAATACATGACCTGCCTCACGGGCATTGTCTGGCGCGAGGGACTGCGCTTCCTGCACCAGCGCGAGCGGTTCGTCTCGGCGCTGGTGCGGCCGCTGGTCTGGCTGTTCATCTTCGCCGCCGGTTTCCGCCAGGTGCTCGGCATCTCCATCATCCCGCCCTACGAGACCTACATCCTCTACGAGGTCTTCATCGCGCCGGGGCTGATGGCCATGATCCAGCTCTTCAACGGCATGCAGTCCTCGCTCTCGATGGTCTATGACCGTGAGATGGGGAACATGCGCACGCTGCTGGTGAGCCCACTGCCGCGCGGCTACCTGTTGTTCTGCAAGCTGCTCGCGGGCACCGCGGTGTCGCTGCTCCAGGTCTACGCGTTCCTGCTGATAGCCTGGTTCTGGGACATCACCCCTCCCCTATCGGGCTATCTCACCGTGCTGCCGGCCCTGATCCTGTCCGGACTGATGCTGGGCTCGCTGGGCATGCTGATCTCCTCCGGCATCAAGCAGCTGGAGAACTTTGCCGGCGTGATGAATTTTGTCATTTTCCCGATGTTCTTCGCTTCATCGGCACTCTACCCGCTCTGGCGGGTGCAGGAGGGCAGCCCATATCTCTACTATGTTTGCGAGGCCAATCCGTTCACCCATGCGGTCGAGCTGATCCGCTTCGCGCTGTACGGACAGATCAACTGGATCTCGCTGGCGGTGGTCGCGACCTGCACAATCGTCTTCATGATCGGCGCGATTCTGGCCTATGATCCCTCGCGCGGGCTGGCGCGACGGGGGCCTGCGGGAGGCGAAGGATGACGGTTCGGGTTCTGGCCATGGCCGCTCTGATGCTCGCAGCCGCGAGCACGGCGGCACGCGCGGCCGATCCGCGCTATCCGGATTGGCCCTGCACGCAGGCCAAAGTGCCGGAAATTTCGCTCGCCGCCGTATGGGCCGGTCCTCCGCTCGACGACGTGCAGAACAAATGGAAGGACGACGCCAAGGTCAGCGCGCTGGTCGCCAAACTGTCGGCACGCAAGACGCCGCTGGACGAGGGCGAGAAGTTGGTGAAGGAGTTTTTGGCGGGCTCCGCGGCCGACAAGACCACGAACGCAAAACTGCTGTTCGCAGGCCTGTTCGACACGCTCAACGCTCAGCGCTCGCAGGTCATGAGCGGGCTGGAACGCGTCAGCCGCAAGCAGCGCGAAGCCGCCGACAAGATCCGCGAGGAGAGCGTCCAGCTTCAGGCGCTCCAAGGCGCCACGCCGCGCGACGAGGCTAAGGTCGATGCGCTCAGCAACGAGCTGATCTGGAAGACTCGCATTTTCGAGGACCGCCACAAGGTGGTGCGATTCGTCTGCGAGGTTCCCACCACCATCGACCAGCGGCTGTTTGCGCTTGGACGCGTGATCCAGCAGGAAATGGAATAGAGTCAGCCTCATTGACCGCTTGCGGCCGGTTCCCGCGCCTCCATGGCGATCATTAACCTGCCGCCGTGCTATATGCCGGAACCAAATCGGTCTAGGATGTCTTGTCGACGGGTAATCCAAGGCATCGGGAGGCCTCGATGGGAACCACGAAATTCATCCTCGCAGGCGCTGCAGCCATCAGCATGCTCGCAAGCAGCGCATTCGCTGACGATCTGACCGGAATGGTCACCCGGATAGATCGGCTCAACAGCACGATTTCGATCCAGCAGACGCAGAAGGGCACAGTCGGCGGCAGCGCAGGCGGCGCCGGCGCGCTCCAGGAGTATAAGGCCAAGGATGCCGCGATGCTCGACGCCGTCCACGCCGGCGACAGGGTGAGCTACTCTGCGACCGACAATAACGGGACGGGCACGCTGACGAAGTTGCAGAAGCAGTAAGCTTTTCCTCGCCTCTTCCCACGTGCGACAGGGCGTCATGGCCGGGCTTGTCCCGGCCATCCACGCACAGCCACGAGGCACCAAGAACGTGGATGCCCGGGCAAGCCCAGGCATGACGATCTCTTGCCTATTGCTCCGGCCGCGGCTCGGGCTGCGCCTCCTCAGTAGGAAGCTTTGCACGCTCCCAGCCGTCGGTGCCATCGGGATACCAGGCGATGTTGGAGTAGCCATACGCGAGCGCGCGCTTGGCGGCGTTCCAGGACATCCAGCAATCGGCCAGGCAATAGATCACGAGCAGCGCGTTCTTATCGCCGTGTGATGCACGCGCCAGGCCGCGCTGGAAATAGTCGTCCATGGCGGGCGGCAGCGTGCCGTAGCCGGTATCCGGCAGCCAGATGCTGCCCGGAATATTTTTGCGCGGCGCCTCGCGCCAAACGGTACCCGCGGGAAGGTTTTTCGGCTTCGGCGCGCGCGGCAGCACGTCGATGAAGGCGCCGCTCTTCGCGCGCCAAATCGCCTCGGCTTCTGACGTCGACAGCACGCGCGCGCCGCCGAGCGTCGGCGGCACGGGCGCGCGGTAGTTGTCGGTGCGATAGCCTTCGGGCTCGAACGGCTCCTGCTGCTGCGCAACGACCGGCGCCACCAGCACGGCGCCGACCAGCGCAGCCGCAAGGTGCCGCCTCATGGCGTCTGCCTCATGGTGCCTTCTTGGTCGTCTCCGCGCCAAGCGGCCGATCGTTCTCGTCCAGCAGCGGCACGCCGAAATCGAGCAGGATCTTGTTGATCTCGCCCTGGTTCTCCTGGATCAGCTTGTTGAGCTGCCGCTTCCAGTTCTGGTCGGCGCCACGCACGCCCATGCCGATGCGATAGACCAGTTTTGGCCCGGTGGTTTCCTTCACCAGCGGCGTGACATGAAGCGACCCCGCCTTCTTCGCGTAGAACCCTGCCATCGGTCCCCACAGCACGCCGGCGTCGATCTTGCCCGCCGTGAGATCATCGATCATTGCCTGCGCCGAATTGTCGTAGCGCGTGTCGATCATGAGCGGATAGGGCTTTGCATCACCCATCAGTCCCGCAATGGCCATGTTGGTCGCAGGCGGCGTGCCGGCGACGATGCCGACATGCTTGCCCTTGAGCCTGGCATCCTCCAGCGTGTCGACCTCCTCCAGCCCGCTACCTGCTTTCGCGACCAAGGCATAGCTCGTGCGGTAGTAGGGATTGGTGCCTTGCACGAGGTCATCGCCTTGGGGGAAGCCCATGATGACGTCGCAGCGATGCGAGCCGAGCGTCATGCGCACGAAGCCGGTGGCTTGCGGAAAAAAGACATAGTCGAGCTTCTTCTGGAGCTTGTCCGCAAACAGCTCGGCAAGCTTGTTCTCGAACCCCTCGCCCTTCTCATTCGAGAACGGCAGATTGCGCGGGTCGGAACAGACGCGTAGCACCTTGGGGTCGACCAGTTCGAACGAGAGGTCACCCGTCTCGTTGGTCTGCGCTATGGCGACGTCGCCGAACGCGCAAGACGCAACCAGGATACTCAGTGAAAGCAACCAGCGACGATGTCGTCCGGCCTCCGTCATCGCGCTTCCTCCTAGGCTTGTTTGAATGCTAGCCATGCAACGCATGACGCGCCATGTTTTGCCAGACTTTGTGCTGGCTTTCTTTGTTGCAGTGCAATGCGCGCAACCTTTGAACTGAGGCTGAAAAGTGTCTCGCATCGCTCTCGTGATCGCAGCCTTGTCCCTGGTAACAGCGACGCTAGCATGCGCCGCAGCGGCCGAATTGCCTGTGAGCGAAGTCGCGCCGGGAATCTTCGTACACTCCGGGACCATCGCCCTGATGACCCGCGAGAACGAGGGCGACATCGCCAATGTCGGCTTCATCGTGGGCGAAGATGCGGTGGCCGTGATTGATACCGGCGGTAGCGTTCGCGAGGGCGAGGCGCTGCTGGCGGCGGTGCGGGCCCGCACCAGCAAGCCGATCCGCTACGTCATCAATACCCACGGCCATCCCGACCATGTTTTCGGCAATGCGGCTTTCGTCGCCGGGGACACCATTTTCGTCGGTCACAGCCGATTGCCGCGGGCGCTCGCTGCCCGTGGGCCGTACTATCTCGACAATTTTAGGCGCATCATGGGCGACGAATTGATATCTCCCGTGAAAATCGTGCCGCCCACAATGCTCGTCACGGACACCCTGATGCTCGATCTCGGTGCGCGCCGCCTCAACCTGCGGGCTTGGCCGGCCGGGCACAGCGACAATGACCTGACCGTGTTCGATGAGATGACGAAGACGCTGTTCACTGGCGACCTCATCTTCCTCCGCCATATTCCGGTGATGGACGGCAGCATTCGCGGCTGGCTTCGCATCCTCGCGGAACTCGAGAGCATTCCGGCGCAGCGCGTCGTTCCCGGTCACGGACCTGTGAGTGAATGGCCTGCCGCGCTGACCGATGAACGGCGCTATCTGACGGCACTGCTGGCGGACATCCGGGCGTCGAACAAGAAGGGCGAGCCGATCCGAACCGCTGCAGACAGGGCCGCCGCCTCGGAACGGCCGCACTGGGAGCTGTTCGACGACTACAACGCCCGCAACGCAACCGCAGCATTTTCGGAAATTGAATGGGAGTAGCGGACGCGCTACGATGCGTGAAACGTTGCTTCGTCCGCGGGACCATGACCATGACGGGATGCACGCGCCGACTGCCTCTGATCGCCCTGCTCCTCGGCATTGCATTCGCCGTGCCGGCGCAGGCGGAAGAGGCTTACGATCCCTGGCCGGGCCTGGTGCAGGACATCTTCAGCAGCCGTCCGATGAATGACGGCGGCAATGTCATTGGAATCGAGATGCCGTATCGTGCCGAAGACGCGGCCATCGTGCCGGTGACCCTGCGCAGCAAGCTCTCGCCCGGCGATGCCCGCCGCATCCGTTCGATCACGCTGGTGATCGATCGTAATCCCGCGCCGATGGCGGCGAAGTTCGAGCTCGGACCGGATGCCAACGTCACTGAAATCTCGACCCGCGTGCGCGTCAACAATTACACCGACGTTCATGCGGTGGCCGAGCTCAGCGATGGCCAGCTCTATGTCTCGAAAGTCTACGTGAAGGCCTCCGGCGGCTGCTCGGCACCAGCAGGGAAGAATGCCGAGGAGGCCCAGAACCGGCTCGGCCAGATGCGCTACCGCCAATTCGCGCGCGAGGAGGCCCCGGCGAGCCGCATGCGGGAAGCGCAGATCATGATCGGCCATCCCAACAATTCCGGCCTGCAGATGGACCAGGTCACACAGCTCTACATTCCCGCCTTCTTCATCAACCAGCTCAAGCTGACGCAGGACGACAGCCCCGTGCTGTCGATGGAAGGCGGCATCTCGATCTCGGAAGATCCAAATCTGCGCTTCACCTATGTATCCAACGGCGCCAGGCGTTTTCGCGCGGAAGCCAAGGACACGGACGGACACGTGTTCCGGAACGAGTGGGA